>JBJSXF010000211.1:0-5428 GCA_046086225.1 Actinomycetota bacterium | reverse complement strand
GACTACGGCGATCTCGTCGTGCACGTCTTCCTCGCCGAGACCCGGGAGTTCTACGGGCTCGAACGGCTCTGGTCCGACGTGCCGCGTCTGGAGTGGGAGCCCACGCCGGCGGTGTGATCGGGCGTCGGTTCGTGCCGCAGTGCCGTAGCGTGCCGAATCGATGAAGCAGATCCGGGTGCACGGTCCGAACGACGTCCGCCTCGACGAGGTGCCCGAACCGCAGCCGGGACCGCGCGATGCGCTCGTGCGCATCGCGGCGTGCGGGATCTGCGGCACCGATGTCTCGTTCGTGCACATGGGCGGGATCACCGGCGGTCCGATGCCGCTCGGGCACGAGCTGGCCGGTGTCGTCGACTGGGTCGGCGCCGAGGTCACCGACGTCGTCGTCGGCGACCGCGTGGTGGTCCACCCGGCCGACGGGCTCGAGCCGCGCATCGGAGCCGGCGCCGACGAGGGGGGCCTCACCCCGGTGCTGCTCGTGCGCGAGGTGGCGAAGGGTCGTCGGCTCTTCCGGGTTCCCGATGCGATGCCCCTGCGCGTCGCCGCGCTCACGGAACCGCTCGCGGTCGGGATGCAGGCCGTCAACCAGGCCGACGTCGCACCGGGCGACAAGGTGGCCGTCTTCGGTTGCGGCCCGGTCGGCTTGATGGCGATCGCAACGCTCGTCGACCGAGGCCTCGACGACATCGTGGCGATCGACCTGAGCGCGCCTCGGCGCGAGCTCGCGCTCGGGTTGGGTGCGGCGCACGCGCTCGATCCGGCCGAGGTCGGCGTGTGGCGGGAGCTGAGACGCCTCCACGGATCGGTCCCGTTTCTCTACGGCCCGACCGCGGCGACCGATGCGTTCATCGAGGCCTCGGGCGCGGACCGGGTGATCGGGGAGATCCTGCAGCACGGTCGCCCGGGCGGGCGCATGTCGGTGGTCGCCCTCCATTACGCGCCGGTGCCGACGAACTACGTGAACGTGCTCATGAAGGAGTTCACGATCCGGGGCTCGTTCGAGTATCCGCCCCGGTTCGAGGACGCGCTCGAGTTGCTCGAGCGCGTCGACCTCTCGCACCTCGTCACCCACACCGTCGCCCTGGAGGAGTACGCGCAGGGTCTGGCGCTGCTCGAGGGATCGAAGGATTGCGGGAAGGTCATGGTCCTCGTCGGCGAGGACGCGTGAGCGGCGCGATTCGCATCACCGATCTCGCCCGGCCCGAGCTCAACGGGATCCAGCGCGCGGCGATCGACTTCGGCGAGTCGCGGTCCGTCGACCTCTCGGTCGACGCGGTGATCGCGGCGGCGGTGGCCCGCACCGGCCTCGACGACTTCGGTCCCGACGACTTCCGCGAGCGTCTCACGGTGCAGCTCGACGAGGTGAACGACGACGAGGAGCGCACCGGCATCGGGCGCATGGTGCTCTTCGGCGACTGCGTGCGGTACGCGGCGAACCGGCTCCGCGTCCGGGCGCTGCTGGATCGGCACCCCGAGATCCTGGCCGTGCCGATCGAACGGCCGGTGATCGTGATCGGCCTCCCGCGTTCGGGCACTACGAACCTCGTCAACCTCCTCGCTGCCGATTCCCGCTTCCGGTCGCTGCCGCTCTGGGAGTCGTACGAGCCGGTGCCCGATCCGAGTGAGGCGGTGCCGGCCGACGGTGTCGATCCCCGCTGGAGTCGGTGCGACCAGGCCTGGTCGGTGATGCAGCAGGCGGCGCCGTTCGTGGCGGCCATGCATCCGATGGAGCCCGATCACGTGCACGAGGAGATCGAGCTCCAGCTCCCCGACTTCTCCTCGTACACGCACGAGTGGGTGTGCCGGGCGCCCCGGTGGCGCGACTACTACCTCGCCCACGACCAGACGCCGCACTACGCCTACATGAAGCGCGTGCTCCAGATCCTGCAGTGGTACCGGCCCCGGGAGCGGTGGGTGCTCAAGTCGCCCCAGCACCTCGAGCAGATCGGTCCGCTCATGGCGACTTTCCCCGACGCCACGATCGTGGTGACGCACCGCGACCCGGTCGCGGTCGTGCAATCGACGGTCACGATGAACTGCTATGGGGCCCGCACCCTCTACCGGGAGACCCGGCCCGAGTGGTACCGCGACTACTGGACCGACCGCATCGGTCGGCTCGTCGACGCCTCGCTCCGGGATCGGTCTCTGCTGCCCGCCGATCGGACTCTCGACGTGGCGTTCGACCGGTACATGGACGACGAGCCGGGCACCATCGCCCGGATCTACGAGCTGGCCGGAATCGAGCTCACCGAGCGGGCCCGGTCGGAGATCGACGCGTACCGTTCGACGCACCCGCGGTCGCGGGGCGGCCGGGTCGTCTACGACCTGCGGGGCGACTTCCACACCACCCCCGAGGCGGTCCGTGACCGCTTCGGGGCCTACTGCGACGCGTTCGCCGTCGGAATCGAGGTCCGGTGAGCATCCAGGAGCAGGTCGATGACCTCATCGACACCCGGCCCGGCAGGGAGCTGCTGCGACCGGCCTACGACGATCCGGCGCACCCGGTGGCCGACGGCATCTACCGCTCGGGGGGCACGACTGCGGCGTACCTGGTGCTCACCGACTCGGGGCGCATGGTCGTGAATACCGGCATGGGCTACGAGGCACCGCACCACAAGCGGGTGTTCGACGCAGTGCGGCCCGGACCCACTCACACCATCGTCACGACCCAGGCGCACGTCGATCACCTCGGCGGCGTCGATCTCTTCCGTGAGCCGGGCACGGTGCACGTCGCCCAGGCGAACAACCCGGCCTGTCAGGCCGACGACGCCCGCATCCGGGCGTTGCGCATGCGCACGGCCGGGATCTGGTTCGGGATGATCGGTGACGACGCCCGCCGGATCTACAAGGAGAACCCGGGCGTGCCGATGACCCAGGCCGAGCCGACCCCCGACGTGCTCGTCGAGCGGTCGCTGGCGCTCCAGCTCGACGGTCTCGCGGTCGAGCTGCACGCCGCGGTGGGGGAGACCACCGACTGTCTCGTCGTCTGGCTGCCCGAGCGGCGCATCGCCCTGGTGAGCAACCTCTTCGGGCCGCTCTTCCCGCACTTCCCGAACCTCAACACGATTCGGGGTGACAAGTACCGGTTCGTGGAGCCCCAGCTGGCGACCAACCGCATGGTGCGGGAGCTCCGCCCGGAGGTGCTCATCACCGGTCGCCACGAGCCGATCCGGGGCGCCGAGCTCATTGCCGCGAGCCTCGAGCGCATCCACGACGCGACCGAGTACGTGCACGCGAAGACGCTCGAGGGCATCAACGCCGGGGTCGACGTCTGGACTCTCATGCGGGAGATCGCCCTCCCGTCCGAGCTGCGCGTCGGTCAGGGCTACGGCAAGGTGGCGTGGGCCGTGCGCACGATCTGGGAGAGCTACGTCGGCTGGTTCAGGTTCGCATCGACCACCGAGCTCTACCCCGACTCGGCCGATGCCGCGCTCGCCGAACTGATCGCGCTCACCGGGACGGACGCCGCGCTCGCCCGGGCCCGGGCTGCCCTCGAACGCGGTGACGCCGTGCTCGCGATCCGCATCGCCGAAGCAGCGGCGGCCGCGGACGGGACCGACGGAGCGCGTCCGGTGCTCCTCGCCGCCCACACCCACCTGCTCGACCACGGCGGGAGCGAGAGCTTCTGGGAGCACGGGTGGCTCACCGATCGCATCCGTGCCCTGGAAGCCGAGTCGGGTGGGGAGGACACCGGTCTCGTCGCCGGCGGGTGATCCGCCGCGCCGAAGGTTCAGCCGGCGATCCGGCTACGGAACTCGCGGACGGTGCGGGGTGCGGGCCCGGAGGCCGGCTCGTGGTCACCGTGGAGCACATCGGGGTCGAGATCGATGCCACCCGGCCACGTGATCGTGCCGACGGTCGCGTCGATGCCGACCTGACGGAAGACCTCAGGTGCTCGGAGGGGCTCGAAGACACCGCCGACGAGCGATCGATCGAAGTCGAGCTCCCGGACGAGACCGTCGGAGAAGGTCAGGCGCAGCACGTATCCGCCGAGGGGCTCGACAGCCACGATGCGAGCGGGGGAACTCATGGTTGCCGAGGCTACCGAAGGGGAGCGACCGGAGCGATCGGCTCATGTCTCATCGCGCGATCCCGGTTCGCGGTGAGGTCGGCGCGTCGGGCGGTAGCCCAGGCGGTGACGACTCGCTGAGCCGACAGGGGCAGGGCGCCACCGAGGATCGAACCGTCGTCAATGCGTACGGTGGCGGACGCGCCGCCGTACGCCGCGTGGAAGTGGGGTGGTGGGTGGTCGAGCCAGTGCATCGTGATGACGATTCCGGAGAACTCGCAGATCCGTGGCATCCGCATGACGGTTTGGACGGGGTGTGACGGCGCCCCGGGCTCCGTGGCACACTGCGGCGGTCGGATCGGCGGACCGGAGGACGACAATGGCCTACGACGTGATCATCCGCAACGGGGCGGTCATCGACGGCACCGGTGCCCCCGAGCGTCGGGCGGACGTGGCGATCGACGGCGACCGCATCGTGGCGATCGGCGACCTCGCCGACCGCACCGCAGCGCGCGAGATCGACGCGACGGGTCTCGCGGTCACTCCCGGCTTCGTCGATCTCCACACGCACCTCGACGCGCAGATCGCGTGGGATCCCTACATGACCTCGAGCTCGTGGCACGGCGTCACGACCGCGCTCATCGGCAACTGCGGGGTCACGTTCGCGCCGGTCGCGCCGCCGGATCGGCCGTACCTCGCCGAGATGATGGAGAGCGTCGAGGACATCCCCCGCGACGCGATCCTCGACGGCCTGGCGTGGGACAGGCAGAGTTACCCCGAGTTCCTCGACGCGGTGCAGGCCATGCGCCCGGCCCTCAACGTGGTCGGGATGGTCGGCCACTGCGCGGTGCGGATCAACGCCATGGGGGAGCGGGCGCTGGGTGACGATCCGCCGACGTCCGACGAGCTCGCGGCGATGGCCGCCATCGCCGAGGAGTCGGTCGCCGGGGGTGCGGTCGGCTACTCGACCTCGCGCATCCTGGTGCACGTCGTGCCCGACGGCCGCAAAGTGCCGGGCACCTTCTCGGGCATCGACGAGTACCTGGCCATCGCCGACGGGATGAACCGGGGCGGCGGCGGCATCTTCCAGGCCGTGCTCGACTTCGAGACCAAGGCCGAGCACGAGTTCCGGCTCCTGCGGGCGATGGCCGAGCGGGGCGGCGACGTGCTCTTCTCCGGTGGGGTCGGTGGCGATCCGGCAACCGCGCCGCACGTGGTCGAGGGTTTCGACCGCTTCCTCAACGAGACGCGGGAGCAGGTCGGGCGCATCACCTCGGTTGCGACGACCCGACCGAGCGGTTCGCTCATGGGGCTCGTGCAGGTGCCCCCGGTCGCCGGCCCGACGTGGAAGGCGCTCATGGCCCGCCCGACGCTCGCCGACCGGGTGGAGGGACTGTGCGATCCGGCGATCCGGGCCGA
>JBJSXF010000210.1:0-16285 GCA_046086225.1 Actinomycetota bacterium | reverse complement strand
CAAGCGGGCAACCGGTCGACTGCGTGACCTGGCCGATCTCGAGGACCTGCCGCCCGAAGACCGTTGATCCGTTGATCGGGGCTTGTCGGCATCGGGGTCGGGCCGTTGCGATCTTCGTCTTCGTCGCCCCCGATGACGCCGGGGGTGTCGCCCCGTTCCCTCCGACCCGGCTCTTGGATATCGAACGTATGTTCGGGTAGATTCTCCGGCCCCGATCCCGACGCGAGGTGCCGGCATGGCCGTGGAGCAGGCGCAACGAACAGGCTGGTCCGGCGCGCCGGGCGCCGGTCGGGGCGGGGGCACGCCCGCCTACGCCGAACTCCACTGCCACTCCAACTTCTCGTTCCTCGACGGCGCGAGCCACCCCGAGGAGCTGGTGGAGGAGGCGGTCCGGCTGGGCCTGACCGCTCTCGCCCTCACCGATCACGACGGGTGCTACGGCGCGGTGCGTCTGGCCCGGGCCGCGGCGCCGCTCGGGTTGCCCACGGTGTTCGGGTCCGAGCTCACGCTCGGGGGATCCGGCGCCGAAGCCGGGGCGGCCGATCCGTCGGGTGAGCACCTCGTGGTGCTCGCCGAGGGGCCGGTCGGCTACGCCCGGTTGGCCCGGGCGATCAGCGAGGCCCAGCTGCGGGGGGAGAAAGGCGGGCCGCGCGTGTCGCTCGCCCAGCTCGCCGACGCGGCCCGCGCGGCCGTGCACGGGCACGCCCCGAGCGCAGAGAACGATCGCTGGTTCGTGCTCACCGGTTGTCGCAAGGGCGCGGTGCCTGCGGCGCTGGTGCGCGACGGCCCCGCCGCGGCCGAGCGGGCGCTGCGCCGCATCGTCGACGCGTTCGGTCGCGACCGCGTGCTCGTCGAGCTCTGGGACCACGGCGATCCGCTCGACCGGCACCGCAGCGATGCCCTCGCCCGGTGCGCGCGGGACGTCGGGGTCGAGGTCGTCGCCACCAACAACGTCCACTACGCGGTGCCGGCCCGACGTCCGCTCGCCCAGGCCCTCGCCGCGGTCCGGGCCCGGCGCCCGCTCGACGAGATGGACGCCTGGCTCCCGGCCGCTCCGTTCGCCCACCTGCGGTCACCGGCCGAGCAGGCCCGGCGCTTCGCCCGTTGGCCGGGCGCGGTCGAGCGCAGCGCGGTCATAGCCGCCGCGTGCGCGTTCGACCTCCGGCTCGCCGCACCCCGTCTGCCTGACGCGCCGGTGCCGTCCGGTCATGACGAGATGTCGTGGCTGCGCGAGCTCGTGCGGCGCGGGGCGGCCGTGCGCTACCCGCCCGCGCACCCCGACCACGCCGAGGCGGAGCGGCAGATCGCCTACGAGCTCGACGTCATCGAGCAGCTCGGCTTCCCCGGCTACTTCCTCGTGCTGCACGACATCGTGGAGTTCTGCCGGCGCTCCGACATCTACTGCCAGGGGCGGGGGAGCGCGGCGAACAGCGCGGTCTGCTACGCCCTCGGGGTCACCCGGGCCGACGCGGTCGCGCTCGGCCTGCTCTTCGAACGGTTCCTCTCGCCCGAGCGCGAAGGTCCGCCCGACATCGATCTCGATATCGAGCACCGTCGCCGCGAAGAGGTCATCCAGTACGTCTACGAGCGCTACGGCCGCGACCGGGCCGCCCAGGTCGCCAACGTCATCACCTACCGACCCCGCAGCGCGCTGCGCGACATGGCCAAAGCGGTCGGCGTCGCCCCGGGCCAGGCTGATGCGCTCGGACGGTGGGTCGATCGGTGGGCGGGTGGGGCCGAGGCGTTCGCCGATCTCGTCGCGGGTGCCGGCGGTTCGGATGCCCGGCCGCCCGCGATCCCGCCCCTCGCGCTCGAGCTCGCGGCCGAGGTGATCGACTTCCCCCGGCACCTCGGCATCCACTCGGGCGGCATGGTCATGGCCGACCGTCCGCTCGTCGAGTTCTGCCCGGTCGAGTGGGCCCGCATGGAGGGCCGGTCGGTGCTCCAGTGGGACAAGGACGACTGCGCGTCGGCCGGGCTCGTGAAGTTCGACCTGCTCGGCCTCGGGATGCTCACGATGCTGCACCTCGCGGTCGATCTCATCCGCGAGTACGAGGGTGTAGATGTCGATCTGGCGACGATCCCCCAGGAAGATGCCGTCTACGACCTGCTCTGCGCGGCCGACACCGTCGGGGTGTTCCAGGTCGAGAGTCGGGCTCAGATGGCGACGCTGCCGCGGCTGCGGCCCCGGTGCTTCTACGACCTGGTCGTCGAGGTTGCGCTCATCCGGCCCGGGCCGATCCAGGGCGGCTCGGTGCACCCCTACCTGCGGCGCCGCAACGGCGAGGAGGAGGTCGACTACCCGCACCCGCTCGCCGAGGGTGCGTTGGCCAAGACTCTCGGCGTGCCGTTGTTCCAGGAACAGCTCATGCAGCTCGCGGTCGACTGCGCCGGGTTCACCGCAGCCGAGGCCGACGAGCTCCGTCAGGCGATGGGGGCCAAGCGCAGTCGGGCCCGCATGGCGCGCATGCACGAGCGGCTCATGGCGGGCATGGCCGAACGGGGCATCACCGGCGAGGCGGCCGCCGCGATCGCCGACAAGCTCGAGGCGTTCGCGGCCTTCGGATTCCCCGAGAGCCACTCGGTGAGCTTCGCCTACCTCGTGTACGCGAGCTCGTGGGTGAAGTACCACTACCCGGCCGAGTTCGCGGCGGCGCTGCTCAACGCGCAGCCCCTCGGCTTCTACTCGCCGCACACCATCGTGCGCGACGCCCGACGGCACGGGGTGCACGTGCTCGGGCCCGACTGCAACGCGTCGCGCCGCGACGCGGTCCTCGAGCCCCGACCGCTCGGGGTCGCGCCGGTGGGCTCGCCGGTGCGGGGCTACCACGGTGAGCCGTCGCACCTCGCGGTGCGGTTGGGCTTGCGCACCGTGCGCGGCCTCCACGACGCGCTCCTCGACCGCATCGACGACGAGCGCGCCGTCGCGCCGTTCGCGGACCTCGACGACTTCGTGCGCCGCACCGGCGCGACCGTCGATCAGCTCGAGGCGCTCGCCACCGCCGGCGCGTTCGAGCAGTGCTTCGGCCGCTCCCGCCGGGCCGACCTGTGGGCGGCGGGCGCGTACGGTGCGGCGCGTCCCCGGGCCCGGGCCGACGGCACGGTGGTCGAGACCCTGCCCGGCATCGTCACCGGGGCGGACGCTCCGGCGCTCCCCGGCCTCACCGAGGCCGAGACGGTGCGGGCCGACCTGTGGGCGATGGGCCTCTCGGTGGGCAAGCACCCCACCGAGCTGGTGCGGGCCGAGCTCGCGGCGCACGGCCTCGTCACTGTGGCCGAGCTGCGCGACCGGCCCGATCGCTCGGTGGTGGAGGTGGCCGGGGTGGTGACGCACCGTCAGCAGCCGTCGACCGCGAAGGGCACGGTGTTCCTCAACTTGGAGGACGAGACCGGCCTCGTCAACGTGATCTGTCCGCCCGGGGTCTGGAAGCGGTTCCGTCCGGTGGCCCGGGGGGCCCCGGCCCTGCGGGTGCGGGGGGTCCTCGAACGGCATCAGGGGGTGGTCAACCTCGTTGCGGCCCGCATCGCCCGCCTCCCCGGCCTCCCGGTCGACACGCTGCGTTCCCGCGACTTCCGCTGAACCGGCTCCGACGGGTCCGGGCGCGGCCCCGCCGGGGCGTGCGACAATCACGCTTCCACCCGAGGAGGCCCCGTGCTCACGACCGTCGGACCCTGCATTTCCGCCGACTCCCACGTCACCGAGCCGCCCGACACCTACATCGATCGCATCGATCCGAAGTTCCGCGACCGGGCGCCGCGTCTGCACCACCACGACACCCTCGGGGACGTGATGCTCATCGACGGCGGGAAGTCGCTCGTGCCGTTCTGGCTCGCGGCTGCGGCCGGTCGTCCGGTCGAGGAGGTGCGGCTCGACACCGGCAAGCGCTGGGAGGACCTCTGGCCCGGCGGCTGGAATCCCGTCGCCCGCCTCGCCGACCAGGACCTCGACGGGGTCATCGCCGAGGTCATCTATCCCACCGTCGGGATGTTGCTCTGCAACCTGCGGGACGTCGACTACCAGCACGCGTGCTTCGCCGCGTACAACCGCTGGATCGCCGAGTTCTGCGCGACCGCGCCCGATCGGCTCCTCGGGGTCGGACAGACCGCGCTGCGTACGCCGGCCGAGGGGGTGCGCGACATCGAGGAGATGAAGGCCCTCGGGCTCCGGGGCGTCATGCTCCCCGGACTCCCGCCCCAGGCCGACTACGACGACCCGATGTACGACGAGCTCTGGGCGGCGATCGTCGATCTCGGGCTCCCGCCCTCGTTCCACATCCTGACCAGCCGCTCCGACACGCCCGGGGCCGACCACGTGCGGGGGCCGCGCCTCAACTCGTTCATGTCGATCGTGCGGGCCAACCAAGACATCATCGGCACCCTCGTGTTCGGCGCCGTGTTCGAGCGGCATCCCGATCTGCGGATCGTGTGCGTCGAGGCCGACGCGGGCTGGGCGCCGCACTGGATGTACCGCGCCGACCACGGCTACGACCGGCACCGCAACTGGCTCACCGCGGGTGAGCTCTCCCGACGGCCGAGCGAGTGGTTCGCCGACAACGTGTACCTGACCTTCCAGGACGACTGGGTGGCCTTCCGCACCGCTGAGCTCATGAATCCCGAGCGGCTCATGTGGGCGAACGACTTCCCGCACAGCGACTCGACCTGGCCCGAGAGCCCGCGGCTGCTCGCTGAGCACGCCGCCCATCTCGACGAGTCGGTGCGGCGCCGGATCCTGCACGACAACGCGGCCGAGCTCTACTCGCTACCCGTCTGAACCGGCGCTGCGGGCTACGGGGTAACCTCTGCTGCTTCCGGAGGGACCCGAATGGCTGAGCCGCCGAGTACCCCATGGCCCGAACCCCCCGCCGCATCGGCGGTCGTTTCGTCGCGCTCATCCGCGCAGACCTTCCCGGGGTCCGGGCGGGCTTCATCGCGCTCCTGATCTCCTCCGTCGGCAGCCTCGTCACCGGCGTCACCCTCGGCTCGATCACCGGCACGCTCGAGGCGCTGCCCGGGCTCATCGTCCTCATTCCGGCCGCGATCGGCATGCGGGGCAACGTCTTCGGCGCGCTCGGCAGCCGCCTCGGCACCCAGATCCACGCGGGCACGTTCCGGTGGTCGAACCGGGTCGAGACCGAAGCCGGCCAGAACGCGGCAGCGGCGATGGTGTCGTCGGTGGTGGTGGCGGCCGTACTCGCGGTGCTCGCCGAGGTGGTGTCGGTGGCGTTCGGGCACGGCCCGACGATCTCGGTCTTCGACTTCATGGTCGTCTCGGTCGTCGGCGCGTGTCTCTCGGCGGTGGTCGTCCTCGGCATCACCGTCGCGGTCGCGGGGTTCTGTGCGCGCCGCGAGCTCGACCTCGACAACGTCTCGGCGCCCATCGTGACCGCCGCCGGCGACATGGTGACGCTCCCGAGCTTGTTCCTCGCCACGTACCTCCTCGGCGTGCCCGTGCTCACGCCGGTACTTGCCGTCGCTTCGATCGCGCTGGCGGTCGGCGTGCTGGTCGTGGCCCTCCGAGCCCGCGGTCTGCCGATCCTGCGCCGGGTGGTGGTCGAGTCGCTGCCGATCCTCGTCGCGGCGGGTCTCGTCGATCTCGTTGCGGGCATGACGATCGAACGGCGCCTCGACGCGTTCATCGCCTATCCGGCCCTGCTCGTGCTCGTTCCCGGGTTCCTCGAGGATTCCGGGTCGCTCGGCTCGATCCTCGCCGCTCGGGTGTCGACCCGACTCCACCTGGGCACGCTCGGTGAGGGACGACCGCGCCTGCGCCATGCCGCCGAGGACATCATGCTCGTCGGGTGCTACGCGCTCCCCGTGTTCACCTGCCTCGGGCTCTCGGCGACGTTGGCCGCGCACCTCCTCGGGCAGGCGAGCCCGGGCTGGCTGGCGATGCTCGGCGTCGCCCTGCTGGCGGGCGTCCTCGCCACCCTGGGCGCCGTGCTTGTCGGCTTCCACGCCGCCGTCGCGACTTACCGCTTCGGCCTCGATCCCGACAACCACGGAATCCCGATCGTGTCCTCGACCCTCGACCTGCTCGGCGTGCTGTCGCTTATCCTGGCGATCGTGGCGCTCGGGCTCACCTGACCCGGAGCGAACCGCCTGATGGACGACAAACCCCGCAATCTCAAGGAGATGCTCTCGGAGGCCAAGGACACCTCCGAGCTCATGGTCGACCTCGGCTACGCGGCCTTGTTCTTCTCCGATGAGCGCATGGCGGACGAGGTGCGCGAGCTCGAGACCCGGCTCACCGGGCTCACCCACGAGATGCGGGCGGTGTGCGTGCTTGCCGGCCGCTCGAAGCGCGACGCCGATCAGATCGCGAGCGTCCTCCACGTGGTCTCGGCGATCGAACGGCTCGCCAATGCGGCGGTCGACATTTCGCGGGTCGTCACCCACCGGCTCGGCATCCCGGCTGGGCTGGTCGGCGACCTCGCCAACGCGGAGGAGGTCTCCCACCGGGTGCGGGTTCGGCCCGGCTCCCGGCTCGCCGGACGCACGCTCGAGGCGGCCGAACTGCCGACGGACACCGGCATGCGGGTGGTGGCCTTGCGGCGGGGGCGCGACTGGGTCGTCGATCCCGACGGCGACGAGCTCGCGCTCGCCGAGGACGTGCTCATCCTGCGGGGTCCACCCGAGGGGATCGGGGAGGTGCGGGAGCTTGCGGGGGCTCCCGAGTGGCGGCCCGCAGCGCCGACCGATGCCCCGGCGCTGTCCGACCTCGACCGAGCGGTCGACGTGCTCGTCGAGATGAAAAACGTCTCGGAGGCAGCGGTGGGGCTCGCGTACAGCGCGCTCCTCCTCGCCGATCAGGGTCTGGCCGCCGAGGTAAGCCAGCTCGAGGACCGGCTCGACGAGATGTGCGAGCAGCTCGAGCTCTGGGTGCTGCGGGCCGGGGCCGAGACCGTCGACCCCTCCGGGCTACGCGGCCTGCTCCACCTGGGCAACGCGTCGGAGGAGGTCGGTGACGCGGCCCAGCAGCTCGTGTGGTTGGTCGAAGCCGAGGAGGAGATGCATCCGGTGCTCGCGGCGGCGTTGGGTGACACCGATGAGGTCTTCGTGCAGTTCCCGGTTGCCGCCGCCAGCGCGCTCGACGGCGAGGAGATCACCTCGGGCCGGGTCGGTGACGACACCGGCTTCCACCTGCTCGCCATTCGGCGCGATGGCAGTTACTTCTACCGACCGCGGCGGATCCGCCTGGCCGCGGGGGACGAGATCCTGGCGACCGGGCCGTGGGAGGGGCGCGCCGAGCTGGCCCGGCAGTGCGGCTACCGGCTCATTGCCGATGACGACACCGGCACCGTGGAGCTGCTGCCCGCCGAGTGATGCCGAGCCGGGTGCGCGCGGCCGGTGAGCGATCGGTGTCGAGTCAGGGCGCGGCGGCGATCAACGCGATCACGATCGCGATCACGCCGACGAGCACGGCTCCGGCCTCGCCGATCGCCGGCTGCCCCATGCGGCGGCCGCGCATGAGGGCCAGGGTGGCGAGCCCGCCGCCGACGAGCCCACCGATGTGCGCGGCGATCGACACGCCGGGGATGAAGAAGTCGAGCACCAGGTTGATGACGATGAGCGGTCCGAAGCCGGTGTCCCAGAAGCGCACACCGGCGCGCTGCATCACGATCGTCGCCGCGGCCGCGACCCCGAACACGCCCCCCGAGGCGCCGCCCGCCGGGATGAGTGGCGAGGCGATGAGCGCTCCGGCCGATCCGGCAAGCACCGACACGATGTAGATCGTCGTGAAGCGCAACGGACCGGTGGCCGGCTCGAGCAGGCCGCCGATGATCCACAGCAGCAGCATGTTGAAGAAGAGGTGCATGACGCCGAAGTGCACGAGCGACGAGGTGAGGAGGCGCCACCACTCTCCGGCGTGCACGAGCGGTCCGTAGAGCACGAGGTCGGCCGAGATCCGACCCCGGCCGTCGACCCGACCGTCGAGCACGCTGGTGAGCACGAACGCGCCGACGGTGATCGCGATGATCGACTTCGTCGCCACGAGATCGGTTCGCCGCACCCGGGTGGCGACCCGCGTGGCCGGGCTCCCGGCCTCGGCCCGGACGCAATCGACGCAGTGGGCGCCGACCGCAGCCTGGCGCAGACAGGTCGAGCAGGCGGGACGACCGCAGCGGGTGCAGTGGCGGCCGGTGATCCGGTCGGGATGCCGGGGACAGGTCTCGGGCGGCACCGAAGTCACGTTCGCACGGTACCGGGCGGCCTGCTCGGTACCGTGACGCGGTGTACGGCCCGCCCCGTCTTGGAAGCAGCGGACCGGCTCGCACGGTTGCTCGCCACCGAGGCGGTGGCGGTTTAGGTCCGCGAGAACGGCTCGGGGACGACGGCCCGGGCCACGGCTTCGGCGGCCGGGGTCCTGATCGTGGTGCGGGATGCGGCCGAGCCGCGGGTCACCGACGTGATCGCGGCCGTCCAGCGCGAGGTCGGAGCAGTTGCGGTCGCGGTGGGCACGCGCGGTCCGGTGAGTTCAATGCGCCCGATCGGGCATGTCGCCCTGCGATTGGTCCAGGAGCTGCCCGGGGCGGTGCTCGCCGTGCCGCCGGTGAGCACGGACCGTCCGATCGAGTGGGCGCTCGTCACGCTCGAAGGTGAGGGTGAGAGTGCGGCGCTCGCCTCGCTCATCGATCGTCTCGGCGCCGACGGCGGACCGGAGGTGGTTGCGCTCCACGTGCTCCCGCCCGAGGACCTCCCACCGTTCGGTGACCATCCGGTGTTCGAGACCGAGGCGTGGGCCCGGGAGTTCCTCCGCCGATCGGCCGGGCCACCGCCGCACCGCATGCGGCTCGAGGCCAGGGTGGGCAGCGTGGTCGACATCGTGAGCGGCTCGGTCGACGAGCTCGGAGCCGATCTCGCGGTGTTGGCCGGGAACCGGAGCCTGGCCGACGGGCACGGCCGGATCGTCCGGCGGATGCTCGAGGTCGGGCGGGCTCCCACCCTCCTGCGCCCGGCCGATCGCGACGGAGCCGCTCAGGCGGGGTGGTCGGCGGCGTAGGCGACGGCGCGCACCGAGTGGGCCGGGCAGCCCCGGCAGGTGCCGGGATTCACCCGGTGCACCCAACCGAGCTCGACTCGCCGGCACCGGGCGCAATCGGCGCACAGGAAGTGGAGATCGCTGCCGCCCGCTTCGGCGACCGGTCGCAACCGGTCGGAGCCGCACGTCGGGAAGCGGACGACGGGCACCCCGAGCAGGTGCGGCTCCTCCGGCATCCGGCGCTCACCTCCGCATCGGACGCTAGGGCCCCGGATGCTCGGCCGGACGGGCCGGAAGTCCCCGGCTCAGCAGGAGAACGACCCGGCGTCGCTCCGCACGATCGGTGCCGCGGGCGGCGTCGCCGCCCACGGCGGCGGGTAGCCGGCGAAGGTCGGGCGGGAGAAGTCCTCGGTGATGAAGATCTTCCCGGTCGAACTGCACGTGACCCCGATCCCGATGTGGGTGAACCCGGGGGCGAGCATGTTGGCCCGGTGCCCGTCGGAGCGCATCAGCGCCGCGTGCAGCGAGCCGACCGTCACGCCCTTGTCGCCCGAGGCGATGTTCTCACCCGTGTAGCGGTAGGTGATCGGGAGCAATCCGAGGTTCTGGTGCCCGAACCCGTACTCCGCCATCGAGTTCGACCAGGCCGAGGCGTAGCGGGCGAGGGTGCCGTCCCAGGCGAGCGGGGCGAGACCACGGGCCGCGCGCTCCTGGTTGATGCGTTCGAGCAGGTCCCGCTGCATCGCCTTGATGCGCTCACCGAGCGGCAGCACGCAGTCAGCGGGGCGGTGGGTCGGCGAGTAGGCATCGGTCCGTCCGTTGGCGAAGCCGATGAAGTACCCGGCGGCGGCATCGGTGTAGGCGAGGCCGATCGTGGTCGCGCGCGGGCACGTGTAGGTGGCCGAGCCGTAGAAGCCGCTGCTGAAGGTGGTGACGGTGCCGTCCTCGAGGACGACGGCGTAGCCGTCGTTGCGAGGGTTGGTCGCGATCGCCGCGGCGGGCTTCGGGAGCTTCCGCCCGCCGAGCGAGCCACGGAACCGAGAAGCGAAGCCGAACACCTCGCCGTTGCGGGCCAGCAGTCGGTAGCCGGAGCCGTAGGCGTTCGCGGCGATTCCGACGATCCGGGGTCGCGGGGTGCGGTTCCGGGTGGAGCCACGGTTCGGCGCGCCACCGAAGGCGTACACACCGCCGTCGTCGGCGACGACCCAGTAGCCGCGTGCCGCGGCGGCGATGCCGACGATCGGTCGGGATATGCGGCGGCCGGCGAGCGATCCGGCGACGACGGCGTCGCCGAAGCCCCAGACCGACCCGTCCCGGCCGACGAGCCAGTAGCCGTGACCGCTCGGGGTTGCGGCGATGCCAACCACGGGGGCGTGCTTCCCGGTGGCCGATCCGAGGAAGAGCGCGTCGCCGGTTGCGTAGACCCGGCCGGTCTTGGTGACCCGCCACAGCCCGTCGCCGGTCGGGGTGGGGGCGATCCCCGAGATCGGTGCGCTGATCGCTCCCGCCTTGCTGGCCGCGGCGACTGCGATCGGGGCCGGAGCGGCGGCCCCGGCGCTGACGCCCGAGCCCGCCACTGCGGCGCCGGCCAAGGTCAAGGTGGCCAGCAGTGCTGAAGCCGTGCGTGACCGCGTTCGAGACCACGAGTGTCCCATGTCCATTCCCGTTCGTTCGCTCCCGTACGCCTGCTCCCGAACGGTGATATCGGGTACGGAGAGTGAACTCTTGAGCGCGAAGCGTGGAATTGGGGCGTTCGACCCGGGGGCCCGGGCCGGGATTCCGAGCCGGGGTGGGGGGTCGGACGGGTGGCCGGGCGGGGCCCGCCCGGTCGGATCAGCCGCCGACCGTGGTCGGGGTTGTCGTGGTGGACGGCTTCGTCGTGGTGGTCGTCGACGGGCCGGGCCGGGGGGTCGTCGTGGTCGTGGTGGCGGGTGTGGTGCCCACGAGGTAGCGCACGGGCAGCATCGGGTAGCGCACCGAGTACTGCTCCCGGCGGGTCGGCTTCCCCGGCTGCTCGATCACCCGGGCGAACCGGACGTCGTATCCGGTGATGCCGTCGCGTACGAGGACCCGCTCGCCGGCGGCGAGGCCCGCGCACAGGCCGTCGGGATCGTCCTCGGGGTCCTCGACCGGGCACTCGATGAGCTCGTCGCTCGGCGCGGTCTCCTGCACGATCTCGCGGTCCTCCTCGCGGACCACCCGGCCCTCGTTGTTGCCGAAGAAGGCGATGGTGATCGACGAGTCGGTGTACCAGGCCCGGATGAGCACGCCGTACTTCGTGTTGTTGCGGAACTTGACGTCGATCGATGGGTAATTGATCGTCGCCTCACGGCCCATCGGGTAGCGGCTGATGTAGAAGCGGTGCGCAGCATGCTCGACGTCGACGTATCCGCCGAAGAACACCGCGTTGAAGAGCGTCGTCGCGATCTGGCTCACCCCGCCGCCGTAGTCCTCGCCGTAGCCGTCGTTCACGAGGATCGGCGCCTTCACGTACCCCTTGTCCGGGGTGCGGGGCCCGACGTGTTCGTTGAGCGAGAAGGTCGCCCCCGGGGGAACCACGGCGCCGTCGAGCGCGCGGGCGGCGGTCTGGATATTGATGACGCGCGGCTGTCCGGGGGTGAAGTTGGTCGTGAACGAAGACACCTGACGGGTGATGCCGAGGCGGCGGGCCCACTCGGTGTCCCGCTCGGGGTGCACCCGGCGGACCGCGAGGCGGGCGATCCGCTCCCCGGCGAGGATCCGGTTGGCCGTCAGCCCGAGGTCGACGACCGTGCCGTCCTGCGAGGGCACGACGGTCACGCTGCCGTCGGGGTTGACCGAGAAGCCGGCTGCTCGTGGTTGGGTTTCGAACCCGGCGAGCAACGGCGTGATCGCCGAGCGGAGTGCCTGCGGGTCGATCACGAGCGCGAGGCGCTCGCCGTCGGGGCGGGCCGAGAGCATTTCGCCCAGAGTTTCCGGCTCGATGCGCACCCGCTTCCCGTTCGCAACGATCTCGACCGGTCCGACGAGGAGACGGCGGGCCCGGGCCGCCGCGGCCGCAACCGCCTCGGCCCCGACCGCGGGATCGACGGGGCCGACGGGCAGCGCGAACTCGCGCGCCGCGCCGGTGCTGAGGAGGGCCGTCTCGACCCGGGTGCGGGCCTGCTCGCGGTCGAGCCCGTCGCCGGGTCGGGGGTCGATCGTCACGACTTCAGCCCCCTCGAAGCGCAGGCCGCCCTCGACCAGACCGCTGCGCAGACCGCGAGTCCAACCGTCGAGGACGCCCTCGAGGCTCGCCCGGTCGTAGGCGACGACCGGGCGGACTCGGTCGGGGCGGAACCAGCGGAGCACCGTTCCCAGTCCGGAGGCGAGCGGGTTGTCGTCTCGCCCGGCGCCCGTCACCGCCCGGATCGTGGCCTCCCGATCGACGGTCAGGCCGAGGATCCGGGGATCGAGGGTGAGGACCCGGTCGGCGGTCCGGCCCTTGATCAGCGTGGTCTGCAGCTCCTTCGCGATCCCGTCCACGGCGGCCCGGAGATCGGCTTCGGAGAGGCCGCCGACGTCGGTGTCGGCGACCTCGATCCCGGGGAGGACCTTGCCCGCCCAGATCCGGTGTTCGGCGAAGGAGACGAGGGCCAGGAGGGTGACAAGGGCGCCCACGGCCCCCGCGAACCCGACGAGAACCCACTGCGTCCGGGTGTGCGGGCGCGGCAGGTTCACCATCGGAGTGAGGTTAGCGATGACAATGTCGGGGTGAACCGCGACCTGCACGCCTTTCTCCGGGCTGCCGGCGCCACCGAAGCGGACATCGAGCGGGCGGCGCGCGACGGACGGCTCCCGTTGCTCGTCCTCGATCGGATTCTCCTGCCCGACGTGCCCGAGTACGACGCGGCCGCGCTCGCGGCGGCGACCGGACTCGACGAGCAGCTCCTCCTGCGCTTTTGGCGCGCCCTCGGCTTCGCCGATCTCCCCGAGGGCGCGACGTCGTTCACGGCGCGGGATCTCGCCGCAGCGCGCCTCCTCGCCGAACGGCTCGCGGTCGCCGACGTGGCTCCCGAGTCGTTCGTACAGCAGATCCAGGCGGTGAGCGCGGCGATGGCGCGCATCGCGATCGTCGAGGCCGAGGCGCTCCTCGAGCTCGTCGCCCGGCTCGGCGAGACCGGTCTCACCTCGGAGGAAGTCGCGCTGATGCTCTCCGAGCTCGTGCGCTGGGAGGACCTCTCGGCGCTCATCGATTACGAGCACCGAATGCAGCTCCGGGCTGCGCTGTGGGTGCGCGGCGCGCTGGCGGCGACGCCGGATCTCCCGATCGGCGTCGGCTTCGCCGACCTGGCCGGCTTCACCGCCACGAGCGCCCGGCTCGAGGTCGACGAGCTGGCCGAGCTCGTCACCCGCTGGGACGCCGAGGCTTTCGACACGGTGAGTGCCGGCGGCGGTCGGGTCGTGAAGACCATCGGCGACGAGGTGATGTTCGTCGCCCTGCCCGACCGGGCCGCCGAGATCGCGCTCGCCCTGCGCGATCTCGGGCGGGAGGGCAACGGGCTACTCCCGGTGCGGGTCGGGGTGGCGGCCGGTCCGGTGGTGCCCCACGCCGGCGACGTGTACGGCCCGGTCGTCAACCTCGCCCACCGGCTCGCCGAGCTCGCCGACCCCGACACCGCGCTCGCCCCGAGCGACCTGCGCGCTGCCCTCGGTGATGACCGCTTCCGCTGGACCGATCTCGGATCGCGGCGGCTGCGCGGCATCGGTGAGGTCGGGATCGTCCGCCTGGAGGGTGCCCGGTAGGGTCGCAGTCGTGGCCGACCGCCTCACCCTGCTCCAGGTTCACGCCCACCCCGACGACGAGGCGTCGAAGGGTGCAGGTACGACGGCGCGTTACGCCGCCGAAGGCGTGCACAACGTCCTCGTCTGCTGCACCGGGGGTGAGGCGGGCGACATCCTGAACCCGGCCGTACCGCCGCCCGCCACTGCGGCCGAACTCCACGAGCTGCGGATGGCCGAGCTGCGCGAGAGCGTACGGGTGCTCGGCTACGGGGCGCTGCACCTCCTCGGGTACCACGACAGCGGCATGCCCGATACGGAGCCCAACGCCCGGGCCGACAACTTCGCCAACGCCCCGCTCGAGGAGGCGGTCGGCCGCCTGGTCGCCATCATCCGGGCCGAGCGACCCCAGGTGATCATCACCTACCGCGACGACCGGCACTTCTACCCGCACCCCGATCACATCCGGGTGCACGAGATCTCGGGCCCGGCGTTCGAGCTGGCGGGCGACCCTGAGGCCTACCCCGAACTCGGCGAGCCGTGGTCGCCCCTGAAGCTCTACTACGTGTCGTGGTCGGCGGCCCGGGTGCGGGCGCTGCACGCCGCGTTCGAACGTCGGGGCGAGGAGAGCCCGTACACGTCGTGGTTCGAGCGCGGCTTCGATGCCGAGCGGCCCGACGAGTTCACGACCCTGATCGACGTCGGTGACTTCCTCCACAAGCGGCGGGAGGCCTTGCTCGCGCACCGCACTCAGGTCGACCCGAACGGGTTCTGGATGCGGCTGCCCGACGACGTCATCCGGGAGGTGTTCCCGTGGGAGGAGTTCACCCTCGCGCGGTCGCTCGTCGACGTCGCCCGTGCCGGCGGCGAGTACGAGGACGACCTGTTCGCCGGGATCCGGGAGCGACTCGGTGCTGGTTGAGTTCGTGGTGGCGTCCGGGCGCACCGAACGGGGCCGGGCCTGGACCCGACTCGACCCGACCGGCGGCGTCGGCGCACGGGGCGACGG
The DNA here is from genome assembly GCA_046086225.1 of Actinomycetota bacterium. Taxonomy (GTDB): domain Bacteria; phylum Actinomycetota; class Acidimicrobiia; order IMCC26256; family PALSA-610; genus JBJSXF01. The sequence goes on along the minus strand of JBJSXF010000210.1, from coordinate 1,556 downwards.
GGGGGCGCCCGAGCCGGCCGACGTTTCGTTCACCGCGACTCCGGCCGATGCCGATGCCCTCGCCGCCGGCGACCTCGACCTCTCGGTGGGCTTCATGCGGGGTCAGGTGAAGGTCTCCGGCGACCCCGGTGCGCTGCTGCGGGTGCTGCCGCTCGTGTCGGGTCGGAGCCCGGTCCTCGCGGTCGGCCGGTTGCTGCCCGATTGAGCGGCGGTCAGCAGGCGAGCGAGCCGCCGAGGAACACGCGCGAGACGCGGGCGCCGCACTTGCCGTAGAAGCGCAGGTTGCTCACCCACGAGATCTCGCCTTCGGTGAAGCCGCGATGCTCGAGGTCGGCGCAGACGGCCGCGATCACCGCCGAGCCGACGCCGGTCGCCTGCCGGTCGGGATCGGTGGCCATCGGTCCGATCCAGCCCGCCCGGTTGACCGAGTGGCACCCGAACGCGATCGTGGCGCCGTCCCGATCGCGGGCCGCGAACGTCGTACCGAGGGCGACGGACCGGTCGAGCTCGGGAACCCAGTGCGGGAATCGGTCGGCGGCGAACCGGTGCGCCCCGGCGCCGGTCTCGCGCTCGACGAGCACGCCGGTCGGCGGCTCACGGCGGAATCCGGTCGGGATCGCCATGTTGATCCCGAGGAGTCCGGGCCGGAAGCCGCAGGCCTCGACGAGCATGCCCGCCCGGGTGTTGGCGAGGTCGACCCCGGGCCAGAGGTAACGGGGGACCGCCGCGGCCAGCTCGAGTCGGCGGGCGCCGCGGGCCCGGGCGCGTTCGACCACGGCGGTGACGAGCTCGCGTCCGCGGCCGTGCCCCTGCTCGGCGGGATCGACGGCGAGGGCGGTGAGCCAGGCGACCGGCCCGCCGACGGACTCGTGCACCTGGAGCGTGGCGGCCCCCCGAACGTCGCCGATGATCTCGTCGCCGGGGCCGAAGCAGAGGTGGGAGAGCTCGTCGGCGGTGAGCCTCTCCTCGGGCAGGGCTGCCGCGAAGAGCGCAGCCAGGTCGGCGGGCGTCACGCTCCGGCGCGCTGCAACTCGCGCAGCTCGCGGTAGCCGATGAGCGTCGCGCCGGCCCGTTCGAACAGGTCGGCGAAGGCGGGGTCGGCGGTCAGCAGCGCGTGGTCCTCGACCCGGCGGCTCCAGTCGGGGTGGGAGGCCCGCAGCTCGTCGGTGTCGGTCGCGGGGTGGAGGTAGACCTCGGTGACCCCCGGGCGCAGGTCGAACAGCGTCTTCTCGATCTCCCGGCGCGATCCGACGCGCGTGTAGACGAAGTGGTCGGGGAAGACGACACCTTCCTCGGCGGCGAGCCGACGGTAGGGGAACCCGACGAGCGTCTCCGCAGTCGCACCCGCCATGCGCAACGGCAGGCCGAACTCGATCGCCATCTCCACGTAGACGTCGAAGAAGTCGGCGCGCAACTGCAGCGTGCCCATGTGGGAGTCGAGGTGCGAGGCGTCGAAGCCCCAGTAGATCGCCCGCTCGATCTGGGCCCGGCATTCTTTGCGAACCTCGTCGAGGTCGGCGTGGTCCCACACGTCCTGGATGGTGCGGGGGAAGCCG
>JBJSXF010000209.1:0-13935 GCA_046086225.1 Actinomycetota bacterium | reverse complement strand
CCCGTTCGGCATGACCGGTGCCCGCATCATGACGACGCTCATCAACGGCCTGGAGACCGAAGGCGGTCGCTACGGCCTGGAGACCATGTGCGTCGGCGGCGGCCAGGGCATGGCGATGATCGTGGAGCGCCTCGGCTAGATCGGTCGGGGGCGTCGGCCGGCGCCGACGCCCCTCACCCGCTCCCGAGGGGGCGCAGGTGCGTGCGGGTGACGAGATCGGGCGACTGCGTGTGCGGGCGCACGGCCCGGCTGGCCATGATCCCGTGCTCGGCGAGTAACGCCGCCATCCCCTCGTTGTGGCCCGACCACGCGGCGGGCTGCTCGATCATCCACACGATGCCCTCGGCCGCGACCTCCGACGGCTCCCAGTCGGAGTGGTCGACATCGGGCAGGTTGAACACGAAGCCCTCCGACGCGACGGGCACGTCGATGCGGAAGCCGTTCACCGCGATGCCGACCGGTGCCAGCTGGTGGGCGGCCGAGACGGTGAGGTGCTCGAGCGCGGCCTTGGCCATCCCGTAGGCCATGAGGCCGGGGATGTAGTTGAGCCCGGCGACCGACGACACGTTGACGACCGCCCCGCCGCCCCGCGCCGTCATCGAGGGGATGCACGCCCGCAGCGCGAGCAGGGGAGCCCGCAGATCGACCTGCATGACGAGGTCGAAGCGCTTCGGCTCCATCGCCAGATCGCCGGGGAAGGTGATGGCCGCGTTGTTCACGAGGATGTCAACCCCGCCGTAGGTGGAGATCGCGGCATCGACCATCGCCGTCACGTCGTCGTCCCGGCCGAGGTTGGTGGGCACGGCGATCGCCTCGCCTCCGGCGGCCCGGATGCGGCCGACGGTGGCGTCGAGCGTCCCCGGGATCGGCTGGGGTGCGGCTTCGGTGGACCGGGCCGCGCACGCCACCCGGGCACCTCTCGCGGCGAGCAGCTCGGCGGTGGCGGCCCCCACGCCACGCGACGCGCCGGTGACGATGGCGACCTTGCTGTCGATCTCCACGCGGCTCAGACCTCCTCGGTGCGACCGTCGCGCCAGGTGCGCAGCACGAGGTACTCGCCCTTCAGTGCCGCGTGATCGCGGACCCCGAAGCCCATGCGCGTGCCCTCCCGACCGCTCGCGGCGGGGAGGCGCTTCACCGAGCGCAACGCGTCGGCGAGCCCGGCCCGGGTGAGGTGATCGCAGCGGGCGATCGCCTCTCCGAGGAGACGCCCGATGTCGTAGGCCGCGCAGCCGATCGGGCCGCCCGCCGCCCGCCGGTCGTGCTTGGCGAGTCGGGCCCGCATCCGGTTGTCGTCGGCGACGGTATCCACGTACTCCCAGCCCGCGAAGTCCTCGCGCCAGTCGGGGCGGGCGTAGCCGAACATCAGGGCCGAGTTGGCGACGACGGGCACGGCCCAATCGAGCGCGCGGCGGGCGACGGCGACGGCGTGTGACGCCACGCCGAGCCCGAGCGACACGAGCGCGTCGGGCGCCCCGGCCCGCAGGCGCTCGACCTCGGCGCCGGCGTCCTCGGTGAGGGGCGCGAGTCCGGCCGTGGCGGTGACCTCGAGGCCGAGGCGAGCCCGGGCCGCTTCGAAGCACTCGGCGTAGCGCCGACCGACGGGTGAGCGGTCGTAGGTGACGGCGACGCGCCGCAAGCCGCGTGCGGCGAGCCGCTCCGCGATCAGCAGCGGCTCTTCCTCGAGCGAGCCCACCGGGTAGTGGAACATCCACTCCGACCGCGTGCGCTCGCCGCCCGAGTAGTTGATCGCCGGGAGTCGGGCGGCGTCGCAGAGCGGCGCCGCGATCAGCGCGTTGTCGGAGATCGAGGGCCCGACGATCGCGAGCACGTCGTCGGCGATGAGCGCAGTGACGGTCCGCACGATCTCGGCCTCGCTCCCGCCCGGCAGACCGCGGGCCGGGCGCTCGACGAGCTCGACCTCGCGGTCGATGCGATCGGCGGACTCGGCGATGCCGAAGCGGAGCGTGCGGACGAACAGATCGTCGGCCTGCGGGTAGTCGTAGAGCAGGCCGATGCGGATGGGCAGCGCAGCAGGCACGCTCCTATCCTCTCACGATGCCCGCAACTCCCGGCCGGCCCACCCCGAATCCGTTCGCCCGGGAGGCGGGCCGCCTCCTCGGTGAGGTCGTGCAGTCGGCGTGGGCGGGGATGGCGAAAGTCGGATCGGTCGGGCCGCGCCACCGCCGGGCCCGGCGGTTCGCCCGCTTCGGTGCCGGGAGCATGATCGCCTTCCCGCCGACCGTGATCTTCGGTGAGGGGCGCATCGAGGTCGGGGCGGGCACCACGATCGGCCCCCTCGCCAGTGTGAGCGCGGGCATGCCGATCCACGCCCACCTGGTCGGCGATCCGATCATCACGATCGGCGACCGCTGCATGCTCGGCAAGGGCATCGGCATCGTCGCCCACGAGCGGGTGGTGCTCGGCGACGACATCTGGACCGGCCACTACGTCTACATCACCGACCAGAACCACGGGTACGAGGATCTCGACCTGCCGATCGGCACGCAGATGTGGCGCAACGAGCCGGTGTCGATCGGATCGGGGTCATGGCTCGGGCACGGCAGCGTCGTGCTGCCCGGCTCGCGTATCGGCGAGCACGTCGTCGTGGCCGCCGGTGCGATCGTGACCGGGATCGAGGTTCCCGACTTCAGCGTCGTGGCCGGCGTGCCGGCGCGGGTCGTGCGCCGCTACGTCGCGGGGGAGGGCTGGGTGCCCGTCCCCCGCAAGGCGTAACGGGAAGCGGGGGTCAGCCCTTTGCGGCCGGTGCGTCGGGCGGCACGGGTACGACCGGCGGCACGAACTCGGGCGGGATGTCGTCGAGCGGGTACTGGGTGACCGTCCCCTCGGGCTCGAAGAGAGGTAGCGGCTTCGTCGGCCATTGCCCGGTGAGGTACCGGAGGCCGTTCTCGAGCGCCCGGTACATGCCCTTGCCCTCGGCGCCGGTCTCGTCGGTGCCGGTCGCCTCCGGGTCCCAGTAGATGACGCCGGCATTGTCGAGTCCGCCGGTGTCGACCGTCGTTCCCGGCCACAACCCCCAGTCGCCGAACGTGACGATCGGGGTGATGACCGGCTCCTCCGTGGACGAACCCGGTCCGAGGGAGCGCATTCCGGCCGCGAAGGTGTCGGGCGACAGGTTCGGGCCGGCCATCTGCAAGCCGAGGAAGAGGAGGTTCAGGTTGCCCTGCGTCACCGCGAACGCGTTCTCGGCGGGCGGCGGGGTGCCGAACCACCACTCGTGCAGCGTGTACGCCTGCTGCTTGGGCTTCGGGATCCCGACCGGGGTGAGCTTGATGCCCATCGCGTGCTTCCACTGCTCCTGGTCGAACGACCGGGCGAACACGTTGGTGTCGGCGTAGACGGTGCCGCCCATCACCCACTCGGGGAAATAGCCCGCCTTCGTCATCTCCTTCGTGAAGAAGGCCGGGGTGATCGGATCGCCGGTGAAGATGATCGTCGTCGCCCCCGAGGCCTTCAACTTGGCGGCGACGAGGCGGCCGTCGCGCTCCAGGTTCGGGATGTCGAGGTAGTTCGTGATGCGGGCCTTCAGGTCGGCGCCCGTTGCCTTCACCTTGCGCTCGAGGTCGTCCCACGAGGAGGTGAACTGCCCGTCGGGCGTGTTGTACGTCAGCATGGCGAACGTGCGGGGCTTCCCGTTCACGTCGGGACCGCCGTACTGGGCAGGCTTGCCCACCAACTGCTTTTCGATGAGCTCGGTCACCATCGTGGCGGTCTGGTCGGGTGTCGGTCCGAGCGGCCACACGTACGGCTGGTTGTCCAGGTAGAACTTCTCGGGCTGGGCCGACGTGCACACGATGCACACGATCTTCCGGCGGGCCAGCTCCTCGCTGAACTCCTTGGCCTGGATCGGACCGCCGACCACCGCGAAGACGTTCTTCGCCTCGGCCGTTGCCGCGTCGCGGCGGGCGGCGACCGCGTCGGCACCGCCTCCCGTGCCCTCAATCGGCACCACCTCGACCGTGCGGCCGTACAGCTCGAATACCGAGCCGTAGATGTCGACGTAGTTCTCGAACGTCTGGGCCGCGGCCTCGGGCGAGTCGTACGTACCGGTCTGGCGGGCGAGGAAGTCGGCCTGCAAGTCGGGCTTGGCGACGTAGCGGCCGATCCGGATGGTGTCGGCGGTGACTCCGCGCACCGGGGCGCCCGCGGTCGGCTGCTGGACGTTCACGCACGGCGGCGCACCGGTGAGCGGGATGGCAACGCGACCGGTTTCGGTATCGCAGTGCTCCTGCCACGTGTACTGATCGAGGTCGCCCGCCTGCTTCGCTGCGCCGTAGGTGACGACGCCCGTCGTGGCGTTGGGCTTAGGTCCCGACGCGCCGCTCGAGCCTCCGTCGTCCCCGCCGCCCGCGAAGACCGCGATGACGATGCCGGCCACGACGACGACGGCGATGATTGGTACGTAACGGGTCCAGGGCGACTTCCGCCGCTCGGGTGCCTGCTGCATCGACATGGATTCCCCCCAGGTTCGGGCGGGCCGGTTCGGGCGTCAGCCGAGCCGGTCTCCGCTGCGTGCGACTGCAGTCTTGCCGGTTCCGAGGTACGACTGCACGACCCGGGGGTCGCGCACCACCTCGGCGGGCTCGCCGACCGCCACCACCTCGCCCAGATCGAGGGCGACGAGCCGGTCCGCGATCCCGAGGAGCAGTGGCACGTCGTGCTCCACGACGAGGAGCGTGGCCCCGGTCTCCTCCCGGATGCGCAGGAGGAGCGGGCCCAGGGCCTCGGCCTCCCGCTGGGCGATCCCCGACGAGGGCTCGTCGAGGAGCAGGACCCGCGGGCCGTGGGCGACGACGCAGGCCAGGTCGACGATGCGGCGGCTCCCGGTCGACAGCTCCCGAGCGAGCTTGTCGCGGAAGTCGGCGATCCCGAAGGTCTCGAGCAGCCGCTCGACGTTGAACCGCACCTGGTGCTCGGCCTCCTCGACCCAGGGGAGGTGGAGCGCCGCCGCCACCGGGTCGCGGAGCTCGAGGTGGCGTTCGAACGCGACGGCGATCACCTCGGCGACGGTGAGGCCGGGGAACAGCCGGCCGTCCTGGAACGAGCGGCCGAGCCCGAGTCGGGAGCGGGCGGCGGCGGCGAGTCGGCTGACATCGACGGCGTCGGAGCCTTCTCCGAGGACGATGCGGCCGCGGTCGGCCGGGGTGAAGCCGGAGATCACGTCGAACAGGGTCGTCTTGCCCGCGCCGTTCGGGCCGATGAAGCCGAGGATCTCGCCGGCGCGGGCCTCGAGCGACACGTCGCTGAGGGCCGCGATACCCCGGAACCGCTTGCTGACCTCGATCAGGCCGAGACGCACCGGATGTTCGGTGAGCTCGGTCACGTCGGCGGCGGGCGCGACCGCCGGAACTGCTGCCGGGGTCGCGGGAACGGTCGGGACGGTGACCGCGCCGTCGGGACCGACCTCCGGCGTGCCGGGACCCGGGCCGGCGGCAGCTCCCTCGAGGAACACCGAGCGCAGCACGTCGGGTCGCTCGAGCAGTTCGGCCGTCGGGCCGTTGAACCGGATCTCACCCTTCTCCATGAAGTACGCGGTGCGGGCGATCGTGAGCGCGAGGTTCACCGACTGCTCCACGAGGATGATCGTCGTGCCGTTCGCGGCGAGGTCACGGACGATCGGCAGCAGTTGCTCGACCACGGCCGGCGCGAGGCCGAGCGAGAGCTCGTCGATCATCAGCAGGCGGGGCCGCTCGATGAAGGCCATGCCGAGCGCGAGCATCTGCTGCTGGCCGCCGGACAGATTGCCGGCCGGCTCGTCGAGCCGGTCGCGCAGGATGGGGAAGAGGCCGAGCACGTGCTCGCGGTCGGCGGCGACGGCCTCCTTGTCTCGGCGGTGGAGCCAGGACGCGAGCCGCAGGTGCTCGGCGACGGTGAGGGTCGGGAACACGCCCTGCCCGCCGGGGAACAGCACGACTCCGCGTCCGGCGACCTCGTCGGGCGGCGCGTACGTCATGTCCCGGCCGTCGAACACGATGGCGCCGTTCGTCGCCTCGACGAGTCCCGACACCGCCTTGAGCAGGGTCGACTTGCCGGCGCCGTTCGTGCCGAGCAGCGCCACGATCTCGCCCTCGTCGATCTCGAGGTCGACGCCGAACAGCACCTGCACGCCGTCGTAGTGCACATCGAGGCCCCGGACGAGGAGCAGCTTGACCTCGCCCTGCTCGCGCTTGAGGCGAACCTCGGCCTGGGCGGCGGTCGAGGTCCACACCCGGGTGATGTCCTTGCGCACGTAGAGCGAGGCCGACGAGAGGATCCATGCGCCGACGAGGAAGATCGGCACCATCACGAGCATGCCGACCCGGAGGCTGAACGCCTCGGCGATCGAGGCGGCGATGGCGAGGAACACCATGCCGGGAATGGCGAACACCGAGCCGAGCGCGAACCCGAGCGACCGCACCTTCGGCGGCATCACGAGCGAGAGTGAGGCGAGGATGCCGGGCATGAGGAGCGCGCCGATGGCGCTGGCGAAGACGTTGGCGAGCACCGCGAACCAGATGTTCGGGGCGACCACGAAGCCGACGAGCGAGACGGCGATGCCGACTGCGAAGAGCGAGAGGAGGCGCAGGCCGAGCCCGGGGTCCTTCAGCATCATCCGGGAGGCGAGGGGAATGCCGATGATGATGGCGACGATCTGCATCGGCTCGGTCGCGGCGGCGATGATGCCTCGCTGCAGCTGGTTCATCCCGAAGACGTCGCTGTAATAGAAGCTGAGCAGGAAGCCGAAGCCGAGGATCGGGCCGAAGGTGAACGGCAGCGCGATCCAGATCCGGCGGAGCGTGCGCACCTGCATGAGGATGCGGACCGACTCGCTGAACGAGGGCGGCGCCTCGTCGGTGTCGATGACCTCGGCGGCCGCGCCCGACGCCGCCCGCTCGAAGCGGCCCCGCCCGGGCTCGCGCATCTTGCGGCCGATGGCGACGATCACGAGGGTCGGGATCACGAAGACGAGGAAGGGCACCCGCCAGTCGAAGATGTACGCGAGCAGTCCGCCGAGGAGCGGCCCGAGGAACGCCCCGACGCCGTTCGCGATGCGGTGGAACCCGAAGACGTCCGGTCGGACCTCGGGCGGGTAGTAGTCGGAGAGCAGCGAGTTGTGGGTCGGGCTCACCACCGCTCGCCCGGCCCCGGCTCCGGTGCGGGCGACGACGAGCACCCAGACCGCGCCGGCAAGTCCGGTGAGCCCACCGAACAGCGCCCAGATGGCGGCGCCGACGATGGCCAGGCGGGCGCGGGGGAGTCGATCGGACGAGTAGCCGAGCGGCACCTCGACGAGCAGGCTCGCGATCCCGGTGAGGGCGACGAGCGCGCCCATCTGGCCGAGCGAGAGACCGAAGGCCTCGGCGATATCGGGGGTCAGCACGCCGAACACCGTGCGGTCGAGCTCGTCGACGGCGTTGAGTCCGAAGAGGACGAGGAGGGGGAAGAGCGGCTCGCCCGCGGTGAGCTCGGCGAAGTACTGCCGGGGTGAGCGGAACCGGCGGCGGGTCGGGGCAGTGGTCGGTTCGCTCACGTCAGTCCACGACTCCGGTCACGTCGTCGGCGTGGGCGGTGCCCGCCACGGCGGCGGCGGTGGCCTCGGCCCCGGTGATGCTCGGTCCGGGCTCGGCGCCGTCGTCGTCGGTGACGAGGGTGTCGGCGAGGAGGCTCGGCACCCGGATCCCGGCCCGGCGGGCCCGGAAGCGCAGGAGCTCGTCGCGCAGGCGGCCGCACGCGGCGCCGAGTCCGCCGGGCAGCACGAGGAGCACGAGGAGGAGCCCGAGCCCCGAGGCGAGGAAGTCCCAGGGTGCGGGCATGAAGTACTGGGTGGCCTTCACGAACGCGGCACCGAGCACGGCACCGCCGATCGAGCCGAGGCCCCCGACCACGACGGCGGAGAAGACGCGCAGGCCCTCGGTTGCGGAGAAGTTCGAGGCGTCGAGCGCGGCCTGCTGCAGGACGAAGAGCCCGCCCGCGATGCCGGCGAGGAAACCGGAGACGGCGAACGACGTGATGAGCGCGCCTCGGGGTCCGACCCCGAAGGCCTGGGCCGCCCGCTCGTTGTCCCGAACGCCGACCAGCACTCGTCCGACTCGGCTGCGGCGCAGGCTGTACGCCATCGCCAGGGTGGCGACGAGGACCACCACGGTGAGCACGTAGAAGCGGGTGGGGGTGCCGATGTCGATCACCCCGAGGAATCGGGTGCGGTCGACCGGCCCATCGGGCAGCAGGTCGCGCACCGGTGAATAGCCCGGGTTGAGCAGGTAGCTGCTCGTGACCACCGAGAAGGCGAGCGTCATGATTGCGAAGGCCAGGCCGCGGGCCCGGAGCGTCGGGAGTCCGACGAGCACCGTCAGGGCCGCACCGGCCAGACCGGCGACGAGCAGGGCCAGGCTCACGTCCCAGTGGGCGCGAGTGGTGAGCGAACCGGTGACGGCTCCGGCGAGACCGACGAAGCCCATCTGGCCGAGACTCACCTGACCCGACCAGCCGGTGAGGATCACGAGCGAGAGGGCGACGATGGCGAAGATGGCGATGAGGGTCGTCTGGCTGACGACATCGACCGATCCGAAGGTCGGCACTGCGACGAGGCCGAGGATGATCACCGTCGCCAACAGGCCGTAACCGACCCGGACCGTCCGGTCGCCCCGGAGCTCGGCCGGCACCCGGCGGATCTCCTGAGTCGCCTGCCAGGTCGACGTGGCGGCCTCGGCCAGGCGGCCGACGGGATCGGCCCGTTGGACGAGCAGGGCCACGGCGATGATCGCGGCCCGGATGGCCGCGCCGTAGGCCGGTGAGGAGAAGTGGGTGAACGCGGCGCTGTCGACGATGTTCAGTCCGATGGCCGCGAGCACGACGGTGGGCATGCGCTCCATCCGGCCGATCACCGCGGCGCCGAGCGCGGTGAGGAGCAGGGTCGGGTCGAGCGCGCCGCCGAGGTTCTGGACCTGGTAGCCCGAGCGGAGCCAGATCGCGAGGTAGGCGAGCAGGCCGGCGAGCCCCCAGACGACGTGCTGGAGTCGGCGCACCGGGATGCCGAGGAGCGATGCCCGGTCGGCTCGCTCGGCCGCGGCCCGGATCGCCACGCCGGTGACGCTGTAGCGGAAGAAGGCGACGAGCCCCACCAGCACGAGAGGCACGACGACGAGGACATTGAGGTCGGCGCCGCCGAACACCGCGTCACCGATCGTGACCTGGCCCGAGACGAGCGAGGGGAAGCTGCTCGCGTCGGTGTCCGGGAACCACGAGGGCATGAGGATCGTGAGGAAGATGAAGATCTGGGCGACGCCGATGGTCGCGACCGTCGCGATGAGGCGGGGGGCCCGAGCGAAGCGGCGCAGGAACGCGAACTCCACGACGGCGCCGAGGAGGGCGGCGAGCGGTAGGCCGAGCAGGCTCACCAGCCACCAGGGCCACCCCCAGGCCGCGAAGCACAGGAAGGCGAGGGTGGCCGGCGCCGAACCCATGTCGGCGGCTGCGAAGTTGATGATCCGGTTCGCCCGGTAGACGATCACGATCGCGAGGGCGATGAGCCCGACGACGAGACCGCTGATGAGGCCGATCAGGTAGACCTCGGGCTGCACCTCGGGCCACGCGAACGCGGCGCCCACGACCATCAGCAGGCAGGGCAGCACGGCCCGACCCGCGGCCCGGGCCTGCTCGCCTATCCGGCTCCGCGCGGCGGCCACGGGACCGCTCGGCTCCGGGAGCCCGGTCACCGTCGCGGCCGTCACGAATCGGCAGGGTAGGGACGACCCGGCGCGGGCCGCAATGACGGGCGGGGTTGCGACCTCAGGGGAGGGTCAGGCGACGATGCGGTAGACGAGCGACCCGGTGGCGACGAGGGTCCCGGCCTCATCCTCGATCCGGATCTCCGCGAACGAGAGATCGCGGCCGCGGCGGACGCAGCGGGCCCGACCGACCAGATCCCCGCGGGCCCGCCCGCAGTAGTTGACGGTCATCGAGACGGTCGAGGCCCGCAGCCCCTTGTCGAAGTCGTGGCCGGCCCATACCGCAGCGGCCCCGGTCGTGTCGACGAGGGCCCCGATCACGCCGCCGTGGTACTCGCGGCCGTCGTTCGTGAGTTGCTCGGCGAAGGGCACGCGGAGCGCGACGCCGTCGGGTGACCACTCCTCGACGGTGATGCCCAGGGTGCGGATGAAGTTGGTGCCGACGAGCAGCTCGCGGAAGCGGTCCCGCCACTCCTGCTGCTCGGCGTCGGTGAGCGGCATCGCCCGGGGTCAGCCCGCTTGCCGGGCGACGGCGGCGGCGCCGGCCAACGCCCGCTTCGGGTCGAGGTACCGACCGCGCACCCCGCCCGGACCCTTCCGAGTGGTGGGCCGCAGGTCGTCGTCGAGCTCGTAGACGAGCGGCTCACCCGTCGGCAGGTTGAGGTCGACGACTGCCTCGGGCGACATGCCATCGAGGTGCTTCACGAGGCCGCGCAGCGAGTTGCCGTGCGCGGCGACCATCACCGTCGCGCCGGCTCGCAGATCGGGGACGATCGCGTCGTGCCACCAGGGGAGCATCCGGGCGATGACGTCGGCGAGGCACTCGGAGCGGGGCAGCACGTCGCGGGGGAGCGCGGCGTAGCGATCGTCGTAGCCCCACCGCTTCTTCTGGCGCAGCGGATCGAGGGGTGGCGGCGGCACGTCGAACGAGCGGCGCCAGGCCTTCAGCTGCTCGGCCCCGAAGCGCTCGGCGGTCTCGCGCTTGTCGCGGCCCTGGAGATCTCCGTAGTGCCGCTCGTTGAGCCGCCACGACCGCCGCACCGGGATCCACGAGCGCCCGCATTCGGCGAGGGTGAGCTCGGCGGTGCGGATGGCGCGCACTTGCAAGGAGGTGTGGAGCACATCGGGGCGCAGTCCGCTCCGGGCGAGGTCGGCCCCGGCTCGGCGCCCTTCCTCGCGACCCCGATCGGTGAGATCGACGTCGACCCAGCCGGTGAAGAGGTTCCTGAGGTTCCACTCGCTCTGGCCGTGGCGCAGGAGGATGAGGGTGGCGGGCACAGCCGAAATCATGCCTCATCGCTACGCTCCGTCGCTTCATGGCCCTCCACGTCGTCACCTTGTGCACCGGGAACGCCGCCCGTTCGGTGATGCTCGGTGCGTTGCTGCGCGAGCACGTGCCCGACCTCGAGGTCTCGACCTCGGGCACGCACGTCATCGAGGGGATGCCGATGAGCTGGCGCACTCGCGACGCCATCGCCTCCCTCGGGCTCGAGGTGCCCGATCACCGCAGTCGGCAGGCCACCGCGGTGGAGCTCGAGCGAGCCGACCTCGTGATCGCTCTGGCGCGCGAGCACGTCGCCTGGATGCGCCGGGTCCACCCCGACGCGGCGATGCGCACGGCGACGCTCAAGCGCCTCGCCCGAGACCTGCCGCCCGGCGGCACGCCGTTCGCCGATCGGGTCGCGACGCTGGCGCTCCACGACGCGGTGCTCGCGCCCTGGGAGGACGTGCAGGATCCGGCCGGGGGCGATATCGACGTGTTCCTGGAGTGCGCACGCGAGATCGCCGAGCACTTCCACGAGCTCGCGCCGCGGCTCGCGTGAGCCCCGGCGGCTCGCCCGCACCGGGCTAGCGTCCGCCCATGCCGATCGACCTCGCGGCGCTCGTCGCTCCGGACCACACGGCGCTCGTGCTCCAGGAGGTGCAGAACGGCGTGGTCGGTGAGCCGTCGGCGCTCCCGGCCTTGGCCGAAGCGGCCGCTGCGGTCGACCTGATCGGACACTGCGCGGCGCTCGCCCGTTCGGCCCGGCGGCTCGGCGTTCCCGTCGTGCACTGCACGGCCGAGACGAGGGTCGACGGTCAGGGTGCGAACCGCAACGCCCGGCTCTTCGCGGGCATCCTGAAGTCGCCCGTGCGCATGACCCCGGGCACGGCGGCCGTCGGGGTCCCCGACGCGATCGGCGTCGAGCCGACCGACATCCTCCTGCCCCGCATGCACGGGCTCGGACCGATGACCGGCACCCAGCTCGATCCGGTGCTGCGCAACCTGGGCATCACGACCATCGTGGGTGTGGGTGTGTCGCTCAACATCGGCATGACCGACCTGGCGTTCGACGCGGTCAACCGCGGCTACCAGTGCGTGCTCGTCACCGATGCGGTCGCCGGGGTGCCGCCCGAGTACGGCCGGGCCGTGCTCGACAACACGCTGGCCCTCGTCGCGACCCTCGCCTCCACTGCCGAGATCCTCGCGGCCTGGGGGTAGCCTCGCCGCCATGGCGCCGGTCATTCCCCCCATCATCTCGGTCGACGATCACGTCATCGAGCCGCCGAACGTCTGGCAGGACCGTCTCCCCGAGCGGCTGCGCGAGGTCGGGCCCCGCATCGAGCGGCGCAAGGTGAAGAACATGCAGTTCGTGGGCGGGGTCTTCTCCTACGAGGAGGCCGGCGTCAACGAGGACGGCACCTGGTGCGACTGGTGGCTCGTCGAGGACCTGCAGTCGCCGCTCACCCGGTTGAGCGCGGCAGCCGGCTACCCGCGTGAAGAGGTCACCGTGAGTCCGATCACGATGGACGACATGCGCAAGGGCTGCTGGGACCAGAAGGCCCGCCTCGCCGACATGGACGTCAACCACGTCGAGGCCTCGCTCTCGTTCCCGAGCTTCCCCCGGTTCTGCGGCCAGACCTTCACCGAACGCAAGGATCGCGAGCTCGGCGACCTCTGCGTGAAGGCCTACAACGACTGGATGCTCGACGAGTGGTGCGCAGGCAGCGACGGACGCCTCGTCCCGCTCATCATCGTGCAGCTCTGGGACCCGGTCCTCGCCGCCGCCGAGGTGCGCCGCAACGCCGAGAAGGGCTGCCGGGCCGTCACCTTCTCGGAGATCCCCGCCTTCCTCGGGCTCCCGTCGCTTCACGACCGTGACGGGCACTGGGACCCGTTCCTCCGTGCCTGCGAGGAGACCGGCACCGTCGTGTGCATGCACATCGGGTCCTCGTCGAAGATGCCGTCGACCTCGGCCGACGCCCCGGCGGCTGTGGGCAGCACTCTCACCTACATGAATGCGGCCATGTCGCTCACCGACTGGCTCATGTCGGGGCTGTTCGAGCGGTTCCCGAAGCTCGAGATCGCGTACAGCGAGGGCCAGATCGGCTGGATCCCCTACGTGCTCGAGCGGGCCGACAAGGTCTGGCAGGACAACCGGGGCTGGGGCGGCGTCGTCGACACCGTGAAGCGGCCGCCGTCGGAGTACTACTACGAGCACGTCTACGGCTGCTTCTTCGACGACCCTCACGGCCTGCGCAACCTCGACGCGGTCGGTGAGGACAACGTCACCTTCGAGACCGACTACCCGCACAGCGACTCGACCTGGCCCGACACCGAGAAGGTGGCGCAGGAGATCATGAAGGATCTCACCCAGGCCCAGGTCGACAAGATCTGTCGGGGCAACGCCATCCGGATGCTGAAGCTCGACCTCCCCGCCTGACCGGGAACGGTCGCCCCGGCCCGCGTGCGGGTCGCAGCGTCAGGCCGCCGGCGTCAGGCGGTGAGCGCGGGGGCCAGACGACGCCAGGCGTCGAGCGGTGCGGCGAAGGGGTCGTCGGTCGACAGCACCTGCAGGCACACGTGGTCGGCTCCGGCCGCGAGGTGCTCGTCGACCCGGGCCCGGATCGCGGCTTCGTCGCCCCACACGACCATCGCGTCAAGGAAGCGGTCGCTGCCGCCGTCGGCGAGGTCGGTGTCGTCGAAGCCGATGCGCCGCCAGTTGTTCGCGTAGTTGGGCAGGCCGAGGTAGATCGCCATCGTGCGGCGGGCCGTCTCGCGGGCGACGGCCGGATCGGTGGTGAGCACCGCCTTCTGCTCGACGGCGAGGATCTTGTCGGGCCCGAGCGCGGCCCGGGCGCCGGCGGTGTGCTCGGGTGTCACGTTGTAGGGGTGGGCGCCGTCGGCCCGCTCGGCGGCCAGGGCCAGCATCTTGGGTCCGAGGGC
>JBJSXF010000208.1:0-7933 GCA_046086225.1 Actinomycetota bacterium | reverse complement strand
CACTAACCGCAGGGCAACCTCTTCACGGTTACAGTAAACGCAGACTCTAACGGCCCCCGATAGGTGGCGCTACCGCAGATGCTCGGGTCACTGCGCTCGGCGCCAGAAGGCGCCGAGCCAGTCGATCATCTCGATTGGCTCAGCGATCCCGTGCGCTTCGCGGTAATCATTGACAGCCTGGCGACATGGCTCGAACTTGTAGTCGTCTACGATGCAATATCCACCCGGCGAGAGACCCGGGTACAGGTTCTCAAGCACCTCATAGGTGGACTCGTACATGTCGCCGTCGAGCCGGAGAACCGACCATGTGCGGTCCCGCAGGCTCGGGAGCGTGTCTTTGAACCAACCCTCGACGAAGACGACCTGGTCGTCGAGCAGACCGTAGAGATCGAAGTTCCGTGCCACCTCCTCGCGGGAGATGGCCAGTGAATCGAGCGTGTAGAACAAGCTCCCCGAATCAGCCGGGAAGGCCGCGTCGGGCGCAGGGAGACCCGCAAATGAGTCGGCAACCCAGACGCTCCGGCTCCGATCGTCCCACGCCTCGAGAATGGCCCGCATGAGGATCGTGACGCCTCCTCTCCACACCCCAGTCTCGATCAGGTCTCCAGGCACCCCCTCCGCAAGGACCGACTCCACGCAGAACTGGACATTCTCGACACGTTGAAGGCCGACCATGGTTTGGCCGAACAAGGGGTAGTCGCGACCCTCGATCCGAACGTTGGCAGGATCGAAATCCGGATCAGCCCACTCACGCAGCACGGCCTCTCTGAGTTCCTCACTATCGCCGTAGGCATTCTCATCAGCCCAGACGTCGATCGGGCGGTAGAGCAGATGAGTCACGGCCCGCTTGACGAGTTCGATGTAGCGATCGCGGAGTGGAACTGCGGATCCGAAGGGATCGCGCCGGGTCGCTTCGCTCACAAGGACCGACCATACCCGGCATCATCAGGAGACCGGCTTCCCCGGCCACGATCGGGTTCACACTGGGCCAAGCTGACCATTTATCGACCCATTTGACCGTTTTAGTCACTTCGCGGCTATGTTGGGGCTGGACACGACCGGGAATTCACAGTAAACACTCAGGTACCGCCTCGGGAATGCGGGGGGTGGTGACAACCTTATGAACCTCAGGGGGTTTCACATGAAGGCAATTGCGTGACTCGCAATCGCAGTCGCTCTGATGGCTCCGGTGGGTGTGCTGGCGGCGACGTCGGCCGGCTCTGCCGTCTACACCGCCAACTGCGGCGGCACGAGCGGAACGCTCGAGCTCTCGCACAACGCGGGTGTCGGCGACAACGGTGGCCTCGTGCAGGTCGCCAAGGGCCCGCAGCAGTACACGCTCACCTCGGACGGCCTCGTCTGCACCGGCAACGCCGTGGCTGAGGGCGACCTCTCGGCGACCGTGACCACCTCGACCGAGGTCAACTGCGACAACCTCGTCGAGACCAGCGTTCCGCTCGGTGGCAGCGGCACCCTGACCTGGACCGACCCGGACGGCATGGGCGAGAGCAACATCTCGCTGCAGCTCCGCTGGACCTCGGACACCGGCGGCACCATCAACGGTGTCGTGTCGAACCAGGGCAGCGCCCAGAACATCTTCGGCGGCGACACCGTTGCCGGGACGTTCACCACGGACGAGGACCTGGACGCCATCGGCAACGGTGGTGACTGCTCGGCCACGAACCCGATCGACGGCTTCGCGCTGGCCACGATCGACTTCACCGTCAGCTGATCATCCGGCTGACCGAGCCATGCGAAGGGCCCCGCTTCGGCGGGGCCCTTCCGCGTGGCGCCGACGCACTTCACCGCGGCTTCTCTGGTAATCCTCAGGGAACGCTGCCACCTTGACCACCGGCCCGGGCACCCGGGGCCGGCGCCGGAGAGGGATCCCGCAGGACATGACTTCGACACGCCGAGCGAACGGGACCCGGAGCCCCCGGCGCGCCGGTCGGCGCATGCTCGTCGTCATCACCCTCGCGCTCGTGCTCGCCACCACCGCTTCGGGCATCGCCGGCGCGGTCGGTCCGCCCGACGCCCCGACCGTCTCGGGCGTCACGAGCACGCTCACCGCGATCCAGGTCAGCTTCACACCGGGCGCCGACAACGGCAGCGCCATCACCGGCTTCTCGGCCACGTGCACCTCGTCGAACGGCGGTGCCCCCGGCACCCAGTCGGGAGCCTCGTCGCCGCTCACCGTCGGATCCCTCACCACGGGCAAGACCTACACGTGCACCGTCACCGCGACGAACGCGATCGGCACAAGCCCGGCTTCGACTGCATCAGCCGCGATCGTCCCGGCGGCCGCCCCGGCCACACCGGTGAGCGTCGAAGCGCTCCCCCTCCCGACCGCCGCCGCGACCGGTCCGCTGCGCGTGCAGTTCGCCAACGGGGGCAGCAACGGCAGCGCCGTCACCTCTTACACGGCGTCGTGCACGTCGGCGAACGGCGGCGTGAGCGGAACGGCGACCGGGGCTACCGCGCCGCTCACCGTGGCCGCGCTCACCACGGGCAAGCGCTACACCTGCACCGTCACTGCGACCAACGCCCGGGGCACGAGCACCGCCTCCGATGTCGGCCGGGCCACCGTCGGCGCGCCCGCCGCCCCCGCCGTGCTCAACGTCATCTCGCTCCCGCAAGGGATCGCGGTCGTGGTGCGGAAGAACACCGACAACGGCTCGCCGGTCATCAGCTTCCGGGCGCGCTGCACGTCGAGCAACGGCGGATTGCCGGGCAGCCCGCTCCAGCTCGCGAGCCCGGTCATCGCAACCGCGCTCACGCCCGGCGCCACCTACACCTGCGCGGTGACCGCCAACAACCTCCGGGGTGAGAGCCCGGCGCGAGTCTCGAACCCCGTCGTCGTCGGCAATGCCTTCGCGACGACCACCTGCGTCGGATCAGCCGGGACGGTGAGCGTCGCGCCCGGTCTGCGCCTCGCCGCCAAGGCAACCCAATCGATCGGGCTCAACGGCACCCTCGCCTCGTGCACCGGCGGCTACGTGACTGCCGCCGCCGTCGCCGTGGACTTCCGCTCGATCGCGCCCATGAGCTGCGAGAACGCCCTGGCGACCACGATGACGAGCGGCGGGTTCGGACGCATCACCTGGACGAGCCCCGGTTCGATGGGAGTCTCCGGCGCCACCGTGCGCTACCGGTTCCTCTCGACCAGCGGGCACACGACCATCGTGAAGTTCTCCGGCGAGGTGACCCAGCGGGCGAACCTCTTCACGGGCCGCCGAGTCTCCGGACGTCTGACCCTGAACGCCGGACTCGCCGCCGCAGCCGCCGGGGGCGACTGCCGGGCAGCCACCCCCCTGACCTCGTTCGGCGTCACCGCCGTGCGGTTCACCATCACCTGAGTCGACGCATCCCGGGCGCGGCACGGAAGCCCATCCGAGGAACGAGGAGCACCACGGAGTGATGAGCAGGCGCAACGGCACGGACGCCCCGCACCGCAGGTTCCGATCGACCTCGGGCCTCCTCGCCCTCGTCATGGGCGCCGCCGCACTGACGGTCGTCGGCGTCCGCCCCGCCGCGGCAGTCGCGCCGACCCCGGGCGCAGCCGGGCGGCCGGCGTTCGCCGCGGGCACCGCCCACACCTGCCTGCTCGCACCGGCGGGAACGGTTCGGTGCTGGGGCGCGAACGCGAACGGCGAGATCGGCGACGGCACCCTCGTCGCCAAGAAGGTGCCGACCGCGGTCAGCGGCCTGACCGGCGTGCTCGCGATCACGGCCGGTGCCCGCCATACCTGCGCGCTCCTCGCGCCGGGCACCGTGAAGTGCTGGGGCGACAACACCAACGGCCAGCTCGGCGACAACACCCTCACCGACCGGACGACACCGACGACCGTGCCCGGCCTCTCGACCGTCACGGCGATCACGGCGGGTGGTGACCACACCTGCGCGCTCCTCGCCAACGGCACCGGCCGTTGCTGGGGGGCGAACGCCGACGGCGAGATCGGCGACGGCACCCTCGTCGCCAAGAAGGTGCCGACGGCGGTCAGCGGCCTGACCACCGCCACGGCGATCGCGGCCGGCGGTCACCACACCTGCGCACTCCTCGCCAACGGCACCGGCCGCTGCTGGGGCGACAACGCCTCGGGCCAGCTCGGCGACGGCACCACGACCGACCGCACCGCGCCCACCGCCGTGATCGGTGGGCTGACGACCATCACCACCCTCGTCGCCGGCGGATCGCACACGTGCGGGCTCCTCGCCAACGGGGCGGCCCGCTGCTGGGGCGAGAACGGCTCGGGTCAGGTCGGTGACAACACGCTCACCGACCGCACCGCGCCCGTTGCCGTCGCCGGGATGACCGCAGCCACGACGATCGCGGCCGGCGGCAGCCACACCTGCGCCACCCTCGCCTCAGGTGTCGCCCAATGCTTCGGCGCCGACGGCGACGGCCAGCTCGGCAACGGGACGCCGCTCGCCCTCTCGAAGATTCCGGTCGCGGTGTCCGGGATCAACAACGCCACGGGTGTCGCCCTCGGCGAACGCCACACCTGCGCCACCCTCGCCAACGGCACCGACCGCTGCTGGGGCGACAACACCTCGGGCCAGATCGGCAACAACACGCTCACCGACCAGCCGACTCCCGTGACCCCGACGGGTCTGGGCACGGCGCCGACCAACGCAGTGGAGATCGCCGCCGGCCAATACCACACGTGCGCGCTGCTCGCGAACGGCACGGCGAAGTGCTGGGGCGCGAACTACATCGGCCAGCTCGGCGACGGCACCACGACCCGACGACTCGTCCCGACCGCAGTGACGGGGCTGACCGGAGCGAAGGCCATCGCGACCGGGGCCGACCATTCCTGCGCGCTGCTCGTCACCGGCGCAGTGCGGTGCTGGGGCAACAACAACTACGGCCAGCTCGGCGACAACACGCGCACCGATCGCCGCACGCCGGTGGCGGTGCTCTCGGTCGCCAACGCGGTGGCCATCGCCGCCGGGGAGTTCCACACCTGCGCGCTCCTGGTGGGCGGCACGCTCAAGTGCTGGGGCTACAACGAGTGGGGTCAACTCGGCAACGGCAACATCATCGATCAGCAGGTTGCCGTCGCCGTGATGGCGGGCGCGACCCCGCTCGCCAATGCGGTGTCGCTCACCGGCGGCTGGCTGTTCACCTGTGCGCGGATCGCCGGGGGCACGGCCCGGTGCTGGGGGCTGAACGGCTCGGGCCAGCTCGGGGTCGCAGGCGCCAACCTCTACATCAAGTCTCCGACCGTGGTGAAGAACACGAGCGGCAACCTGGTGAACGTCGCCACCATCGTGGCGGGCGAGAGCCACGCCTGCGCCCGGCTCGCCGACGGCACCCCGCGGTGCTGGGGCTACAACACCTACGGGCAGGTCGGCAACAACGCGATGGTGAACACCAACCAGCCCACGGCGCTCGCCGGTCTCGGCGGCGTCACCTTCACGACGATCACCGCCGGCGGCAACCACTCGTGCGCGCGGCTGGCCGGGGGCAGCGCCCGGTGCTGGGGCGAGAACTCCAACGGAGAGGTCGGTGACGGCACCACGGCGAACCGGCTCGTGGCGACCGCCGTCTCCGGCCCGACCGGCACCGTCGCCGCGCTGGTGGCCGGCCGCTTCCACACCTGCACCCTCACCGCGACCGGCGGGGCCACCTGCTGGGGCGACAACCGCTTCGGCCAGCTCGGCGACGGCACGCTCACCGACCGACTCGTGCCCACCGCCGTCTCCGGCCTCTGACCCGGCGGAATCCGGACCGGTCCGCCGAACCCGGGCGAACCGGTTTTGACCGTATCCGGCCCAGCCCGTAGGGTCAGCGAGCGATTGCGGCGGCACGCCTCGTGTGGCCGGACCACTCCCGGGGAGGAACCCATGCTCAAGCGTTCGGGAGCGCCGAGTCGGCGCTCGCTTCGGATCGGGGCCGTCGCCACGGTCGCCGGTCTCGTGACCCTGTGCTTCGCCGGCGTCGCCGGTGCCCAGGTCATGGCCACCACCACGACCACCGCGCCCGCCTCGACGACGACCACGACGGCGGCTGCGGGTGGGGTCACGCCCGCCGGCCCGATCACCGTGACCATCGGCGTCACCCTCAACGTCGTGGTGACAGGAACCCCGTCGAAGATCGGCCCGATCCCGTGCACGGCGACCGGCACCGTCGGCGCCGACGGCAAGTTCCTCCTGAAGAAGGCCGACATCACCTGCCCGCCGTACAACGGCGCGGTCGGTCCGGTCGACGCCACCACCCAGATCGTGGCAACCTCCGACTGGTCGGGCGTGATCGACCCCGAGGGCGGCATCGTGCGCCTGAACGGCTCGAGCAAG
Source organism: Actinomycetota bacterium (assembly GCA_046086225.1). Classification (GTDB taxonomy): domain Bacteria; phylum Actinomycetota; class Acidimicrobiia; order IMCC26256; family PALSA-610; genus JBJSXF01. Next base: position 1,636 of record JBJSXF010000208.1, on the reverse strand, counting down.
ACCCTCGCCACCGTTCCGTCGCTCGGCACCGTCGACTGCCCGGTCGGTCCGATCACGCTCGCGGCCTCGACCGAGAAGCCGGGGGGCGCGGCCTACAACCTGGCGACCGGCAAGGCGACCGTGGTTGACAACGCGGTGTCCATCCCGGCGATCCAGGACGGAACCGAAGGGTGCTTCACCCTCGAGAGCGTGATCAACACCGCGCTCGGGCTCCCGACCACGGGGAAGACGGTTGCCCTGACCTTGGCGTTCGCGCCGAAGCTCTCGGGCTCGGCCGACGTCCCCACCACCACGACCACCACGGTGGCGCCGACCACCACGGCGGGCACGCTGCCCCGCACGGGCTCGTCGAGCGCCCCGCTCGCCGCGATCGGCATTTCGCTCGTCGCCGGTGGTCTCGCTCTGGCGCTGCGCAACCGCCGGGGCGCGCTGGACGCCTGATCGTTCCCATGGTCATGTGCGAACGGGCCGGGAGCCATCCCGGCCCGTTCGTCGCGTTCCGGGGCCTTCGGCCCCTGCTCACGGTGCTGATCGTGACCGCCGCGCTCCTCGGCTCGGCGGCTCCGGCGGGCGCCGATGACACCGGTCCCGCCCGCGGGGGCTCCGGCCCGGTCACCATCGGCGGTGGCCTGGCCTTCACCGGGGCCGTCGTCGTCGGCCCGCTCCCCGGCACCTCGCGACGGCGCCTCGATCCCTACACGACCGCCGTCTTCGTCCAGGCCTGGCTGCCGGGCGGACTCTTCGGGCCGCCACCCGCCCGATCGCAGCCCCCGCCCGACGCCGAGCGCTACCGGATCGACGTGACCGGCACCTGGGACGGCGCCGATGCCCCGCCGACGACCTGGAGCGTCCTCTACGCCACGACGCCGGGCCGGGCCTGGATCGCCTGTCCGCGGTGCCGGGCCACCTCGACCCCGGGCGAGCCCGCCTACTGGGAAGCGCCGGCCCGGGTGACCGACGCGCTGGCCGGGCGGGCCGAGCTCGTGCCCGTGCTCGCGCTGGAGACCACCACGACCGCACCGTCCGGATCGGCGGGCGGTTCGGACGGGGGTGCAGCCGGGATCGTCGTGGCCGGGATCGTCGGTGTGGCCCTCATCGCCGGGCTGGTCGGAGCGATCCGGCGCAGCCGCCGCCGACGGAACGCCTGAAGCGCTCGCCGCCTCCGGGATCGGGGATTGACCCCGCCCACCCCGTGTGGTCAGACTCCCGACGACGCCGCTGACAGCGGCGTCAGTCAACGGCTACCAGGGGGGAAACCGGAATGCGCGTACTCGGACGGGCGAGGACCATGCGCCTCGCCACCCTCGCCGCCACGCTCACGGCCGTCACGGGACTCATGGTCCCGACGCCGGCCGGAGCCGACGGCGACAACACCTGCAAGTTCTCCATCTTCCCGACCGCACCGGGCGGGACGAGCGAGCTCACGATCGGCTGCTTCCTCACGACGGCGACGGGCGCCGCCGGCACGAAGTACAAGGTCGAGGACCACCCGGCCGCGGTGTGGCACAGCGGCGCCGCCCGCAAGGTCAGCACGACGGCGGGCACCGCGCTCGGCGGAACGGTCATCACCTCGACGACGGCCCACTTCGGTGCCGCCGACCTCAACAACCCGATCAGCGGGCCGGGCATCCCGGCC
>JBJSXF010000207.1:0-5042 GCA_046086225.1 Actinomycetota bacterium | reverse complement strand
GCGCTCTCGCGCCTCGGCCTCCGCGTCGCCCTCGTCGCGACCGGCCCCGAGCAGGCGTGGTACATGAAGCCCTTCTCGCTCCCGCGGGCCGGCGGCATGGCGCTGCCCGAGTTGCTCGAACTGGCCCAGGGCGGTCGTTTGAACGGCCACCTCCGCGAGCGGCTCGCCACGACCGACAAGGCGCCGAACCTGGTGGTGGTGCCTCCGGCCGATCGGCCCGTGCTGCACCTCCCGATCGACGGTCTCCCGCCGCTCCTCCACGCGCTCGCCGATTCGGGGGTCGATGTGACGGTGATCGCGGGCCCGGCGCTGCTCGAGGACGCCGACGCCACGCTGGTCGCCTGGGCGACGCGCAGCGTCCTCTGGGCGATCGAGCCCGGCGAGATCACCCAGGTTCAGGCCCGGGCCGCGGCGGCTCGGCTCGAACTCGCGGGTGTGACGCCGTTCGGCGTCGTCATGGTCGATCGCAAGCATTCGGTCCTGTGACCCGGGGCCGCCGGGCCCTGAAGGCGGCGGCCCGATTCTCCGACCGGATCCGTCCCCGCCGACTCGGCGTGGTCGTGCTCTGCTATCACCGGGTCGGTGCCGACACCGGGTCGGAGGTCGACCTGCCACCCGACCTGTTCGACGCCCAGCTCACGGCGCTCGCCGCGTCCGGCCGGGTCTGCCGCCTCGGCGACGCGCTGGAGCGCCTCGCCGGGGCCGGACCGACCGACGGAGTGGTGCTGACGTTCGACGACGGCTCGGCCGACTTCGTCGACCACGTCGTGCCCGCCCTCGTGCGGCACGGGCTCCCCGCCACCCTCTACCTGGCCACGGGCGCGGTCGGCCCGGGGGCGAACACCGTGTCGGGCGGGATGCCGCTCTCGTGGTCGGCGCTCGCCGACGCCGTCACCACCGGCCTCGTCGACGTCGGCTCGCACACCCACGGGCATCTGCTCCTCGACCGAGCCGATCCGGACCCGGCGGCCGTCGACCTCGACCGTTCGATCTCCCTCATCACCGAGCACCTGGGGCGGGTTCCGATCGACTTCGCCTACCCGAAGGCGGTGGCGCCGTCGGCGGCCAACGCCGAGGCCGTGCGGCGCCGCTTTCGTTCCGCGGCGCTGGCGGGCACCCGGGCCAACGTCGTCGGCCGCACGGATCCCTACCGACTCGCGCGCTCGCCGGTGCAGGTGAGCGACGGCATGCGGTACTTCACGGCGAAGGCGACGGGGGGAATGGCGCTCGAGGACGATCTCCGGCGCATCGCCAACCGGGTGCGCTACGCAGGCGCGCGTACGTGATCCGCCCGTTGGTCGTGCACGTCACGACCACCGACATGAGCCTCGAGCTGCTGCTCGGGCCGCAGCTCGAGGCCTTCGCCGCCGCGGGCTTCGACGTCGTCGGGTGCTCGGCGCCGGGCCCCTACGTGGCCACCCTCGCCGATCGCGGCGTGCGGCACGTGCCGCTCGCGCACGCGACCCGGTCGACCGCCCCGCTCGAGGATGTGCGGGCGCTCGCCGAGCTCGTGAGCATCTTCCGGCGGCTGCGACCCGCGATCGTTCACACCCACAACCCGAAGCCGGGGGTGTACGGCCGGTTGGCGGCTCGGATCGCTCGGGTGCCCGGCATCGTCAACACGGTGCACGGCTTGTACGCCCAGCCCGGCGACCCGTGGCGGCGCCGGGCCGCCGTGTATGCGGCCGAGCGCATCGCCGCGGCCTGCTCGCGGGCCGAGCTGGTCCAGAACCCCGAGGATCTCGCCACGCTCGAACGCATCGGGGTGGCGCCGCACAAGCTGGTGCTGCTGGGCAACGGGATCGATCTCGACCGCTTCGCGCCTCGCCGGGCCGAACCGGGGGTGCGAGCTGCGATCCGCGCCGAGGTCGGTGCCGATGGTCCGGATGATGTCGTCGTCGGCTGCGTCGGTCGCCTCGTGGCCGAGAAGGGCTACCGCGACGTCTTCGCCGCGGCTCGGATCGTTCGGGCCGAGGCGCCGCACGTGCGCTTCGTCGTCGTCGGGGGTCCCGATCCGGCGAAGGCCGATGCCCTCGCTCCCGCCGAGCTCGAAGCGGCAGCCGCGTCCGGCGTGCGCTTCCTCGGCGCCCGGGACGACGTCGTGCGCTGCTACGCGGGCATGGACCTCTACGTACTCGGTTCGTACCGCGAGGGCTTCCCGCGTTCGGCGATGGAAGCGGCGGCGATGGGGCTGCCGGTGGTCGCGACCGATATCCGGGGCTGTCGGCAGGTCGTCGATCCGGGCGTGACCGGGCTCCTCGTGCCGCCCCGCGACCCGGCGGCCCTGGCCGCCGCCGTGCTCGAGCTGGTGAACGACCCGGCCCGGCGGACGGAGATGGCGACTGCGGCCGAAGCCCGGGCCGGTGAGGCGTTCGATCAGCGCCGGTGCATCGACATCACGCTCGCCGTCTACCGCCGGCTCCTCGCGGGTGCGCCATGACGATCCGGACCGCCCGCGCCGAGGACGTCGACGTCATCGCCGCGCTGCACGGCACGTGCATCCCCGAGGGCTTCCTCGTGAGCCTGGGACCGCGGTTCCTCCGTCGCCTCTACGCCCGGGCGGTGCGCTCCGGGCGGGTCGACGTGCTCGTCGCCGAAGGGACCGACGCCGCCGCCGGGCCGCTCAGGTTCGTGGCTGTCGCCGACGACGTCGCCGGCTTCTACCGCGAGTTCCTCCTCCGTGACGGCCTGCTCGCGGCCGGAGCGGCCGCGGTCGGCATCCTCCGCGCCCCCCGGCGGGTGTTCGAGACCTGGCGGTACGGCGGTCGGGGCGCCCATCGTGATCCGGCGGCCGAGATCCTCGCCCTGGCGGTCGCGCCGGCGGCCCGTGGCCGGGGCCTCGGCCCGGCGCTGGCGTCCGCCGGCGTCGCACGGGCCGCGGCGCGGGGCGTCTCCCGGATGCGCGTGCTCACGGCAGTGGGCAACGAAGCCGCGGCCCGCGCCTACGGAAGGGCGGGTCTCCGTCGCGTCGGACGCGACACCGTGCACCGGGGGATCGAGCAGGACGTCTTCGAGTGGCCCTGATCGTCGCGTTCGTCGTCACTGTGGTCGCCACGCCGCTCTGCGGGCGCCTCGCTCGGCGCGTCGGTCTCGTCGACCGTCCCGGACCATTGAAGGTCCACGCCCGACCGGTGCCGTACCTCGGCGGCCTGGCGGTGCTCTTCGGGCTGCTCGGTCCGGTGTCGGCATCCCGCCCGGCGCTGCTCGGGCCGTTCGTCGGGGCCGCGGCCCTCGGGCTGCTGGACGACCGCTCGGGGTTGTCGGCCCAGACCCGGCTCGGCGCCGAGATGCTGATCGGAGTGGCCGTCGCCGCGATCGTCGCCGGCGACTCCCCGGGCCGGTTCCTGCTCGCCGTCGTCGTGACGGTCGTGCTCGTGAACGCCGTCAACCTGCTCGACGGACTCGACGCCCTGGCCGGCGGGGTGGCCGCCGTTGCTGCCGCGGGTTTCGTCGTGATTCTCACCGGCGAGCCGCGCGCCCTCGCCGCCGCGCTCGTCGGTTCGGCGGTCGGCTTCCTGGTCTGGAACCGTCCGCCGGCCCGTATCTACTTGGGTGACTGCGGGAGCTACCTCGTCGGCACGGTCCTCGCCGTGCTCGTCACCGACGCGTGGGGTGCCGACGGGTCGACGGCGGCCGCCTCGCTCCTGCTCGTGGCCGTGCCGGTGGCCGATACGGTCGTCGCCGTGGTGCGGCGGGCCCGGGCCGGCGCGCCGCTACTGGCGGGTGACCGCGGCCACGTCTACGACCAGCTGGTCGACCGGGGTCGGGCGCCGGGCGCGACCGTGCTCGCGTTGATCGGGGCCCAAGCGGCGCTGGCGGTGGTCGGCGCGGGCGTGGCCGCGACCGGAGGTCCGACGGCGGTCGTGCTGGCGACCGTGGTCGTCGCCGCCGTCGGCGGGCCCGTGCTGGCGATCTTCACCCGACCGGGCCGGACCGACGCCGATCGCTGACGACCGCTCCGTCGGGTCGTGCGCTCAGTCGCGGTCGAGGGCGGCCGGCGCCGTCTGCTCGTCGCCGACGAGCCGGATCGTGACCTCGGGACCGTGGGTGCCGATGGCCGTAACCGCGGCCGCGATGCGCTCGAGGTCGTCGTCACCGAGGGCGGGGTAGATCGGCAGCGACAGCACTCGGGCCGCGACGGCATCGGTCACGGGGAGGTGGGCCGGGGGCAGATCGGCGTACGCCCGCTGGCGATGGACCGGGGGCGAGAAGTACTTGCGGGTGTCGATCCCCTCGGCGGCGAGGGCCCGGGCGAGCACGTCCCGGCTGCAGCCGAACCCCTCGGGGTCGACCGTGATCGTGAAGTCCTTGTAGGTGCTCGAATCGGCGGGATCGACGACCTGGAACCCGATGCCGGGCACCCCGGCCAGTGCGCTGCGGTAGCGATCGGCGATGTCGCGTCGGCGCTCGAGGTGCTCGTCGAGCGCTTCGAGCGAGGTGAGCGCCATCGCGGCGTGGAACTCCGACATGCGGGCGTTGAGTCCGACGAACCGGGTGTCGTAGTCGCCGGGGTTGCCGTAATCGCGGCCGATGCGGATGGCGTCGGCGAGCGCGGTGTCGTCGGTGGCGACGAGGCCGCCCTCCCCGGCCACCAAAACCTTGGTAGGGGTGAGGCTGAACACCTCGGCGACGCCGAAGTTGCCGATCCGGCGCCCGGCCGCCACGGCCCCGAAGGCGTGGGCCGCGTCGAAGATCACGGGGAGGTCGTGGCGGGCACCGACGGCCGCGATCCGGTCGGGTGCGCACGGCGCGCCGAACACGTGGGTGGCGAGGACGGCCCGGGTCCCGGGATCACCGGCTCGCGCCGCGAGGGCGTCGGGGTCGATCTGGAAGCTATCGGCGGTGCACTCGACGAACCGGGGCTCGAGTCCGTTCCACGCGATGGCGTGGGCCGAGGCCGAGAAGGTGAAACTCGGCAGCAGCACACCTCCCGTGCGGGCGCTCCCGGTGACCGCGCGCACGGCGAGCATGAGCCCGGAGGTGCACGAGCTCACGGCCACGACCCGGGCGACCCCGAGTCGGTCGGCGGCCCGCTCCTCGAG
>JBJSXF010000206.1:0-31020 GCA_046086225.1 Actinomycetota bacterium | reverse complement strand
CCCGTGCTCGCGGCGCGGAGCGCGATCCAGGTGCGGATCTAGCGTTCAGCCGATCGAGTCGAGGGCGGTGGCTTTGGCCCAGCGGTAGTCGGGCTTGCCGGCGGGGGTGCGACTCACCGCCTCCACGAGCACGAGGTGCCGTGGCACCTTGTAGGCGGCGAGCGCGGTCCGGCAGTGCTCGGCCAGGTCGTCGAGGGTCACGGTTGCGCCCGCCCGGGGCGCGATGACGGCGGTGACGGCTTCGCCCCACCGGGCGTCGGGCACGCCGACCACAATCGCGTCGAACACCGCCGGGTGGGCCTTGCAGACCGACTCGACCTCTTCGGGGAACACCTTCTCACCGCCGGTGTTGACGCACTGCGAACCGCGCCCGAGCACCGTGATGAGCCCGTCCTCCTCGATCACCGCCCGGTCGCCGGGAATCGCCCAACGGACGCCGTTGAGCACGGTGAAGGTCGCTGCCGTCTTCTCGGGGTCCTTGTAGTAGCCGACGGGCACATGGCCCCGGCGGGCGAGGAGTCCGACCTCGCCGACCGCGGCGACTTCGCCGGATTCCGTGATCACCGTCGTCGCCTCGTTCATCCGAAAGCGCGGCCCAGCCTCGGTGACGTCAACCGCGCCGTTCGCGCCGGTCTCGGACGCGCCGAAGGCGTCGATGATCCCGACCTGGGGGGCGCGTACGTTGAGTTCGGCCTTGACCGTCGGCGAGAGGATTGCCCCACCGGACACGAGCGCGAACAGGGATGTCGGCGCGGGGCGGTCGGCGAGCGCGTCGACGAGCGGACGGGCCATGGCGTCGCCGACCAGCGACAGGACGTTGACCTGCTCGCGGTCGACGAGGCTCCAGATCTCGTTCGCGTCGAAACGGCGGCTCGTGTTGAGCACGATCGTGTTCCCGCCGAAGAGCGCGACGAACGCCGTCCACTGCGCATTGCCGTGCATGAGGGGCGCCAGGGCCATGCTCGTGCTCACGTGTTCGCTGATGTGATCGGTGATCCGCTCGGGTGCCGTGATCCCGGGTCCGCCGTAGTTCCCGCCGCCCATGGCGGCGAAGAAGATGTCCTCGGCCCGCCACATGACGCCTTTCGGCATGCCGGTGGTGCCGCCGGTGTAGAGCACGTAGAGGTCGTCGGGGGAGCGGGGGAGCAGGCCGTCGCGAGTGGGGGCAGCCGAGGCGAGCGCCTCCTCGTAGGGCACGGTCGGGAGCCCCTCGGTGCGCACACCGGATTCGTCGGCGAGCTCGATGAGGTGTGCGAGCTTCGGGACCGCCGGGCGGACGGACGCGATGTGGGGTCCGAACTCGGCTTCGTGCACGAGCGCCACGAGATCGGCATTGTCGAACAGGTACCGCAGCTCGTCGACGACGTACCGGTAGTTCACGTTGATCGGCACGGCCCGCGCCTTGAAGCAGCCGAGCATCGACTCCACCCATTCGGCCCGATTGAACGAGTAGATGCCGACGTGGGCGCCGGGCTTCACCCCGACATCACGGAGGTAGTTGGCGAAGCGATTGGCTCGGGAGTCGAGCTCGGCGTAGGTCAGGCGCCGGTCCCCGGCGACGACCGCAGTGCGGTCGGGCACCGTGTCGGCGACGCGTTCGAAGAGGTCGGCGAGGTTGAACTCCACGGGCGGCAGGGTACCGATTACGGTCCGGGTCCGCATGAGCGAGAGCGTGTGGCTCCGGGAAGCCCGGGCCTTCACCGGCGGTGCCGTCGCGACCCCGCACTACCTCGCGTCCGCGGCCGGCGCCCGGATCCTCGCCGCCGGGGGCAATGCCGTCGACGCGGCGGTCGCCGCGAACCTCGTCCTCGGCGTCGTCGTTCCCTACATGTGCGGGTTCGGCGGCGATTTGCTGGCTGTCGTCTGGGACGGTGGGGTCCGGGCCTACCGGGGAACCGGGCGCGCGCCTGCGACCGCGACCGCCGACCGGATCCGGGATCTCTCGGGATCGGACACGATGCCGGTGCTCGGACCGCACGCAGTGACCGTCCCCGGGGCGGTCGACGGCTGGTTCACGCTCCTCGAGGAGTGGGGCACGAAGTCGTTCGGTGAGCTCGCGGGTGATGCGCTCCGCTACGCCGAGGAGGGCTTCGTGGCGACGCGGCGCGGTGCCTGGTTCTTCGAGAGCATCGCAGCGGGTTACGACGCATCCGGGCTCGGCGACTTCCGGGCGGCCTACGGCGAGGTGACCGCCGGAGGACCGGTCCGCCAGCCGGCACTGGCGCGTTTGATCCGCCTGCTCGCCGACTCGGGACCGGACCCCTACTACCGCGGCGAAATCGGAGCGGCGATCGCGGCGCGCGTCGCTGCCGCCGGCGGGTTCCTGACCGCCGCCGACGTCGCCGGGCACGCGGGCGCCTGGGTCGAGCCTTTACGGGCGTCCTTTCGCGGGCTCGAGGTGCTGGAGCTCCCGCCCCCGACCCAGGGGATGACGGCGCTCGGGGCGCTGCGGATCCTCGACGGTCTCGACCTCGGGCCCGACGGCCCCGACCGCCAACACCTCCTCATCGAGGCACTGCGGATCGCGCTCGCCGACCGGGCCCGGGTGCTCGGCGATCCCGACGCCATGACGGTCACGCCCGCCTCGCTCCTCACCGACGACGCCGTTGCGGCGCGGCGGGCGATGATCGATCCCGGTCGGGCGGCGGTGCATCCGGCGGCCCCGGCGCCGGACGGCGGAACCGTCTACCTCTGCGCTGCGGACCGGGACGGGCTCATGGTGAGCCTGATCCAGTCGAACTTCTTCGCCGCCGGTTCGGGTCTGCGCGTCGACGAGTGGGGGATCAACCTCCACAACCGCGGGTCGGGCTTCGTGCTCGACGCCGGGCACCCCAACGTCATCGGACCGCGCAAGCTGCCGATGCACACGCTCATCCCGGCGCTGGCGCTCCGGGACGGTCAGCCCGGATTCGTCTTCGGAACCGAGGGCGCCCACGGTCAGGCCCAGACCCACGCGCAGCTCCTCACCCGGATCGCCGTCGACGGATCCGACCCGCAGGCCGCGATCTCGGCCCCTCGGTTCACCATCGACCCGGGGAGCGGTGTCGTGGTGATCGAGGATCACATGGACGCCGCGTGGATCGACGAGCTCGAGCGGCGGGGCCACGAGATCCGCCGGGCGCCGGGCTACCGCCACGGTCCCGGCATCGCCCACCTGATCGAACGGACCGCGCACGGGGTGCGGGCCGCGTCTGATCCACGGGCGGAGGGCGGGGTGGCAGGCGGGTGACCGCCTACCCTGCCTCTCGATGCGCAGCCGGATCTGGACGGTCCCGAACCTGATCTCGGCGGTGCGCCTCGCGCTGGTGCCGGTCTTCCTCTGGCTGTGTTGGAAGGACGATCCGGCGCCGATCGCGGCGGCCGTGCTCCTCGGCGTCCTGGGCGCCACCGATTGGGTCGACGGCTGGATCGCCCGTCGGTACGACCAGGGGAGCGAGCTCGGGAAGATCCTCGATCCGACCGCCGACCGGATCCTGCTCGTCGCCGGAGCGGTGGCCCTGCTCACCTTCGATCTCTCCGGCCCCGTCGATGTGCTGCTCGTGATCGTGCTCGTCCGCGAGGTCGCGATCGCGGCCGTCACCGTCTCGTTGGCGCTGGCTGGGGCCCGGCGGATCGACGTGGTGTGGGCCGGGAAGGCCGGCACGCTCGCTGTGATGTTCGCCCTGCCCGCCTTCCTCCTCGCCGACGCAGTCGCGGGGGCCCGTCCGGTCTTCGCGCTCATCGGCTGGGGCTTCGCGATCGGCGGTGTCGTTCTCGGGTATTACGCCGCTGTGCGGTACGTGCCGGAAGCCCGGCTCGCCCTGGCCGAAGGTCGGGCGGCCCGGGCGGCGGCCGAACCGACGACCTGACCCGGGACGTGAGGAGGGCGGGCTCGTGAAGGCGGTGATCCTGGCCGGCGGGGAGGGCACGCGCCTCCGCCCGCTGACGAGCAATCAGCCGAAACCGATGATGCCGATCGCGAACGCGCCGATGATGGAGCACGTGGTCCGGCACCTCGCCGCTCACGGGTTCGACGACATCGTCGTGACCGTCACCTACCTGGCGAACCACATCCGCACTTACTTCGGCGACGGCTCCGATTTCGGAGTGCGCATGGCCTACGCGACCGAAGAGTCGCCGCTGGGTACGGCCGGATCGGTCCGCAACGCAATGGCGGAGCTCGACGAGACGTTCCTGGTGATCTCCGGCGACGTCCTCACCGATATCGACCTCACCAGCCTCGTCGACGCCCACCGGAGCCACTCGGCGTTCGCGACGATCGCGCTCAAGCGGGTCGAGAACCCCGTCGACTTCGGCATCGTGATCACCCGGGCCGACGGAACGATCGAGCGGTTCCTCGAGAAGCCGACCTGGGGCGAGGTGTTCTCCGACACGATCAACACGGGTATCTACGTGCTGGAACCCGCGGTCTTCGATCACATTCCCGCCGATGAGGTCGTCGACTTCTCGGGCGACGTCTTCCCGGCGGCCCTCGCCGCCGACCTCCCGATCCTCGGAGCGGTCGTCGACGGCTACTGGGAGGACGTCGGAACCCTGGCGGCCTACCGGAGCGCCCACGACGATGTCCTCGCCGGTTCGCTCCACCTGACCTTGCCCGGTTTCGAGGTCGCCGAAGGCATCCGCGTCGGCGAGGGGGCCGACGTCTCGCCCGATGCCGAGATCCGGGGTCCGGTGCTGATCGGGGAGAACTCGCGGGTCGAGGCGGGCGCGGTGCTGCGTCCCTTCACGGTCCTCGGCGCCGATGTCGTCGTGAAGGCCGACGCCGAGCTCGAACGGTGCGTCGTGCACGACCACGTCTACATCGGCCCGTCGGCCCGGGTGCGGGGTGCGGTCATCGGACGGGCGAGCGATGTCCGCGACGGCGCGTCCGTCGACGATGGTGTCGTGATCGGCGACGAATGCTTCGTCGGCGCCGGCGCGGTCGTGAATCCCGGCGTGAAGATCTTCCCGTTCAAGTCGGTGGAAGACGGCGCGGTCGTGACCTCGTCGATCGTGTGGGAGACGAAGGGGGCGCGCACTCTCTTCGGGCGGCGCGGGGTCCGGGGCCTGGCGAACGTCGACATCACCTCCGAGGTCGCCGTCCGCATCGCGATGGCCTACGGAACCGCGCTCAAGAAGGGGGCGACCGTCTGCACGAGTCGCGATTCCAGTCGGACGGCCCGAGCCCTCAAGCGGGCGCTCATCGCAGGTCTCAATCTGAGCGGCGTCAACGTCCTCGACCTCGAGCTCGCCACGGTGCCCCTCACGCGGTTCCAGGTGCGCAATCGGGGGGCCGACGGCGGCTTCAGCGTCCGGCTCGCACCGGGAGACCCCGACAGCGTCGAGATCCGGTTCTTCGACGCCAACGGCCTCGACATCGACGAGGGAACGCAGCGCAAAATCGACCGGCTCCTGTACCGCGAAGACTTCCGGCGCGCGTTCGCGGGCGATGTGGGCGACATCACGTACTCGCCTCGAGTGCTCGAGTTCTACACGGCGGCACTCGAAGCCTGCGTCGACACGAGTGCACTGCGGCGACGGGCCTTCAAGGTCGTCCTCGACTACTCGTTCGGAGCGGCGGCGACCGCCATGCCCACGGTGCTCGCCAAGATCGGGGCCAACGTGCTGGCGGTCGACCCGTACGCGGCGACGGGTGCGGCTTCCCGCGTCGGGGACGACGACGGTTTACGGGTCGCCCGCATCGGTGATCTCGTCCGGAGCTCGGGAGCTGACGTCGGCTTCGTCTTCGACGCCGACGGGGAGACCGTCGTGATCGTCGACGACGAGGGGGTCGCGCTCAGTCACGACGAGACCTTGCTCGCGCTGGTCACCCTCGTCGCCGAGCAGCGCCGAGATGCCCGGTTCGCGCTCCCGGTCTCGGTCAGCCGGGCCGCCGAGCGGATCGCCGAAGCCCACGGCGCCGAGATCCTCTGGACGAAGCTGTCCTCGTCCCACCTCATGGAAGTCGCCGGCTCGGGCGGGGTCGACCTCGGGGCATCCCAGGAGGGTGGCTTCATCTGGCCCGATTTCCTCCCGGCATACGACGGAGCCGCGACGCTCGTGCATCTCCTCGCCCTCCTCGCCGCCGCCGAACGGTCCCTGTCCGCGATCCGATCGGGGCTGCCCCCGACCCACATCGCTCACGAGGCGATTCCCACCCCGTGGGAGCGGAAGGGCACGGTGATGCGCGGCGTCATGGAGCGGTCGGCCGACCGGCCGACGGTGCTCGTCGACGGGGTGAAGATCGTGGAGCCCGAGGGCTGGGCGCTCGTGCTGCCCGATCCCGAGGCGCCGGTCACGCACGTCTGGGCCGAAGCGCCGAGCGCGAGCGAGGCCCGCCGACTCCTCGCGGTCTACGCCGGGCACGTCGCCGACCTCACCCGCTAGCTACGCTCGGCGCCATGGAGATTCCCGCCGACCTCAAGTACAGCCGTGAGCACGAGTGGGTGCGGCTCGACGGTTCCGTGGCCCGGGTCGGGATCACCGACTTCGCCCAGGACAGCCTCGGCGATGTCGTCTTCGTCGAGCTCCCGGCCGAGGGAACGGTCGTGTCCTCGGGTGCGACGGCGGGGGAGATCGAATCGACGAAGTCGGTCTCCGACGTCTACGCACCGGTCTCCGGCACGGTGCGGACCGTCAACCCGGCGCTCACCGATCACCCGGAGCTCGTGAACGCCGACCCGTACGGCGAGGGGTGGATGCTCGAGATCGACTGCGCCGATCCGGCCGAGGTCGAGGGGCTCCTCGACGCCGACGCATACCGCGCCCTCACGGAGGGCTGACCCTCGCCGAGTCTCGACCTCACGCTTCGGTAGAGGTCGAGCCCGGGGGCGTTGAGACCGGGGGGTGCCGGGGGTACCCTGCCCGATCGTGCGCTGCGTTCGCTGTGCCCACGCCAACCCCGATTCGGCCCGCTTCTGCTCCTCATGCGGCGCCGTGCTCGGGCCTGCGGTCGGAGAGGAGTCGACGCTCACCCTCGCGGCGGTGACTCATTCCGACGAAGAGGACGAGCTCGCCCGGTACCTCGAGGAGTTGCCGCTCGGCGTCGGCTTGCTCGTCGTGCGCAGCGGTCCCGATGTCGGATCGTCGTTCCGGATCGACTCCGAGAGCACCGCCATCGGCCGTCATCCCGCTTCGGATCTCTTCCTCGATGACGTCACCGTCTCACGGCGCCACGTCGTGCTCGAGCGGGGCGCCGACGGATTCCGACTCCGCGACGCCGGGTCGCTCAACGGCACCTACGTGAACCGGCGGCGGGTCGATGAAGCTCGGCTCGACTCCGGTGACGAAGTGCAGATCGGGCGGTACCGGCTCACCTTCCTCGTCGGCGGCCGGGCGGGCTGAGGTGGCCCGACGGTCGTACACGACGATCGGTGAGGTGCTGGCTCAGCTCCGCGAGGAGTTCCCCGACGTCACCATCTCGAAGATCCGCTTCCTCGAGGGTCAAGGGTTGGTCGATCCCGAGCGAACGCCGTCGGGCTACCGGAGGTTCCAGCCGTCCGACGTCGAGCGGCTGCGGTTCATCCTCCGGGAGCAGCGGGACAACTTCCTGCCGCTCAAGGTGATCGGTGAGCGGCTCGAGGAGATCGACCGGAACGGTGGGTTCCCGGCCCCACCGGGAGCGCAGGAACGGCTGCTCGATCCACGGACGGTCGACGAGCTCTTCGCCCGTACCCGTCAGGAAGCCGAGGCCGGGGCCCGAACCGTTGCCATCAACGACGGCCCGACCGGTACCGATGAGCTCGCGGCCGATCCGTCCGGGGTGAGCCTCACCCGGGCCGAACTGGCGCGAGCCGCCGGGATCACCGACGCCGACCTCGGCCGACTCGAGGAGTTCGGCCTGATCGCGCCCGTTCTCGCGACCCGGGACCGAGTGCTCTTCGACGATGACGCGCTCGTCATCGCCCGGGCCTGTGCGGCATTCATGGCCCACGGGATCGAACCGCGTCACCTCCGCATGTACCGGGCCTTCGCCGATCGGGAGGCCGGCCTGTTCTCGCAGGTGGTGCTGCCGCTCCGGCGTCGCCGAGATCCGGAGGCCCGGGCCCGTTCGGCGGAAGTCCTCGGGGAGCTCGCGACGAGTGGGCGGAGATTGCGAACCGCGTTGCTGCGCTCGGCCCTCCGGCGACCCGACGAGGATGCGGGCTCCGGTCGGGGAAACGGCAGCCGGGGTCGGGGGTAGGGTGAAATCGACTCTCCCGGAGGTGCTGTGATCCCGCTCTCAATCGTCGGTGTGCGCCTCGAGGTCCCTTCGAACCAGCCGATCGTGCTCCTCCGCGAGGATGCCGGTGCCCGGTTCCTCCCGATCTTCATCGGCACGCCCGAGGCCTCGGCGATCGTCTATGCCCTGCAGGGCACCGAGACGCCCCGACCCATGACCCACGACCTCTTCAAGACGGTGCTCGACGATCAGGCGGTCCGGATCGAGCGGGTCGAGATCACCGAGCTGCGCGACGGCACGTTCTACGCCGAGCTGACCCTCGAACGGGGAGGGGAGCGGTCCGTCATCTCCTCCCGCCCCTCCGACGCGATCGCTCTGGCGGTCCGGTACGGCGATGCCGTCCCGATCTTCGCCGCCGAGGCGGTGCTCGACGAGGCCGGCGTGGAATTCGAGGCCGAGGAGGAGGAGCAGGAGGTCGAGCAGTTCCGGGAGTTCCTCGACACGATCAGCCCTGAGGATTTCGCCACCTGAGCCCCGATCTCGACCTCTCCGGGAGATCGAGATCGAGAGAGACGGTTCGGGAAACCGTGAGTTACACTCGTGTGATGCGCGAACTCCCCGAAGCGGGCTACCGCGGGCCCCAGGTCTGCACCATCGTCGGAATCACCTACCGGCAACTCGACTACTGGACCCGTACCGGACTCATCCGGCCGTCCGTCGCCGAGGCCAACGGGAGCGGCACCCAGCGCCGCTACTCGTTCCGGGACCTCGTCGAGTGCAAGGTCATCAAGCAGATGCTCGACGCCGGCATCGAACTGCGCTCGGCCCGGAAAGCGATCGAGTCGCTACGGGCGTACGACAAGGATCTCGCCTCGGCCCGGATCGTCATCGACGGTTCCACGGTGCTCCTCGCCGAGAGCGACGATCAGGTCATCGATCTCATGCGGCGCGGTCAGGGCGTGCTGAGCATCGTCGCGATCGAGCCGCTCGAGGCGACGGTGTCCGCCGCGGTCCGGGCCGTCGCCGAGCCGGCGCCGGTCGCCCGGCGCGCCGCATCCCGCTGACCCCGGGTCGTCCGGCGCGGTGACCGCGGCAGCCGATCGACGCAGCCCGCTCGACGATCGCCACCGCGCGCTCGGGGCGCGCATGGTGCCGTTCGGAGGGTGGGAGATGCCGCTCCAGTACTCGGGCGTCATCGAAGAGCACCGCACCTGCCGCGACGACGCAGTGGTGTTCGACGTCTCCCACCTCGGCACGATCGAGTGCTCGGGCCCGGGCGCAGTCCCGTTGCTCCAGTGGCTCCTCACCAACGATCTGACCCGCATCGCCCCCGGGCGGGCCCAGTACACACACCTGCTCGCCGCCGACGACGCGCATGTCGTCGACGACATCATCGTGTGGTGGGTCGACACCGAGCGGTTCCTCGTCATGCCCAATGCATCGAACACGGCCCGGATCCTCGCCGCATTCGCCGATGCGGATCGACGGATCGGTGGCGCGGTCCCCTTCGGTGACATCACCGCCGGGCGCGCCGTGCTCGCCGTTCAGGGTCCCCGGGCGCGTGAGCGGCTCGCCGCCGTGATACCCGAGGCGGCAACCGTGGCCCGATTCACGGTCGCCGAAGTCGGTGACCTCATCGTGGCCGGCACGGGCTACACGGGTGAGGACGGCGTCGAGATCCACGTTCCTGCTGCCGGAGCCGGTGTGCTCTGGAACCGTCTCCTCGACGCCGGCATCACGCCGGCCGGGCTCGGCGCTCGCGACACGCTGCGGCTGGAGGCCGGGCTCCCGCTCCACGGCCATGAGCTCGGCCCGGGCATCACTCCGCTGCAGGCCGGGCTGGGTTGGGTCGTCGGTTGGGACAAGCCCGACTTCCGGGGCCGCGCCGCGCTCGCCGCCGAACGCGAGCGGGGGATCGCAAGGCGTCTCCGCGGCATCGAGCTCGAGGGGCGACGCCCGGCCCGTGAGGGCTCGATCGTCCGCTGCGGCGGTCGTGAGGTCGGGAGCGTCACCAGCGGGAACTTCTCCCCGATGCTGGGCCGGGGGATCGCCTTGGCTCTGCTCGATCCGACCCTCGCCGTCGATACGGCCGTCGAGCTCGACGTGCGGGGGACCGCGGTCGCGGGGCGGATCGTCGCCCTCCCGTTCCTCCGGTCGTGATCCGCGAGGCCGGTCCGGCCGATCTCGGCGAGATCATCGCCCTCGTTCGCGAACTCGCCGAGTACGAGCGGGCCGCGCACGAAGTCGAGCTCGAGCGCGATGTCTTCGGTCGTCACCTGTTCGGTTCCGACCGGGCAGCCCGGGTGCTCCTCGCCGAGGAGGTCGACGCCGTCGTGGGTTTCGCGCTCTTCTTCCCGACCTTCTCGACCTGGGTCGGTCGGCCGGGGATCTGGTTGGAGGAGCTCTTCGTGCGTCCTCCCGCCCGGGGGCGCGGGGTCGGCCGAGCCCTGCTCGAAGCTGTGGCGGCTTGCACCGACGGCCGGGTCGAGTGGGCCGTGCTCGACTGGAACGAGCCCGCTCACGGTTTCTACCGCCGACTCGGGGCGACGCCGCTCGACGAATGGACGACCTGGCGACTGCCGCCGTCAGGCCGACGCTGACAGCGCCGGGAGCACGTACCGGGCGAAGTGGTCGCACTCGTCGAGGTGGGGGTACCCGGAGAGGATGAAGGCGTCGATGCCGAGTTCCCGGTAGCGGCGCAGCTTGGCGAGGACTTGATCGGGGTCGCCGACGAGGGCGGCGCCGCATCCGCTCCGCGCTCGCCCGATCCCGGTCCAGAGGTGCGGTTCGGCGTAGCCGTCGTCGGTGGCGGTCTCGCGGAGCTCGGCCTGACGCCGTACTCCGGCCGAGGCGCTGTCGAGGGAGCGCGCCCGGATCGCGTCGCCCGTCCCGGGGTCGAGTCGGCTGATGAGCCGGTCGGCGGCTGCTCGCGCTTCGGTTTCGGTCTCCCGCACGACCACGTGCACGCGATAGCCGAAGCGCAAGGTGCGGCCGTGCCGGGTGGCACGATGCCGCATGTCATCGATGATCTCGGCGACGGCGGCTTCGGTGTCGGGCCACATGAGGTAGACGTCGGCCCCGGCGGCGGCGCACTCGCGAGCGTCGTCCGAGAGTCCACCGAAGTAGAAGGGTGGGCACGCCCCGCTCACCGTCGTGGCCGAGGGCGGATCGAGCTCGAGGTCGTAGAACTCGCCGTGATGCTCGACCCGCCGACCTTCGAGGAGGTGGCGGACGATCTGCATCACTTCGAGGGTGCGGCGGTACCGGGGTCCGCTCGGGAGCGGCGCGCCCGGGAGATCGCTGGAGATGATGTTGACGGTGAGCCGGCCGCCCGCAATGCGGTCGATGGTGGCGAGCTGCCGGGCGAGTTGGGGCGGCCACAGCTCTCCGGCCCGCACGGCCAGGAGGAGCCGGATCCGAGTCGTGTCGGCCGCGACCGCCGCGGCGAAGGCGGGGGCGTCGATGCCGAGGTCGTAGCCCGACGGCAGGAGGATGTTGTCGAAGCCGTTCGCCTCGGCCCGCCGGACGATCGCCCGGCAGTGGTCCCACGATGACCGGAGGGCGGGATCGGGCACGCCGAGGTACTCGTAGTCGTCGTCGCAGAGGGCGGAGAACCAGGAGACCTCGAGCGGCACGAGGGTTTACGGTATCGCCCCGTGGAACAACGCTTCGCGGTGATCGGGACGGGGATGATGGGGTGCGAGCACCTCCGCAACCTCATGGCCCTGCCCGGGGCTCGGATCACGGCCACCGCCGATCCCGAGCCGGAATCGCGGGCCTGGGCCGAGCTCACGCTCGGTGCGGATCATCCCGCCGTCCACCACGCCCGCACGGCCGATGTGCTCGCCCGCGACGACGTCGATGCGCTGGTGATCGCCACGCCGAACGTCTCCCACGCGTCCGTTCTGGCCGAAGTGTTCGCCGCCCGGCCGGATCTGCCGGTGCTGGTCGAGAAGCCCCTCTGCACCACCGTGGCCGACTGTCTCGCGGTGGAGGAGGCGGCCGCGACCCGTCCGGGCCTCGTCTGGGTCGGCCTCGAGTACCGCTACATGCCGCCGGTCGCACGGTTCCTCACCGAAGTGCGAGCCGGGCGGGCGGGACCGCTGCACATGGTCTTCGTGCGCGAGCACCGGTTCCCGTTCCTCCCGAAGGTGGGGAACTGGAACCGGTTCAACCGGAACACGGGCGGCACGCTCGTCGAGAAGTGCTGTCACTTCTTCGATCTCATGCGCCTGGCCGCCGGAGCCGATCCGGTTCGGGTCCTGGCCAGCGGCGGTCAGGACGTCAACCACCTCGACGAGGTGTACGACGGGGAGCGCCCCGACATCCTCGACAACGCCTACGTGATCGTCGAGTTCGCGAACGGGGTGCGGGGATGCCTCGACCTGTGCATGTTCGCCGAGGGGAGCCGGAACGAGCAGGAGCTCGCGGCCGTGGGGGCGACCGGGAAGATCGAGGCGTTCGTGCCCGAGGGAACGGTGCGGATCGGGGACCGGGCCACGCGAACCGTCACCGACACCGACGCGAGCGCCGATGATCGCATCGCGTATGCGGGTTTCCACCACGGCGCGTCGTACCTCGAACTCGTCGATTTCGCCGAGGCGATCCGTAACGGGGGAGCGGCCGCGGTCACGCCCCGCGACGGCACGTGGTCGGTGGCGACGGGTGTCGCCGCTCACCGCTCGATCGCCGAGGGGCGGCCGGTCATGCTCGCCGAGGTGCTCTGAGCGACGCGGGGGTGCCGCCGATTCGGAATGGGATTCCGAATGGGGATTCCGTCACCGTGACGGAATCCGCTCAGCCGGCGGGGAGTTCGCTGCGGCCGTCGGTGGCCCACCACGAAGCGGTGAGGCGCAAGCCCTCGACCGGGCCGCGGGGCTGGATCTCCTCGAACACCCGCCGGTAGCCCGTCCGGCTGATCCGCCACACGCCGTCCTGCTTGACGTAGTCGTCCTCGTAGAAGGAGCAGCCCCGGATCGTCAGTTCGAAATCGGTCATCACGACGACGTCGTCGAGCGCCCAGACGCCCCGGGCAGTGTCGGGACCGGTGAGGTCGATCTCGGGGTGATGCATCTTGTGGCTGGAATGGAACGTTTCGGCGCCCATCGAGCGCTGCAGGAAAGCGACGATGGCGTCCCGGCCCTCGAAGGCGTAGTTGCCGCCGCTGTAGGCCGCGACGGCGTCGTCGGTGAAGCATTCACCGATCTCGGACCAGAGCTTCAGGTCGAGGCACCGGGCGTAGCGGTACTTCAGGCGCTTCAGGAGCTCGATCTCGACCAGGTCGGCAGGCGTCATGCGGGGGAGGCTCCCTCCCGGATCGCCCACGACGCAAGTTGACATAACGAGGATTATCGGCGTTCGAGGAAGGGGGGCGGGGAGCGTCGGGCCGCATCGGATCCACCGGTACCGTCCGCGCATGGAGACCGCGCCGCATTCGGCCCCCGGTGAGCGGCGAGCCGTCATCGGGCTCCTGACTGCCGTGCTCTGTTCCTCGGCAGCGGCGCTGGCCGGGATCACGGCGCTCGGGGTTCAGGTCTTCGCTGCGACCGGACGCGAGCTCGATCTCGGGATCCTGGGCCTCGTGGAGTTCCTGCCCGCAGCAGGCTTGGTGCTCGTCAGCGGGACGGTCGCCGACCGGTTCGAGCGGCGCCGAGTGGCGGCCTGGGCGTTCGGGTTCGAAGCCCTGATCGCCGGCGGGCTCGCCCTGTTCGCTCGCTCGGGATCCCGGGCCGTCCTCCCGATCTACGGACTCGTGCTCGCCTACGGGATTTGTCGAACCTTCGCCGCGCCGGCGATCCGGTCGCTCCCGGCCGACCTCGTTTCGGCCGAGCGACTTCCCTGGCTCATCGCCCGGTTCTCACTGACCTGGCAGGCGGCGGCCGTCATCGGTCCGGTGCTGGGAGGCTTCCTGTACGCAGCCGATCCGATGCTGCCCTACGTCGCGATGGCGTTCTTGCTCGGCGTCGCCGTGATCGCCATCTCGGCGGTGCCCCGCCCGGTCGGCCCCGACCCCACCGGTCGTGAGCCGGCACCCCGGCCGAGCCTGCGGGAGGCGATCGCCGGGTTGCGGTTCATCCGGGGGCATCCGGTCGTCTTCGGTGCGATCTCCCTCGATCTCTTCGCCGTGCTGTTCGGTGGGGCCTTGGCGTTGCTTCCCGCCATCGCCGAGGAGCGCCTCGGCACGGGTGCGGTCGGTCTCGGTTGGCTGCGGGCGGCGGTGGGGATCGGGGCCGGGATCACCACGATCGCTCTCGCCCGGCGGCCCGTGCGACGAGCGATCGGGCGGGTGCTCCTCGGAGCCGTCGTCGTGTTCGGGCTCGGGACGATCATGCTCGGCGTCACCCGGAGCTACGCCGTCGCGTTCGTCGCCGTGCTCCTCGCCGCCGGGGCCGACGCCGTGAGCGTGTACATCCGGGCGACCCTCGTGCCGCTCGCGACGCCGAGCGAAGTGCGGGGCCGGGTCATCGCGGTCGAGAACGTCTTCATCGGCGCGTCGAACGAGCTCGGGGCTTTCGAATCCGGGGTCGCGGGCCAGCTCTTCGGCGCCCCGGTGGCCGTCGCGATCGGCGGAGTCGCCACCGTGTGCATCGCCGGCATCTGGTGGTTCGGCTTCCCGGCCCTGCGGAACCTCGACGAGTTCCCGGTGGCTACCGACGCTGCGAGCTGATCGAATCCGTTCACCGCTCCAGGTCGGCGATCCGCGACCGGAACTCGGAGACCGGGATCTCGCCCGTGACCCGGGACGAAACCGTGCCGTCGGCATTCACGAAGACGAAGTACGGGAAGGCGCTGAGTCCGTACGCAGTCGACGCCTTCCGCTGGGCATCGTCGGCGAGGATCGGGGTCGGCCAGTCGACTCCGGCGAGCCACTCCGACGGCGGGTAGTTCGGTGCGGCGGGATCGACCGCGGTCGACACCGCGAAGGCCTCGACGCCGGCCGGGAGCGGCTCGTCCCGGAGGTCCGGGGCGAGGATGGGCACCTCTCGTTGGCAGTGCGGACACCAGTGGGCGACGAAGATCACGACCTTCGCCTTGCCGTTCGGGGCGATCCGCACGGGATCGCCGGCGAAGTTCTCCCCCGCGAGGCCCGGGATCTCCTTCCCGACGGCGGGGTCGGGAGTGGCGTCGGCCTCGTACTCGGGCAGGGGGGAACCGGTCACGACCACCGGTCGGGTCTGCTCCGTGCCCGCCGGAGCAGGGTCGTCGCTCCCCCGGCTCAGGATGATCGCGAGGACGCCGGCCACCACGACGACGGCGCCGACGATCGCGACGAAGGGAATGCGCCGCTTCGCGGAGCCCGGCAGTCCGGCCCCGGTCTGCTTCGGTGCGGTGGGTGAGCTCACGGTGAGTGCTCCTCGGATCGGGCGGCGGCCGCTGCGAGGGCGGTCGCCGCGATGATGGCCAAGAACCCGGATCCGGCCATGAACGGGATGGTGAAGACCCCGAGATGACGGACCCAGACGATCGAGCAGGGATTGTCGACCTCGCATGCCCCCGTCTCGAGCGCCGGGAACCGTTCCAGGAGGACGTGGTAACCGGAGATCGCCGCGCCGATGACGGCGAGGAGACGGGCGTAGCGCACGACTGCCACATCCCGGCGGATCGCAGCCAGCACGAGGATGACCGCGAGCGGGTACATCGCCGTGCGCTGGTACCAGCACATGCGACAGGGCGGGAAGTTCGCGACCTCTGAGAGATAGAGGCTCCCGAGCGTGGCGACCACCGCGACGAATGCGGCGAGAACGAGCCCCGATGGGCCGACGGTTGCGACGAGCCGGTCCCACCACGGGCCGCGCCGGCGCAGCAGCCGGGCGCCCGCCGTTGCGAGGACGAAGCCGAGGCTCGCGAGGGCGAGCAGCGCGAAGAAGGTTGTCACAGTGTCGGCGCTCACGTCACCGCTCCCCCGCCGTCGGCGGGCTCGAACGCGAGGAAGTCGTGGACCGCAGTGAGCAGGGCCGCGAGCGCGTCGCCGACACCGAGATCGCCGGTCCCGAGATCGCGTTCGACATCCTCGGCCGAGCAGGCGAGCAGGAAGCGCCGATCGAGCACCTCGGCGAGCTGGCTCCGGGTGATGACGAGTTCGTGCTCCCCCAAGCCGAGCTCGCGGGCCCGACGGCGGGCTTCGTAATCGCGCTGCTTGCAGGATGCCCGGCAGAACCGCCGGGGGCGACCCGGTCCGACCGGAGCCGCCATCGGGCGTCCGCACCAGCCGCAGGCGAGTTTCGTCACAGTGCCGATATTACGATCGTCCGGTCCGCATAGTGCCGCGTCCGGTGATCTGGGGCAGGTCGATCGCCGAGAGCAGTCCGGGCTCGGCCGCGCACACCGCCGGGATCGCGTTGACGATGCGACCACCGGTGCCGACCACGCCCGGGTCGCCGAGCTCGGGCGGTCCGCCCAGCTGGATGTCGCATTGGTAGCTCGGGATCCCGGTCACCACGACCCGGTATCCCCCGGCCCCGATCGGCTGGGGCCAGTCGGGGCACAGATCGTCGTCGAGCCGGGTCACGTGCTCGATGACGATCCGCGGTTCACCGTCGATGATCGCCTGGACCTCGAAGCGCAGCGCGGCCGTCGTGCCCGCCTCGACGACACCGAATCCGAGATCGATCCGCTCCGGTGCCGGCCGTCGCTCGTGCACCTCCCGGATCTCCTCGATCTCGACGCCGAGTCCGGCGGCGAGGATCCGCAGCACCCCACCCCAGGCGAACGTGAGGACCCCGGGGATGAGGAGGAGCGGTTTGGCGTCGAGCGCCTGCCCGAAACCCATCGTGTCGAAGAGCACGGTCGGCTGCTCGTAGTGCCGGTAGTTGATGATCTCCATCACCCGGAGGTGCTCGACCTCCTCGCACGTGCCGGTGAGGAGCAGCGGGAGGATGTCGTTCGCCCACCCCGGATCGATCCCGGAGGTGAACCAGGACGAGTTGCCCTCCCGGCACGCCCGGTCCAGCGCATCACGCATCGAGGGATCGAGGTGGTCGGGCCACACCCCGGCGACGACCGAGCTCGAGACGACGTTCGCACCCGACGCGAGGATCCGGGTCATGTCGTTGATCGCGTCCATCGGCCGGAGATCGGCGGTGGCCGTGTAGCAGACGCAATCGGCACCGAGCGCGAGCAATGCGTCGACGTCGTCGGTGGCGAGCACCCCGGTCGGCGGGAGGGCGCAGAGCTCTCCGGCGTCGACCCCGACCTTGTCGGCCGAGTGGACGTAGACCCCGACCAGCTCCAGGTCCGGATGCCGGATGATGCACCGCAGGCTCGCCCGGCCCACGTTGCCGGTGCTCCACTGGATCACGCGGAGTGCCATGTCAGATCCTCCCTGCGGCCTCGGCGGCCGCGATGGTCTCGGCGAGTCGGCGTTCGATGATGTCGAGTCCGCGGTCCCAGAAGCCGGGATCGGCGAGATCGACGCCGACGATCCGACCGAGATCCTCCGGAGCCATCGATCCCCCGGCCCGGAGCAGCTCGAGGTACCGAGGAACGAACGCCTCCCCCTCCGCCTCGAACCGGGCGTACACCGAGAGGGCGAGGAGCTGACCGTAGGCGTAGGCGTAGACGTAGCCCGGTGTGCCGATGAAGTGCGGAATGTACGACCACCAGGAGCGGTAGCCGGCGGTGACCTCGACCGCGTCTCCGAGCATCTCTTCCTGGGACGCGGCCCAGAGCGCACCGATCCGGTCGCTCGAGAGCTCGCCTTCGTCGCGGCGGGCGGTGTGGATCGAATCCTCGAACCGGTTCATGGCCACCTGGCGGAAAACCGTGGCGATCTGGTCTTCCAGGTTGGCGGCGAGCAGAGCCAACCGCTCGGCCGGATCGCTCACCTCGGTGAGCAGGCGTCCGAAGGTCACGGTCTCGCCGAAGACCGAGGCCGTCTCGGCCAGGGTCAGCGGGGTCGACTGATGGAAGATCCCCTGTTCCCGGGCCAGATAGGCGTGGACGCCGTGACCGAGCTCGTGAGCGAGGGTGAGCACGTCCCGGCGACGCGCCGTCCAGTTGAGGAGGAGGTACGGGTGGTGTGACGGCACCGTGTAGGCACAGAACGCACCCGGCCGCTTGCCGGGACGCGCTGCGGCATCGATCCAGCCGTCCTCGAAGAACCGACGGGCGACGTCGGCAAGCTCTCCGGAGAAGGAGCCGTACGCATCGAGGACGAGATCCCGGGCCTCCGACCAGCCGTAGGGAGCATCGGCCTCGGCAACCGACGCCATCCGGTCGTAATCGGCGATCCGATCGAGGCCGAGCAGCCGCGCCTTCAGCGCGTACCACCGCTGCGGGATCGAGTACCGGGCCCGGACCGCGGCCACGAGCGCCTCCACCGAGGCATCGCTCGCCTCATTGGCGAGGTTCCGACTGGCGATCCAGCTCGGGTAACGGCGCAGGCGATCGTCGACCGACTTGTCGGCCAGCAAGGTGTTCATGATGAACGTGCGGGTTCGCAGTCCGGGCGCCAGCGCGTCGGTGACGGCCTCGGCGGCCGATCGCCGATCGTCGCGGTCGGGGGAATGAAGCCGACCGAGCGCGGCCTCAAGCGTGCCGACGCCATCCGCGAGGTCGACCGTGATGGCCGAGACCTGCTCCTCGAACAGCCGCTGCCAGGCGCCGCGTCCGGTGAGGGCCTTCTCGGAGAGGATGATCTCCTCCGCCTCGGAGAGCAGGTGGGTCCGGTAGCGCCGCACCGAACGCAGGTGATGCCGGGCGGGGGTGAGGCGATCGTCGGCGAGAAGCGCCTCGGCCCGCTCCTCCGCGAGCGCCGCCCATTCGAGTTCGAAGAACAGGAGCCGGGTGCCGATCCGCGTCGCCCGCTCGTCGACGAGCTGCATCCGGGCTCCGAGCGCCGGGTCGGTGGTATCGGCCGCGAATGCCAGGCCGGCGAAGCTCTCGGCTCGGCCCAGCAGATCGCCGATCTCGGCGATCGCATCCACGAGCGCGGCCAGGCCGTCGGTGTCGATGTCGGCGATGCGGCCCCGCCAGCCCTCGCAGTCGGCGACCCGGGCCTCGGCCCGGTCGAGGAGCTCACGGAGCCCCTCGTCGCCCGCAGCCGGGAGCAGCGGGGCGAGATCCCAGACCACGGATTCAGCGGTGCGATCGCTCTCGGTCGACGTCATCGGAGCCGGAGGCTAACCGGGCCCGATGCCCGGACCCGGGCCGGATGCCGGGCCGAGCGGTTGGTGCATCACCAAGCGGCGGGCGGTGAAGCCGGCTCGCTCGAAGAAGTTCTTCGCCTCACGGTGCCCGGGGAGGGCGGTTGCGTCGATCCCCCCGCAACCGGCTGCCGAGCAGAAACCGACGACGGTGTCGAGCATCGCCTCGCCGACACCGACGGCCCGAGCGCCCGGCTCGGTGAAACACTCTTCGATGATGCCGAGGCGGGATCCGTCACGGAGCGGCTCGATGACAGCCGTGGCGTACCCGACCGGAATGCCGTCGATGGTGCCCACCACCACGCACGCATGCGGGTCGGTGAGGAGTTCGGCGAAACGAGCCCCGGGATCGGCCACGGCTTCCCGGAGCGCCCAGAGGGGGCCACCGCGCTCCTCCGCCAGCTCGGTCCGGAGTCGGGTGGCGAGCCCGACGAGGTGCTCGAGGTCGGCGGTCGTCGCCCGCCGAGCCGCTTCCATGGCCTAGCCCGCGAGCTGCTCGATGCGGCCGAGGATGGTCCGGCGGCCCCGGTGCACGGTCTCGTACGCCCGCACCGCCGCGAGCTCGGCGGCGCCGAGCCCGTCGAGGTGCTCGACCACCTGCGAAGCGGAGAGCTCATCGTACGCGGCGATGGGGAGCGTCTCGGCGGCGGGCGCGGCCGCGACCGTCGGGCCGGGTTCGGGAGCCTCCGTCGCCTGCGGGGCCTTCGACTCCGGCTGCGGTGCGACCGTCGGGGCCGAGGACGAGCGGTCGATGAGGCTCGTGATGCGCTGCTTCAGCATCGGCACCCCGAAGGCCACGACCAGCTGCCCCGTGCCCCGCGCCGTGACGATCTGGCGTTCGACCGTCTCCCGCCCGCGGCGCACGCAGCGGGCCACGAATTCCGGACCCTCTTCGACGGCAATGAGCCCGGCGCCGATCGGGGCCATGACGAGGAGGTCGAGGGGGCCCAGCCGGGACGCGTCGCTCACGGTCCGGAGTCTACGGTCGGTCTCCAACTCCGCCGCAGGCCGAGGCCGACGAGGACGCCGACCAGGACCAGGCAGAGAATCCCGAACCAGGGTCCGAACCGCACGTACGGCGTGGTTCCGGTCGTCGTCGTCAGCGTTCCCCGGAGCACTGCGGGCTCGAACAGTTCCGTCCGGGCCCGGACGACGCCGTCGGCGTCGATGAGGGCGCTGATCCCCGAGATGGCCGAATGGACGAGCGGGCGCCCGGTTTCGGCGGCCCGCATCTGCCCGATCGCGACGTGCTGGGCCGAGTTGCCCGACCGCCGGTACGAGCGGTTGTTGGTGACGAGCAGGAGGGCCTCGGCGCCCTCGGCAACGAGGGGGCGCACCTCGGCCCCGAAGGCGGACTCGAAGCAGATGATCGGTGCCATCGGCGTGCCGTCGATCCGGAAGAGGACCGGCCCGGGACCGGGCCGGTAATCGCGGGCGACCTCGCCGGCTGCAGGCACGACCGCGGTGACGATGCGGCGAAAGGGCACGTACTCGCCGAAGGGCACGAGGTGCCGCTTGGCGTAGGTGCCGGCGACCCGACCGTCGGGCGCGAAGAGCACGTCGAGGTTTTCGGCCTGGATACCGGTGGCGTCGGCATCGACGGTCGCGTTGGCGAGCACCCAGGCGTCGTGGCGGCGAGCGAGGCGCGCCAACGCCGTCGCGATCTCCCGGTCGGACCGGGGATCGCCGTCCATCGACGACTCGGGGAAGACGATGAGGTCGACCGGATCGCGGATTTCTTCGGCCAGCCGGAGGTGATTCCGGGTGAGATACCGGTCGGACGCCTCGGCCGCCGTGAGATCTCGGTTGAGGTCGTTGCCCTGCACCAGCGCGACACGGAACCGTGCGGTCGGTGCGGGCGGGGTCCGGGTGACGGTCACCGCGGTCGCCACCACCACGATGGCGGCCAGCCCGGCCAGCGTCCGGGAGGCTCGCGTCGCCCCTCGCGCCCGGACGAGGTCGGCGACGAATCCGTTGACTGCGACGACGGCGAAGGTGACGAGCGCGATCCCGCCCACGCCCGCCAGGGTTCGGGCCGGAACGAGGTCGTGGAGGGAGTACCCGACCTCACCCCAGGAGATCCCGCCGAACGGGTACCGCGACACACCGGCATCGGCGACGACCCAGAGTGCAGCGGTGACGAAAGGGCCGGCGATCCGGCGCCGGGCGAGCCAGCCGACTCCCGCCCCGACCGCGGCCCAATAGGCCGCGCAGGCGACGACGAACGGGATGACCGCGACGGTGCCGAAATAGCGCATCCACGAGCAGGTGACCGCGTAGTAGACGGCACCCGCGGTGAAGGCGAGGACGCTCCGCGTTCGGATCGAGCAGCCCGACCAGGCGAGAAACAGCGGGACGAGCGCGACGAACATGAGCGGACCGACGTCGAGCGGCGGCCGGCTGACCGCGGCCAGCACACCGGAGAGGGCGGCGGCGGCGAGCCGGGCCACCCCGGAACCCCGACCCGGATTCAGACGCAATCGCGGCAGAACATCCGCTCCTCGTCGGCGAGCTGGTGGCGAGGCAGCACGAGGAAGCAGCTCTTGCAGAGGAACTCGTTCTCGCGCCGGGGGACGATCTTGGTTCCGGTCTCGCCGGGCTCGTCGACCTCTTCCTCGTCTTCCTCTTCACCCTCGAGCCCGCTCGCGGCGGTCTTCTCCCGCAGCACGACGTCGAGCGCCTCCTCGACGTCGTCTGGGTGGCGCTCCTCCTCGAGGTCGACGACGTCGTCGTCCTCCTCCTCGGTGCTGGGCTGATGCTCACCCGCTCCCTCGATCAGCGCGCCGGTGATCGGGGAGGGCTCGACGACCTCCTCGAGCGCATCGTCGAGCAGCTCGGGATCGATGGCCTCGTCGACGTCATCGTCGAGCGCATCGTCGAGCGCATCGTCGAGGTCGTCGTCGAGCAACTCCTCGTCGACGTCTCCTTCGAGCTCGCTCTCGTCGAAGTCGTCTTCGCTCATCTCATGCCTCTGCGGTTCGCGGATTCGGGGGCCGGGCCCGGACCGTTTCCGGTCGGGCACCCGGACGTGGAAGGTTCGTCGGGATCGTCGGAGCGGGATCGGACCGGAGATCCGGCGTGCACCCGGCCCGCGGGGGCGCGGAGTATAACGACGCTTCCGGACGGACCGGTCGCGCCGCCGGGGTCAGCCCCGGGCGACCCGCCGGGCCTCGGCGGCCCGTTCGGCGGCCAGACGTCCGAGCGCGTGGTCCTCGTGATCGACGTACGCCATCGCCGCCGCGATGGCCCGGTGCCCCGCCTGCTCGGCGATGAGCCGGTGCATCTCCTGGGCCACCCGCCGATAGGTCGGATGACCCTGCGGCGAGCTCCGCAACTCGCAGAGATGCATCGCCTCTCGGGCGTTCATCTGCATGGCGTAGCGGATGCGGTAGCCGAGTGCGACGGCATAGGCCGCCTGGTCGGGGAACTCGGGCCGCAGAGCGTCGTGCAGGTCGCATGAGCGCTCCATGGCTTCGGCGTACTCTTCGGTCGCTCCCGCTTCCTCGACGGCATCGGGGACGTCGTAGCCGTGCCGGGGGCTCAGGGTCTGCCATTCGATCGTCAGCATCCGGTGGCGCTGGAGGTCGCGGAAGGCCCCGTAGTCACCGAGGACGTCGAAGCGGTATCCGGTGCGTTCGAACGCCCGGCCCGGCTTGTGCCTGCGGTTGCTCCGCTCGCCGACGTAGGCCCTGATGAGGGCGATGCGCTCGTCGGCGCCGAGTCGGCGCACCCGGTCGAGTATCCGATCCTCGGGCAGCGCGAGATGCGGGTAGCAGATCGCGGCGAGCACCTTGTCCTCGCCGTCCGGGTCCCAGTCGACGAGGGTCACCGATTCGCTCGCGCCTCGAGCCTCGTCCGGGAAGATCCGGGCGACGATCGCGGCCGTGTCCTCCCGGGTGCGTTCGAGGTAGTTCGCCCAGGCGCCGCCCCGGTCGGGCCGATCCACCCGCACGAGGAACGAGGGAATGACCTTCCGGAGTTCCTCGAGCATCAGATCGGCGTAGGTGCGGGCCTCGGGCAGCGGGTGGGCGCGCATCCGCAGCAGCAGACCCTCGAAGCCCTGGCCGCTCCCGTAGATGCCGACGTTCGAGAGCGTGGCGGCCGGGAGGAGCCCCCGGACGGTGTCGCAGGCCTTCGCCTTCACCGTCTGCTTGTAGACGAAGTCGGAGTCTCCCGGATCCTTCGGATGGTGCTCCCGGGCCCACTCCGTCATCCGGGGAAGCAACCCGCTGTATGCATCGAAGGCGGCATCGAGGTCGGCGATGTACCGAGCGGCGAACCGGGATTGACAGATGTCGGACGGGCGTAGGTATCGGTATCGCCCGAGGAGCCGGGAGTCGTACGGGATGTAACGCGTCGACTGCTCGAGGTACGACATGAGCCGACCCCACTCGAGGACCTTGGTCAGGAGGTTCGACGCCTGCTCGCAGGCGAGGTGTACGCCACCGAGCTGGGCCACCGAGTCGTCGCCGTACTCGAGGAAGACCCGCTCGTAGAGCTGCTCGGCCCGGCGCAGACCCACGGTCGCGTCGACCGTGAGATCACCGGTGAGATCGAGATCGCCGACGAACTCGTCGAGGAAGAGGCGGCGAAGGCTCTTGTCGGAGCGCGAGTACCGGGCGAAGAGGGCACCCTTCACGACCTCGGGCAGATTCGTGAGCGCGAAGACCGGACTGTCGAGATTGGTGAAGTACGGCCGGAGAGTCGCTGCCTCGGCTTCGGTGAAGGTCTCCGGGGCGTACAGCATGGGGACTTCGATCGTAGCGACGCGCCCCGGCGCCGCCGCGCATGGCCGGGCGGGTCAGACGAGCACTCGGAACGCCCCGGGAACGACCTCCACGTCGAGGGTGGCGGCGGGCGCCGAGGCGAATCCGTCGATCTCCAGTGGCCGGGGTCGGCGGGCCTCCAACCCGATCCGTCGTCCGGTCGCCTGGATGATCCGGGCGTGGGGCAGATGGGTGCCCGCCCGCAGGCGCCTCCGGGAGGCACGCCGCTCCCCGGCGGGCAGGGCATAGATCTGGACCTCCGCCCGGCCGTCACCGGGATGCCCGCGGGGTGAGAGATCCCGACCGCGTAGGAACTCCCCCGTCGCCACGACAACGGTGGTCGCCCGGCCCCGGAAGACGGTCCGGCCGTCCACCGTGACCGTCACTGCGAACCGGCGCGAGAGCGCATGGATCCGGTCGGGGGGCGAGCCCATGATCACGGCGTTCGTCGCCACCGACCCGCCCCCGAGCGCGAGCGCATCGAGGGTCAACACCGTGCCCCGGGCGGATCGACCATCGAGTCCGATTCCCCGGGCCACGTCCGACTCGGGGCTCGGTTCGAAGCGGAACAGGGTGCCCGCCGGAGCGGCAGCCACGGCTCCGGCGAGGTCGCGGTCGTTGCCGGAGACCGCAACGGGAGTCGGGCCCCCCGGGTCGAGTGGCTCGCCCCAGGACTGGCCGGGCCGGATACCCACTCAGGCCTCCGTCGCCGCGGCCGACGCGGCGACCACGCCGCGGTCGCACGCCGCCGCGGCAGCCCTCGCCGCTGCCGCGGTCGTCGGATCGGGCGCCACCGCCGCGAGCTGAGCGAGGAGGTCGATCGTCTGCTTCACGCTGCGGACGAAGTCGCCACCCGTCATCTCCTCGTCTTCCAGGATTTCCGCGAGTTCTTCGCCGGCCGCCCAGGCGTGGATCCCGCCGACGAATCCGGGATCGGGGCGGGCGGTGATCGGCAGATGGGCTTCATGCTCGGCGACCCGCAGGTCGCGCCAGATTCCGTCGATCGCCCGGGCTCGGCGCGCCACGGACGTGGACGGCCAGCGCGGCGGTGGCGCGTTGCGCTCCGGTCCCCGTCGGCGGAACGTGAAGCAGGAGACGAGCGCGGCGAGCTCGGGTGGCCGGCATCCGTCGAGATGGCCTTCGCGGAGTGCTTCGGCGAGCACGAGGTCCGCTTCGGTGTTGAGACCGGTGAGGATCCCGCCGGCCGAGGTCAGCTCCCATCCTTCGACGTAGCCCCAGGCGCCGAGGATCCCGAGCACCCGATCGAAGCGGCGGGACAGCCCGTCCTCGCGCCGGGCCGTGGAGCGTTCGAGTCGGGCGAGGTCGCGCTCACTGCGGTCGGCCCGTTCGGCTGCGGCCAGTGCCGCCCGGAGACCCGGATGACCGTGGAGCGGATGGTCGGTCGGATTCCCCGGTGCTGCAGACGCCGAATCGGCATCTCCGGCATCAGTTGCGGCCTCGGGCCGGGCCCGCAGCGCAGCGACCACGGCGCGCTGGAACGCGGCGCTCCGGGGCGCGAACGGACGTGGGAGCTCGATGGCGTCGACCACCCGCCCGGCGCCTCGGAGATCTCCCGCGCCCAGGCGAATCAGGTTGCGACCGGTCGTGATCGCGAGCACCCGATTCCCGCTCCGGCCGCTCTCGTGCTTCAGCACGACGGCGCGACCGCCGCGGCGGGCCACTTCGACGACATCGCCGGGTCGGAGCCGATCGATCCGGGTCGGGCCGGACCCGACTCCCGGGGCGTCCGCCGCTGCGACGAGTCGACGGTATTCGTCGAGCCCCGGTCCGATGGCCGCCGCCGCCGCCCGCTCGGCCGTCAGCCGGGCCCGGCGCCGCTCGATCTCGCGTTCCGCGGCGAACACCTCGCGATCGGCCGTGAACTGGGCGAACGAGCAGGCGATGAGCCGACGGGCGTGTTCCGGCGAGTAGCGCCGCACGAGGTTGGCAGCCATGTTGTACGTGGGTCGGAACGACGAGGTGAGCGCCGACGTCCGGCGAGAGGCGAGCGCGGCGACCTGGTCGAACGGCACGAAGGGGTCCCAGAGGACGACCGCGTTGCCGACCCGATCGATGCCCCGGCGGCCGGCCCGCCCGGTGAGCTGGGTGTACTCGCCGGCGGTCAGCATCTGGTGCTGCTCGCCGGTGAACTTCGAGAGCCGCTCGATGACGACGGTTCGGGCCGGCATGTTGATGCCGAGGGCCAAGGTTTCCGTGGCGAACACGACCTTGAGGAGTCCGGAGGCGAAACCTTCCTCGACCGCCTCTTTCATGGGTGGGACCATGCCGGCGTGGTGGGCCGCCACGCCCGCCTCGAAGCCGGTGATCCACGGTCCGTAGTCGAGTGCGTCGAGATCGTCGTCGCTGAGTCCGTCGAGTCGCCGTTCGGCGATCGACCGCAGGGCGCGGCGCTCCTCGGCCGAGACGAGCCCGACTCCGGCGGCCATCAGCTGATCGACGGCCTCGTCGCAGCCGCTGCGCGAGAAAACGAAGACGATGGCGGGCAGCATCGACTCCTCGGCGAGCAGGTCGACCACTTCGGTCCGCCAGGGGCGGAAGAGGCGCCGCCGTCCGGTCGCGCCCCGTCGGGGTGCGGAACCGGTCACGAGGCGCAGCACCTCAGGGTTCGGTCGGCGCTCGGGGCCCGTTCCGACGAAAGTCGGGAACAGGTGCGGTCGCTCGGCCGACCGGTCGCCCACCAGGTAATGATTGACGAGGGAGACCGGCCGCCGCTCCTCGATCACCGTCTCGGTTTCGCCCCGCACGCTCCGGAGCCATTCCGCGACCTCCTCGGCGTTGGACACGGTGGCCGACAGCGCAGCGATGGTCACCGCCGCCGGGAGGTGGATGATGACCTCCTCCCAGACCGCACCGCGCGAGGGATCCTGGAGGTAATGAACCTCGTCGAGGACCACGACTCCGAGCCCTTCGAGGGCCGGGGACTCTGCGTAGATCATGTTGCGGAGCACCTCGGTCGTCATGACCACGACCGGAGCATCGCCCCGTATCGCGGTGTCGCCCGTCAGCAGCCCGACCCGGGCCGCACCGAAGATGCGACCGAAGTCGCCGAACTTCTGGTTGGACAGCGCCTTCAGCGGGGTCGTGTAGAAGGCTTTGCGACCGGCCGCGAGCGCTTGCTCGACCGCGTACTCGCCGACGAGGGTCTTTCCCGATCCCGTGGGCGCCGCGACGAGGACCGAACGACCCGCATCGAGCGCGGCGAACGCGCGGAGCTGGAACGGGTCGGGAGGGAACGGCCGGTTCCGCGTGAACGTTTCGCGGAAGCCATCGGCCATGAGGTCACCCTCCGGAGGGTCCGGTCGGGGCCGGTGCTGCGACGGTGGTGGGCGTCGGCGCCGGAGTGGTGGGTGTCGGGCCGGCCGGGGCCGAGGTCGCCGGCGTCGACGGCGGGGTCGGCGGATTCGGGATCGACGGAACGCCGTAGTCGCGCAGGAGCCCACCCGGCCACACGAATCCGAGGATGACGGCGACGACGGCGACGCCCCCGAGTCCGATCGCGATCGAGACCCGGTTCGAGAGCTGGCGAATCGGCCGACGGCGGAAGCGGACGACGACGATGATCGCCGCGATCACCACGAGGGCGAAGAGGAGCGCCGCCCGCGGCTGGCGGGCCGCGAGACCGCCGCACCCCGGCACACCCGGGGTGCCGGGGCGGATGAGCCAGACGGCCAGGGCGGAGAGGATGACGATCGCCGTGCCGACCGCGGCCGCCGTGACGATCTCCTGCCGTGACCGTCCGAGCCGGACCGGCGTGCGGTTCCGGTTGCTCATGGTCGCGCTCCCTCCGTCGGACCGGACCGACGCGGCCGGATTCCGTCTCTCATCGTTTCGCCATCCGTCCGATGACGATGGCCACCTCGTACAGCACGTACATCGGGACCGCCATGAACAATAGGGAAACCGGGTCCTGACTCGGGGTGATGACCGCGGCGAAGACCGTGATCCCCACCACGACCCAGCGCCGGGCCCGGCGGAGCTGCTGGGTGGTGACCACCCGGGTGAGGAGCAAGGCCAGGACGAGGAGCGGGAACTCGAAGGCGACACCGAAGGCGAGGAGCATGAGTGCCACCAGGGTGAGGTAGCGATCGGCGGTCACGAACGGCTGGAGCGAGCTTCCTCCCATCCCGAAGAGGAACGACAGCGCCTCTCCGATCGTGAACCAGGCGGCCACCGCGCCGGCGGCGAAGAGCACCACGGCCGCGAGGCCGAAGAAGAGCCCGTAACGCCGCTCGTTCCGGTGCAACGCCGGGGTCACGAAACGCCAGATCTGCCAAGCCACGATCGGCACGGCCAGGGCCAGGCCGCCGTAGCCCGCGATCCGGATCCGAACCATGAACGGCTCGAGCGGTCCGGTCACGATCAGGTCGCAGCCCTCGTTCCGGGTGCCGCCGCAGCCGCGGTCGCCCCGGGTCAGCTCACGGTACGGGCCCGACAGGAACTGGAGGATCGGCTCGTACAGCGCGAACACGACCACGGCGCACACAGCGGTTGCGACGACGCAGATGATCACCCGCCGTCGCAGCTCGCCGAGGTGCTCGACGATCGTCATCGTGCCGTCCGGCGTCCGGGTCGTGACCATCCGACGTCAGGAGAAGGTGCGCGGTGGCGTGAAGTCGTCTTCCCGCGACTCGTTCGCGACCGCACCGGTCGCCGGGAGCATCTCGGGCGGGACCGAGCCGTGATCGGCGGGCTCGGGCGGCTCGGCGTCCGGGCCGGCCGCAGTGGGCTCGGCCATCACGTCCCGCAGCTCGGCGCGCACGGTCTCCTGCATGCGCCGGAGCTCACGGACGGCTGAGCCGACCTGGCGCCCCACCTCGGGCAGTCGCTTCGGCCCGAAGACGATGAGCGCGACCACCAGGATCGCCATGATCTCCATCGGACCGAGGCTCATCGGTTCCGCTCCGGTGCCGCACGAGACTCCTGCGGGGCGACGGAGCGCCGGTCGAGCTCCAGCTGCTCGCGGGCCCGCCTGACATCTCCCGCCCATTCATCGGCCGTGGCCCGGGTCCGTACGAACTCCCGGTGGACCGCGGCCGCCCGTCCGGCCAGCACCACCGCTCCGACGGCGGCGACGGTCGGGATCAGGATCCAGGCCACCGCCCCAAGGTAGCGGTCAGCGGTCGTCGACTCCCCCGACCTCGGCAGCGAGTCGATCGAACCAGTCCTCCGCATCGAGGAGGCGACCGAAGGCCTCGATCTCCCGCTCGTCGATCGCTGCCCCGTCCCATCGGGGCTCCTCGAGCTCCGCCGGCAGACGCCAGACGTCGAGCGGCACGCCCCCCGCGACCAGCAGATCGACCACCCGACGGCTCGCATCCTTGACGACCCGGTCGGCGCACGTCGGACACCGGAAGCAGTAGGTGCCGCGATCGTCGTCGGCGCAGACCCGCACGGTGACGTCGGCCGCGGTGAGCTGGACGTCGCCGCACACGGGGCAGCTCGCTCGGATCGTCGTCACGGGACTCCTCCTCCGGG
Organism: Actinomycetota bacterium; assembly: GCA_046086225.1. Lineage (GTDB taxonomy): Bacteria > Actinomycetota > Acidimicrobiia > IMCC26256 > PALSA-610 > JBJSXF01. Next base: position 1,474 of record JBJSXF010000206.1, on the reverse strand, counting down.
TCGGCGTCAGGATCGCCGCTGAACTCCAATCGGCAGCGCACCCGGCCGCCTTGAGGGGTTCCCGGGGCCGGACGGGCCGGGACGGGAGCGGCCACCGATCGCGTGGCACCATGCCTCCTCGTGGCCGTCATCACGTTCGCTCACCGGGGTGCCCGGATCGAGGAGCCCGAGAACACCTTGGCGGCCTTCGCCCGGGCGTTGACCCTCGGCGCCGGAGGCATCGAGACCGACGTGCGGCTGAGCGGGGACGGTCTCGTGGTCTGCAGCCACGACGCAGTGATCGGCCGCGGCCGCCGCCGGATCCGGATCGACCGGACCCCGGCCGCGGAGCTCGCGGAGCACGGGATCCCCCGCCTCGACGAGGTCTACGGGCAGCTCGGCTCGGTGTTCGAGTGCTCGGTCGACGTGAAGGACCCGGCGGCCACCGCGCCGCTGCTCGAAGTGGCGGCCGCCCACGGGGCGCTCGAACGCCTCTGGCTCTGCTCGCCCGATCTCGGACTGCTCACCACCGTGCGGGCCGAACCGCGGGTGCGCCTCGTCCACTCGGTGCGGCGGGCCGAGGTGTCGGCGCCGCTCGAGCGGCACGCGCACGATCTGGGGGCGGCGGGGATCGACGCGATGAATCTCCACCACACGGAATGGACCGCGGGGCTCGTCTCGCTCTTCCACCGTTTCGGGGTTCTGGCGTTCGCGTGGGACACCCAGGAGACCCGGCACCTGCGCGCCGCGCTCGGTATGGGTATCGACGCGGTCTACTGCGATCGGCCCGAGCGGATGGTCGCCGTCGTCGGCGAATGGGGCGAACGCTGAGCGCTCAGAGCAGGCCGAAGCGCCGCAACGGCCAGATCCGCAGGACCGCATGCCCGACGATCGAGCGCTTCGGGATCGGCCCGAAGGATCGGGAGTCGGTCGAGTTCGAGCGGTTGTCGCCCATCACCCAGAAGGAGTTCGGCGGGATGATCTTCGGGCCGAACTGACTGGTCGAGGTTCCCTCGGGCAGGTACGACTCGTCGAGCACTTTGCCGTTCACGAGCACGCGACCGTTGAGCCCCTCCACGGTGTCACCGGGCAGGCCGATCACTCGCTTCACGAGGTCCTTGTAATCCTCGGGCACCCCGGGCGGCGTGGTGAACACGATGATGTCGCCCCGGTCGACCCCGTGGAGCCGGTACGAGAGTTTGTTCACGACGACGCGGTCGTTCTCCTGGAGCGTCGGGATCATCGAGCCGGTCGGGATCCAAAAGGTCTGGACCACGTACGTGCGGAGGAAGGTGGCGATCAGCAGTGCCGCGACCGCCACGCCGATCCATTCGAGGATGGTCCGCAGCAGTGTTCGGCCCGGCTCGCCCGACCGATGTCCGGCGATGCGCACCTCGGCTCCGGGATCCGCGCTCCCTGATTCGTCGCGTGCCATCAATCCCGAACCCTTCTCCGCTACAGCGAGCCCAGCCGCGAGAACGGCCAGATCCGGATC
>JBJSXF010000205.1:0-3867 GCA_046086225.1 Actinomycetota bacterium | reverse complement strand
GATGCACGTCGACACGGGCCACAACTTCCCTGAAGTCATGGACTATCGCGACCGCCGCGTGGCGGAACTCGGCGCCCGCCTGGTGGTGGCGTCGGTCGAGGAGGCGATTGCGCAGGGACTGGTCGTCGACCCGACGGGGGTTCGCGCCTCTCGCAACCAGATCCAGACGGTGCCCTTGCTCCACGCGATCCAGCAGCACCAGTTCGACGCCGTCTTCGGCGGGGCGCGTCGCGATGAGGAGAAGGCCCGCGCCAAGGAACGGGTGTTCAGTTTCCGCGACGAGTTCGGGCAGTGGGATCCCAAGAACCAGCGGCCGGAGCTCTGGTCGCTGTTCAACGGCCGCCACCGGAAAGGTCAGCACATCCGCGTGTTCCCGCTGTCGAACTGGACCGAGACCGACATCTGGCAGTACATCGCCCGCGAACGCCTCGAGCTGCCGTCGATCTACTACGCCCACCGTCGCCCGGTGTTCCGCCGCGACGGCATGCTCATGGCCGTGACCGACTTCCTCCAGCCCGCCGATGGCGAGGAGGTCTTCGAGGCCACGGTCCGATACCGCACCGTGGGTGATGCCACCTGCACCGCTGCGGTCGAGTCGGCGGCCGCAACGGTCGAGGAGGTCATCGCCGAGGTGTCGGCGTCACGGATCACCGAGCGGGGCGCCACTCGCGCCGACGACAAGTTCTCCGAGGCAGCCATGGAGGACCGCAAGCGGGAGGGCTACTTCTGATGCCCGGACGACTCGCACCGGGCCCGACCGCTGAGGACCGACCCGTGAATGCTGAGGACCGCAAGCGGGAGGGCTACTTCTGATGGAGCTCCTGCGTCTGGCCACGGCCGGCTCGGTCGACGACGGCAAGTCGACCCTCATCGGTCGCCTGCTCTACGACTCGAAGCAGATCTTCGAAGACACGCTCGAGGCCATCGAGCACACCACCCGACTCCGAGGTGAGGAGGGAATGAACCTCGCCCTGCTCACCGACGGCCTCCGCGCCGAGCGGGAGCAGGGCATCACGATCGACGTGGCCTACCGATACTTCGCGACGCCCCGTCGGAAGTTCATCATCGCCGACACCCCCGGCCACATCCAGTACACGCGCAACATGGTCACCGGGGCGTCGACCGCCGACCTGGCCATGATCCTCGTCGACGCCCGCAACGGCATCGTCGAGCAGTCGCGCCGCCACGCGTTCCTCGCGTCGCTCCTCGGCATCCCCCACCTGGTGCTCTGCGTGAACAAGATGGACCTCGTCGACTACGACCAGGCCGTCTTCGACCGCCTGCGCGACGAATTCCGAGACTTCGCGGCGAAGCTCGACGTGCACGACTTGTCGTTTGTCCCGGTCTCGGCCCTCCTCGGCGACAACGTCGTCGAGCGTTCGGCGAACATGCCCTGGTACGAGGGGGCGAGCCTCCTCCACCACCTGGAGGACGTGCACATCGCCTCCGATCGCAACCTCATCGACTGCCGGTTCCCGGTGCAGTACGTGATCCGGCCGCGCGACGACCGGTTCCACGACTACCGGGGCTACGCCGGCCAGGTCGCGAGCGGCACCTACCGGGTCGGCGACGAGATCGTCGTGCTGCCATCGGGCTTCACCTCGACGATCGCCTCGATCGACACCGCCGACGGGCCGGTCGAAGAGGCCACCCCGCCGATGTCGGTGACGATCCGGCTCGCCGACGAGCTCGACGTGAGCCGGGGCGACATGATCTGTCGGCCGAACAACCAGGCCCGAACCGGTCAGGATCTCGAGGCGATGCTCTGCTGGTTCGGCGAGCGTACGCAGCTGACACCCGGCGGGAAGTACGCGTTGAAGCACACGTCGAAGTGGGTGCGGGCCCTCGTCGGCGATCTGCAGTACCGACTCGACGTCAACACCCTCAGCCGCGACGAGAACGCCACGTCGCTCTCGCTCAACGAGATCGGCCGGGTCAGCCTGCGCACGACCCAGCCCCTCTTCCACGACGAGTACCGGCGCAACCGGGTCACCGGCTCGTTCATCCTGGTCGACGAGGCCACGAACGACACCCTCGCCGCCGGGATGATCCTCTAGCGCCGGGGAACACCCGGCTCGATTCAGTGGGGGCTCCGCCCGGCGTCGCCGACGTCGGGTGTTCCCATCGGCCACTCGCCACCGACACCGGCCCCGGTATGGGAGGATGCGTTTCTCGCGCTCCGGGGGGAGGTGCTACGCGTGGGACGGATTTCTGACGCCCGAACGATGTCGACCGGTCCGCGCACCGACGGGCGACCGGTGCCCTACGGCCGTCGGGTCGAACTCGGCCGCCGGGGCACCACGTTCGTCCGCGAGCTCCCCGGCCCCGAGGGCGCCCCCACCCTGCTCCTCCTCCACGGCTGGTGCGCGAGCGGTGGCCTGAACTGGTTCCGGGCCTACGAGCCCCTCGCCGAGCACTTCCGCATCGTGGCCCCCGACCTGCGGGGCCACGGCCGCGGCGTGCGCTCCCAACGGGTGTTCCGGATCGCCGACTGCGCCGACGACTGCGCCGCCTTGCTCGTTGAGCTCGACACCGGCCCCGTCATCGCCGTCGGCTACTCGATGGGCGGACCGGTCGCCCAGCAGCTCTGGCGCCGCCACCGCGACCTCGTCGCCGGGCTCGTGCTCTGCGCCACCGCCGGGGAGTTCTTCACCGGACGAGCCGCCCGAGCCGCGTTCCGGGCCGGGCTGTTCACAATGGTCGCCGCCCTGCGGGCCGGGGCGGTCACCCGCATGCCCGCCGGACTCCCCGGCGTCGTCGTCCCGGGAACGAGCACCGCGTCGTGGGCCGCCGACGAGTTCCGGCGTCACGACCTCCGCATGCTCGTCGAGGCCGGGCACTCGCTCAGCACTTACCGGGCCGGATCGTGGCTCGGCGACATCGACGTGCCCACCACCGTGGTCTGCACCAATTCGGACCGGGGCGTGCCGCTCGCCACCCAGCTCGCACTCGCCGACGCCATCCCGCAGGCCCGGGTGGTCGGCATCGACGACGGCCACATGGCGTGCATGAACGAAGCGTTCGCGGCGCCGCTCGTGCGGGCCTGCATCGGCGTCGCCGACCGCCTGCGCTGAGACCACGCCCTCCGGGCCAGCGGCCGCCGGGGGACCGGCCCCGGGCTCCGGGGTTCAGTCGGCGGTGAGATCCCGGATGCGAGCGACGCGTTCCTCGGAATGGTTCGCGTCGGCACCCTGGATCTGCAGCAGTTCGTCGCGCGTCGCCGCCGCGATCGCCGCCGCGTCGGCATCGGCGGCCGCGATGCGAGCCTCGATCCCCTCGGCCATGATCCGCTCGGCTTCGTCGACCAAGGCGGCCACCATCTCGGCCTCGGGCACGACCCGCACCACGGTGCCCCGCACGAAGAGGTGGCCCTTGCCCCGACCCGCGGCGATACCGAGATCGGCCTCACGCGCTTCTCCGGGCCCGTTCACGACGCAGCCCATGACCGCGACCTGGAGCGGAATCGACCGCTCCTCGAGCGCGGCCTGGGCGTCGGCCGCGACCCGGATGACGTCGACTTCGGCCCGCCCGCACGACGGGCAGGCGATGAGATCGAGACCCTTGCGCTCCCGCAGACCGAGCGCCTCGAGCAGCGTGCGGCCCGCCTTCGCTTCCTCGACGGGGTCGGCCGTGAGCGAGAAGCGGATGGTGTCGCCGATCCCCTCGGCGAGCAGGGTTGCGATGCCGGCCACGCACTTGATGAGGCCCTGGGGCAACGGCCCGGCCTCGGTGACCCCGAGGTGGAGGGGCCGATCGCACGTGTCGGCGAGCAACCGGTAGGAATCGATCATGAGCGGCACGTTCGACGCCTTGACCGAGATCTTCACGTCGTCGAAATCGACCTCGCGGAACAAGTCGAGCTCGTGC
>JBJSXF010000204.1:0-3121 GCA_046086225.1 Actinomycetota bacterium | reverse complement strand
CACCTGCGCCCCGGTGGGCGCTACGTCATCGAGGACTGGGCCTGGGGGCAGTCGGGCGCCCAGTTCGTCGTCCCCGAGGCCTTGCGTGCGACCCCCGCCCTCGGCGTGCTCCTGTTCAAGTGCGTCTCGATCAACGCCGCCCGTCCCGACGTCATCTCCGAGATCACGATCGGCCCGGGCTTCGCAACCCTCACCCGTGGTCCCGCCGAGCTCGACCCGGAGACCTTCACGCTCGAAGCGTTCCGCCTCGGCCGCTCGGGCGAGCTCGTGGACCGGCTGCTCGCCGCCTGGCCCCCGGAACCGCCCGGAACCCCGGACGAACCGCCGTCGCCGGCACCCTGACCGGGTCAGGCGCCGGCCTCGACGATCCGGACTGCCTCCTCATAGAGCGCGACGTCCCACCGATTGTCGGCGACGATGCGCTCGATCAGCCCGTCGTCGATCGCCCAGGACTCCTCGGCGACATTGGCCCGCGGCACCGGCGGCACCCCGTCGGGCCACCAGCCGAGCCGCGTGCGCAGCCCCTCGACGAAGTCTTCGTAGCGCTCGGTGATTCCCAGCACATCGGTGGCGTGCAGGTTGGCCAGCGCCGTGGCGAACCGCTGCTCGTCGAGCGCGATCGGTTCGCGCACGGTGCGCACACGATCGGCGGGCTCGATCGCGAACACGCGGGTCTGGTGGTTCTCGATGAAGCCGACGAACCGGTCGGGATCTTCGTAGATCTGCCGGAGCGTGCGATCGTGTGACGGCGGGTGGAGCCGCTTGAAGTGCTTGAGGAGCGACACCGTGCGCGCCACGGGCTCGCGCAGAATCGTCACCGTCTGTACGTCGCCGGGCAGGAGGTGGCGCGCCGAGTACGGGTAGTGACCCGCGACGAGCCGCACTCGGTCGAGCCGGGCGGCGGGGAGCGCGGCGAGGCGGGCGAGGTCGACGTACGACCCGACATCGTCCGGGTCGTTCCAGTCGAGTCCCTTGCCCGGATAGATCTCCTCGGGGGCGAACACCGTGCGCAGGTGCAACATGAAGGTCGTGCCCGCCGTCTTCATGATGTGGACGAACAGCACGCGCGACGCGTCGGAGTCGCGGCTGCCCGTCACGGCTTCAACCGCGGCGCCAGAACGCGCCGAGCCAGTCGATCCGCTCGATCGGCTCGGTGATGCCCTCGGCGGCGCGGTAGTCGGCCACGGCCTGTCGGCAGGGCTCGAACGCGTAGTCGTCGATGATGCAGAAGCCGCCCGGCGCGAGGCCCGGGTAGAGGTTCTCGAGCGCTTCGAGGGTGGACTCGTACATGTCGCCGTCGAGCCGGACGACCGCCCAGGTGCGGTCGCGCACGGTGGGCAGGGTGTCCTTGAACCAGCCCTCGAGGAACACCACCTGCTCGTCGAGCAGCCCGTAGAGCGCGAAGTTCTGCTCGACCTCGGCCCGGCTCACCGCGAGCGGCTTGAGTGTGTGGAGGTTGCTCTCGGCGTCGGCCGGGAATGCCGCGTCGGGGGCGGGCAGTCCGGCGAACGAGTCGGCCGCCCACACCCGGCGGTCGGTGTCGCCCCAGGCGTCGAGGATCGCTCGCATGAAGATCGCCACCCCACCGCGCCAGACCCCGGTCTCGATGAGGTCGCCGGGCACACCCTCGGCGAGCACGGTCTCGACGCAGCGCTGCACGTTCTCGATACGGCGGGCCCCGACCATCGTCTGCGCGAAGAACGGGTAGTCGCGCCCCTCCGCTCGCACCGCCGCCCAGTCGAACTCCTCCTTGGCGAGCTCGCCGGCGACGGCCTCACGCATCTCGTCGCTCGCCGAGTAGGCGGCGAGGTCGAAGCGCACGTCGATCGGCCGGTAGAGCATGTGGGTGAGCGCGTCCCGGACCACCGCCAGGTAGCGGGTCCGCAGCCGTGCGACCTCGTCGTCCGGGCGGGGCGGGCCGGTGTCGCTCATGCGCGCCGGACGCTACCTGCCGTCCTGGGCCGCCCGTCGCCGCCTCGCGGCCGTCGCGACCCGGCGTGTGGGAGACTGCCGGTCCGATGGCCCGACGCCCGCCCACCCCCGGCGAACAGCTGCTGGCCGGGGTGCGCGCCCGCCACCCCCGGTTCACCACGGCGGTCGCGGCCGACGCGCGCCTCACCCTCGCCATGCAAGGCAAGGGCACCGCGCCGAGCGCACGGGGAGCGCTCGCACTCGTCGCCCTCCGGCTCGCCTGGTCGAGCGACGCCTTCCTGGCCACGGCCTGCTACCGGGCCAAGGCCCGGCTCCAGGCCCTGCGGGTACCGGTGCTGCCCCGCCTCCTCCACCGGCTCGCGATGATGCTCGCCCAGGTGTGCATCGGCGACCCCGTCGTGGTGGCGCCCGGGTGCTACCTGGCGCACGGCCAGGTGGTCGTCGACGGCTTCGTGGAGATCGGGCCGGGCGTCGTGCTCTTCCCCTGGGTCACCATCGGCCTGCGGGCCGGCGACTTCCGTGGCCCCACGATCGGCGCCGGGGCGCACATCGGCACCGGGGCGAAGGTGATCGGCCCGGTGACCGTGGGCGAGCGGGCCCGGGTCGGGGCCAATGCCGTCGTCACCGGCGACGTCGCGCCCGGCACGACGGTGGTCGGCGCGCCCGCCCGCCCGGTCGGCTCGGTCTGAGCCGCCGGACGCGCCGCGCGGCCGCCCTGCACTGGGCCGTCCGGACCAAATCCGTCCGATTTCGGCGATTTGCGCTGAGAATCCGGAAAGTTGGGGTGGACACGGCCCGCCGTTCACAGTAGAAACACAGGTGCTGCCCAGGACTTGCGGGGGTGGCACCGACCCGATGAACCTCAGGGGGTTTCACATGAAGGCAATTGCGCGACTCGCAGTGGCAGTCGCTCTGATGGCGCCGGTGGGCGTGCTGGCGGCAACGTCGGCCGGCACGGTGGTCTACGAGACGCACTGCAGCACGACGGACAGGGGCACCGTCACCCTGATCCAGAACGCCGGACAGGGCAACACGGCCGGAAGCGGCGGTCTTCGCCTCGTCGACAAGGGCGGCCAGCAGTACCGGGTCGAGGTCGATGTCGAGTGCGACATGGACGACGTCAACGGTGAGAGGACCGTCGAGGCCGGCGACTGGACTGGGGTCATCACGACCAGCGAGCCGGTGAACT
>JBJSXF010000203.1:0-12671 GCA_046086225.1 Actinomycetota bacterium | reverse complement strand
CCGGCGACCGTGCAGCGGTCGTAGGGAATGGCGTCGATGAGCGGGCTCCCGCCCGACGGGACCCGGACCGGACCGGGGCGTCCGGAAGTGGTGAGTCGTCCGAGACCGGCGTCGCCGGCGTTCATGCGATCGCCCTCGGCGGCCAACCCGCACGAGCCGTCGTCCGAGAAGTTGTGGCCGGCCGAGGCGACCGGCCCCCGGACCGAGCAGTTGGGGAGCCCGGCAGCCGGCGCGATGACGCTGGCGAACGGTGCGAAGCCTGCCTCCGTCATCACGTTGGCCGCTTTCCCGCCGGGCGCGGTCTCTCCGGTGGCCGTGTTGTCGGTGACGGTGGCGTACACGAGCTGGGCTTCGGCGCCGGTGGCGTAGATGCCGCCCGCGCCGCGGCCCACCGGACCGCGCAGCTCGTTCGCGGCAACCGTGGAGTTGGTGATCGTGAGCGGGCCGGTGCGGCTCATCACCCCGGCGGTCGCGATGTCGTCGTCGAGCCCGGTGGCGATGTTGCTGGTGACCGACGAGTCGACGAGCGTGAGCGGTCCACCGGCGCCGCTGATCGCGCCCGCCACCCGGCTGTCGCCGAGCGCGCTGCCGATGTTGCCCGAGATGTCGGAGCCGACGACGGTGAGGGGCCCGTCCTCGACGAGGATCGCACCGGCGATGATCGTGTTGCCCGGACCGGAGGACACGTTCCCGGTGAACGAGCAGCGGTTGACCAGCGTCGTTCCGGTGCCGCGCTTGATGAGGGCCGCGCCCCGGGCCCGGGGGACCGGTGCAGGGCTCGCGAGGTTGTCCCGGAACGTGCAGTCGGAGAGCAGCAGGTCGCCGGCGACCCCGACGAGCACCAACGCGCCCGCGTTCGGGCTGGCGACGTCGGCCCGGGCGAAGGTCAGTCGCTCGACCGTGAGATTGCCGCGCCCGCCGGTGAAGACGAGGCCACCGTTGGCCTCGGAGGAGTCGAGGGTGGCGCCGTTGCCCCGGATGACGAGATCGCCGTTGGCGGTGAACCGCAGCGGGGTGAAGGTGGCGATCGTGCCCAGGCCGGGGCGGATGGTGATGGTGTCGGGCCCGGGATTGGCGGCGGCCGAGGTGAGGGCCGCCCGCAGCGTGCCGGCACCGGCATCCCGGTTGCTGGTGACGGTGAGGTCGGCGGCGCCGGCGGGCATCGCCGCACCGAGGACGAGTCCGGGCACGGCGAGCGCGGCGACGAGCGCAGCGGCGATGAGCCGACGTCCTCCGCCCGCATCGTTGCTGCCCGGCATGGCGGGTCCCCCGTCCGTCGTGACGGGCCGGATGCTACCGGCGGGCTATGTGGACGCGACCGCGGGCGTCAGCAGTTCGCGGCGACGGTCGGGTAGGGGTTGACCCGCTCGCCGTTGGGTCCGCCGATGCGGATCTCGAAGTGGAGATGCGCCGGGGCGTCGTAGGCGTTGCCGCTGGTGCCGACGGTGCCGATCACCTCGCCCTTGGCGACCGTTCGGGCCCCGCCGACGAACTCGTCGAGGTGGGCGTAGTAGTAGGTGTTGCCGTCGGTGGCCTGGAGGTAGACGCCGAGGCCACCGGCCCCGCCGTTCTCCAGGAAGGTGGTGCCGGCCAGCACGGCGACGAGCGGCGTGCCCGTCACGGCGAACATGTCGACGCCTTTGTGGGTGCGTCCGCCGGGTCGCGGGTAGCCCCAGGTGTCGGCGAAGGAGGCCGCGCCCTGCACCGGGCACACCCAGTCGCCACCCCCGATCACGGTGCCGGTGTCGATGCCGGAGCCTCCGCCGTCGTCGCCGCCTCCATCGGATTCCTCGGCGGCGCGGGCGGCTTCGCGCGCGGCGGCGAGTCGGGCCTCGTACTCACGGGCCCGCCGCTCGCGCTCGAGGCGCGCCTTGAGCGCCTCTTGCTCGCGGAGTGCCGTGGCGAGGCTTTCCTCGAGCGCCGCCTGCTGCTCCTCGAGCGCGGCAAGGGTGCGCGACTGCTCGTCGATCCGGACCCGCAGCGTGTCCTCCCGGGCGGCGAGATCCTCGCGGTTCGCCCGGAGGCGGTCGAGCGCATCGTTGCTCTGCGAGTTGGCCCCGTCGAGCAGCACCGCCCGCCGACCGGCATCCATGACGTCGTCGAGGTCACCGAGGAGCCCGTCGAGCTGTTGGCCCCGGCCGATGTAGGCGACGAGCGCCCGTTCGCGCACGACCGACCGGAGGCGGGCCGATTCGCGGCGGAGGTCGGCGATGGCCCGGCGGGTGCGGACGACCTCGGCCTCCAGCTCGGCCGCTCGGGTCTCGGCGGCGCCGTAGGCGGCGGCGGCACGGTCGGCGGCGACCTGGGCGGCGGTGATCCGGGCCTCGATCTCGGCGAGGGGATCGGCCGCGCCGGCGGCGGAGGCGAGCAGGGTCGCAGCGAGAGCCGACACCGTGAGGAGCGTCGCGAGTCCGAGCACGGACGAGCGTCTGCGGAGCGGACGGGTGCCCGCGGTGCCGGTCACACCCAGCCCCCGGCGTAGCCCACGAACTGCCCGGTGGTGAAGCGGCTGCTGCCGTCGAGGAACGGCATGCAGAAGGCGGCGAACTCCTCGAGGGTGCCGAGGCGGCCGAGCGGTACGTCAGCGACGACGCGTTCGCGACCCTCCGGAGTGTCGGCCCCGGTCGCGCGCACGAACTCAGGGAAGTCCATGAAGTTGGTGCCCACCGCGTTCACCTGTACGCCGGTGCGGGCGACCTCGGCGGCGACGTTGCGGGCCAGCATGGTTGCTGCGGCCCGGACCGACGAGTAGAGGGGTGCGCCGGGCACGGGGCGGGCGCCGGCTGCGCTGGTGATGACCAGGATCTGGCCCTCGCGCTGCTCGGTCATGACCGGTACGACGGCCTTGAGGAAGTGGTAGGGCGCCTCGAGGCAGCCTCGGACGAGGGCGTGGAGGTCGTCGACCGTCGACCGGACGAACCGTCCGCCGATGATCCGGCCCGAGAACACGGCGGCCGCGTCGATCCGTCCGAACTTCTCGGTCGCGGCCCCGGCGAGGCGCTCGGCCTGGTCGGAGTCGCGGAGCCCGGCGACCCCCTCGACGGGCACGACGACGGCACCCGCCGCCTCGAGGTCGGCCACGAGATCCTCGGCGGGGTCGCCCACGACGAGGTCGTGACCCCGGGCGGCGAGGGCCCGGGCCAGGGCCGGTCCGACGTAGGAGCGGCCGTCGTTCACGATCGCGACGCGACGCGATGGGGGTGCTGAGGGGGGCATCCGAACTAGAAACTAGTCATGGCGAAGCGCTTCGGAGGAACCATCGGGCGGACGTTCGAGGACTCCGTACCCTGGTGGCCCGGGCTCCCGGCCGCTCCGGAGGCCGCTCCGAACATCGTCGTGGTTCTCCTGGATGATGTCGGATATGCCCAGTTCGGGTGCTTCGGGTCGGACATCGCGACCCCCACCTTCGACCGGCTGGCGGCCGAGGGGCTGCGGTTCTCCAACTTCCACACCACGGCCCTGTGCTCCCCGACCCGGGCCTGCCTCCTCACCGGCCGCAACCACCACAACAACGGGATGGCCCGGGTGGTGGAGCTGGCGTCGGGGTTCCCGGGCTACGACGCCGACATCCCGCCCGAGAACGGCTTCGTGTCGGAGATCCTCCGCGACGGCGGCTACGCGACCTTCGCCGTCGGCAAGTGGCACCTCACTCCGGCCCATGAGATGGCGCCGGGCGGGCCGCGCGACCACTGGCCGATGCGTAAGGGGTTCGACCGCTTCTACGGCTTCCTCGCCGGCGAGACCGACCAGTACCACCCCGACCTCGTCTCGGACGGCGCCCAGGTGCGACCCCCGAAGACTCCCGACGAGGGCTACCACCTCACCGAGGATCTCGCCGACCGGGCGATCGGGTTCGTGAAGGACCTGCGCGCCTACTCGGCCGACAAGCCGTTCTTCCTCTGGTTCGCGCCGGGTGCGTGTCACGCTCCGCACCAGGCGCCGCCCGACTTCATCGAGCCGTACCGCGGGCAGTTCGATCTCGGGTGGGACGCCTGGCGCGAGCAGGTGTTCGCGCGTCAACTCGCGTCGGGGCTCCTGCCCGAAGGCACCGAGCTCTCGGAGCGCCCGACCTGGGTGCCCGCCTGGGACTCGCTCACCGACGACGAGCGCCGCCTCTACGCCCGGATGATGGAGGTGTACGCCGGATTCCTCACCCACACCGACGCCCAGGTGGGGCGGGTGCTCGACTTCGTCGAGTCGCTCGGCGAGCTCGACGACACCCTCGTGATCGTGATGAGCGACAACGGCGCCTCGGCCGAGGGCGGGCCGCGCGGGTCGTTCAACGAGCTCTTCTTCTTCAACTTCGCGCCCGAGAGCCTCGAGGAGAACTTGCGGCGGATCGACGACCTCGGTGGTCCGCACGCCAACAACCACTACCCGTGGGGTTGGGCGTGGGCCGGGAACACGCCGCTCAAGCGCTTCAAGCGCGACACCCACGAGGGGGGTGTGACCGACCCCCTCGTCGTGCACTGGCCGGCCCGCCTCGGACGCCCGGGCGAGGTGCGCCACCAGTACGTGCACGCCATCGACGTGGCGCCGACCCTGCTCGACCTCGCCGGGGTGCCGGCCCCGGGCGAGCTGGCGGGCGTCGCGCAGACACCGTTCGACGGCGCGAGCTTCGCGGATGCGATGCGCGACCCCGCCGCACCGCCGCCCCGCACGACGCAGTACTACGAGATGCTCGGTTCGCGGGCGATCTACCACGACGGCTGGAAGGCCGTCGTCTTCCACCCGCCGAAGATGCTCGCCTACGACGGATCCGACGCCGGGAGCCGCGCCTTCGACGACGACGTGTGGGAGCTGTACCACGTCGCCGAGGACTTCGCCGAGTGCCGCGACGTCGCAGCCGAGCATCCGGATCGACTCCGCGAGCTGCAGGAGCTCTGGTGGGCCGAGGCGGGTCGGCACCAGGTGCTGCCGCTCAACAATCAGCCGGGCCGCTTCGGCGATCGCCGGTTCCGTCGCGACCGCTACGTGTACCACTCGGGCATCGGCTCGATTCCCGAGGTCATGGCACCCAACCTGCGCAACCGGGCGTTCCGGGTAACGGCCGTGCTGCAGGTGCCCGAGACGGAACCCGTCGACGGCATCATCGTGGGGCACGGCGGTCACTCCGGCGGCTACGCGCTCTACCTCCACGGCCGACGCGCCCACTGGGTGAACAACTTCCTCGGGGCGCAGATCACGACGGTGTCGGCGGAGGTCGATCTGCCGCCGGGCGAGGTCGTGGTGCGGGCCGAGTTCACGCCGACCGGACGCTTCCGCGGTGATCTCGCGCTCTGGTACGGCGACGTGCCGGTCGGGAGCGGGCACCTGCCGGTGACGACGCCCGTCACCTACGGCGTCGAGCCGTTCTTCGTCGGTGAGCAGCGGATGACCCCGGTGAGCCCGGTGCTGCCCGGGCCGGCCCGGCTCCCCGACGGCGTGCTGGCGCAGGTGGTGATCGACGCGTTCGGCCCGCCGTACCGTGACGCCGACGCCGAGGCCCGGGCGGCCCAGGCCTCGCAGTAGCGCGTCGGCTCGTTGGTCGACGACGCGACGCTCCTCGCCGTCGAGGCGGCCGTGGCCCGGGCCATCGCGACGCGTGACGCGAGCGGGCTCCGGCTCCTCGGCCACGGCGAGATCAGCGTCGTCCTCGGGTGGCCCGCCGACGCCCCGACCGTCGCGTGCAAGCGTCTCCCGCCGTTCGACTCCCGGGCTGACTTCGCCGCGTACGCCGAGGTGGTCGAGCGCTACGTCGCGGGCCTGCGGACGGCGGGGGTGCGGGTCGTCGATACCGAGGTGCGGGGTGTGCCCCGGCCCGACGGACGCATCGCGGGCTTCCACCTGCAGCCGGTGCTCCCGGCGGCCGAGATCGGGACGGCGGTTCTCGCGGCGGGCGATCCGCGGGTCGGACACCCGCTCATCGGTGCCGTGGTCGACGCGGTCGTCGCCGCCGGTTCCGATCGGCTCGGGGTCGACGCCCAGCTCGCCAACTGGTGGTGGCATGACGGCGAGGCCCGGCAACTCGACCTCACGACCCCGTTCACCTTCACCGCCGGCGGTCGCCCCGAGCTCGACCTCACCCCGTTCCTCCGCATCCTCCCGGTTGTCCTCCGTCCGGTCGTGCGCCGCGAGATGGTGAAGCTGATGGGCCGGTGGCGAACACCGCGGGGCGCGCTCGCCGATGTCGTGGCCAACGCGATGAAGGTCGGGCTCCAACCCTGGGTCGATCCGCTGCTCGCCCGGGTGAACGCGGTCGTCGACCCGCCGGTCACGGTCGAGGAGGCCCGCCGCATGCTTGCCGACGACGCCCGGCTGTTCCCGCTCCTGCTGCGGGTCGAACGGGCGAACCGGTGGTGGCAGCAGCGCGTGCGCCGCCGTCCGTACGAGTTCCTGCTGCCCGAGTCGACGACCTACTCGCCCTGAGTTGCGAGCATGCGGCCCGCGGCACGCTCGGCTCGGCTACGAGAGCCGCTCGCGGATCGTCACCGGCACCGAGTACTCCCCGGCGACATCGGGTCCGAGGCCGACCGGTTCGGCGTCGATACCGAACGCGTTGCGCACGAAGGCCGTGACCGCGTGCTCGATGATCGGGAAGGTCTGGCGCACCGGCACCGCCGGGGCCAGGCAGCCGTCCTGGCCGAGGCGGCGGAACGACGGCTGGGCGTCGAGGAACGATCCCAGACCCGATGCCTCGGCGATGCCGATGATGCCCTTGCCCCCACCGAGGGTGCAGAGGTCGTCGAAGCCGTTGTGACCGACCTTGTCGATCACCCAGAGGCGGGTGGGCGGTGATGCGGCGGCGAAGGCGGGTTCGGTCGCCTCGGCCACGGGCACGACGACGTCGGTCGACCCGGCCAGGAAGAGGCTCGGGGTGTCGGGTAGCTCGGGCGGTGCCACCGAGGTGGTCGTGGTCGACGCCATCGAGCGCAGGAGGCCGCTGGCCATCGACACGTACCCGACGACGCCCTCGTCGTCGGCGACGCCGAGGACCGTGCCGCCACCGGCGGAGTGGCCGACGGCCACGACCTGGTCGGAGCGCACGTGGCCGGCGAAACGCGAGCCCTCGGTGGTGTCCTGGCTCTCCATCAGCGTCCGGGTCTGGCGGAGGTCCTCCACCGGGTCGGGCGGAGTGTCGCTGCTCCCGCCGAGCACACGGTCGAGCACGTGGAAGAGGTCGCGCTGCCAGTGGTCGGGCGCGGCGACGACGAAGCCCCAGCTCGCGAGGTGGGCGGTGAGGAACGACGACTGCTGGCGGAACCCGGAGAAGCCGTGGCTGAACAGCACGAGGGGGAACCGGCCGTCGGCGACGGCGGCGTCGCGGCCGGCGTCGATCGAGAAGGTGGCGGGGATGTTCGCGGTGAGCAGGTTGCGAACGGTCTCGGGAATCTGGGCCCGGACGTCGTAGGTGTCGGTGCCGGTGGTCCCCTTCACCGCCGGGTACCAGACCTCGACCTTCTGGCCGCCCTCGAGCGCAAGCGTCGTGATCCCGACCGGGTAGGGGCCGGGGTCCGTGTACGCCTGGGCCGCTTCGGCGGCCGGGAGGGTGGTTGCGGAACCGGAGTCGCCGGTGCCCGGGCCCGCCTCCGACGAACCCGATGAGCAGGCGGCGGCGACAACGAGCACGAGCACGGCAGCGAAGGCCGGGGCCCGGCGGGTGAGCGCAGGGGAGACGCGCATGGGTTCCTCCGGTCGGGGACGGATGGTGAGGGAGCGGGAGCCTAAGTGTGGTCCGGATTCGCCCGCCGATCGGATGACGGCGGCTCAGCGCGGATCGGGGGCGCCCCGGAACGAGCCGGGATCCACGGCGATGTAGATCGCCCGGCAGGTGGCGATGACCTCGTCGTCGACCCGGGCCTCGGCGGTGATGAAGAGCTTGCGGCGCTCGCGTGATTCCAGCCGGGCTCGCACGGCGAGGGGCACCCCGACCGGCACGGGGGCGAGGAAGCGCACGGTGAGCTCACCGGTGAAGGCGGGCGTGTGATGGACCCCGATCACGTAGCCGGTGATGTCGTCGAACATGGCGGCGACGATCCCGCCATGGGCCCGACCCGGCGCGCCCTCGAAGGCGGCCCGCAGCACCACGGTCGCCACCACCTCGTCGCCGTCGAAGGTCACCTCGGTGTCGACCCCGGTCGGATTGGCGGCGCCACCCACGGCGCGGTCGTCGAAGCCCGCGCGGCCGCCGAGTCCCGGCGTCTCGTGCGCGGGGAGTCCGCCCGCTTCGTGGTAGGCGAGCATCAGGCCGAGCCGGTCGCGGCGCGGGGCCGCGTCGAGGCGGGCGGCGAGGGACCCGGCGGCGTCGGCGACGAGCTCGAGCTCATCGGCGGCCGAGTCGCTCGCGGCGAATGCGTGGGAGAGGGCTCGCAACGCGGTCGCCGCGCGCAGGCGGCCGGCTTCGGTTTCGGAGGCCGGACGGTCTTCGCTCATGGACGAGCACCGTAGAGGGTCGGATCGCCGGGGGCCGCTCCGAAGCGGTGGACGAGCCGCACCGGATGCTCACGGGAGTGGCCGGGTAGCGTGTCACCCATGGCTGATGTGGAGACAGTGGAACGGCTCATTCCGGCGCCGCCCGAGGCGATCTGGGCGCTCATCGCCGACCCCCGGCGACACCACGAGATCGACGGTTCGGGAACGGTGCGGGACGCCAAGAACCTCCCGGAGCGACTCGAGCTCGGCAGCAAGTTCGGGATGTCGATGAAGCTCGGGCTGCCGTACTCGATGGTCAGCCAGGTCATCGAGTACGAGCCGAACCGGCGCATCGCCTGGCAGACCTACCCGCCCGGCCCGGGCCGTTACCTGGCCGGGGGCCGGATCTGGCGCTACGAGCTGGAGCCGGTCGAGGGCGGCACCCTCGTGCGCGAGAGCTGGGACATCTCGCAGGAGCGCGTGAAGGCCGTGGTGCGCCCGGCCCGCAACAAGACCCGGGCCTCGATGGAGGCCACGCTCGAACGCATCGAGCAGATCGTCACCGCATCGGCCTGACGGTGGCCACCGGAGCGGTCCGGGCCGACGCCGATCTGCTCGCCGGACTCCGTCGGTGGTCGGGTGACCCCGGGCTCGAGTTCGCGCGGCCGAGTGCGGGTTTCTCGAGCGAGACGGTCGTCGTCACCGGGAGTGACGGCGGTCGGCGGGTCGTGCGCCTCCCGCTCCTCGTCGCCTCGTACCCGGAGTACGACCTCGGGGTGCAAGCCGCAGTGCTCGACGCGCTCGGCGCGGCCGGGATGCCCGTGCCCCGGGTGCTCGCCCGGGAGGACGAGGATGCCGCGGTCGGCGCGCCGTTCCTCGTGATGACGTTCGTGCCCGGTCGTCCCGTGGCCGACGTGCCCGCCTTCGACCCGTGGATCGTCGAGGGCGGTGCGGATCGGGGGCGAACGGTCGAGGAGCAGTTCGTCGATGCGCTCGGTCGGCTGCACCGGGTCGACTGGCGCGCCGCCGGGCTCGGCTCCGTGCTGCGGGTCGGGCTCGAGGCCGATCTCGCGTACTGGCAGCGCTACGTCGACTGGGCCGCCGACGGCCGACCGGCGCGGCTGCTGGCCGACGCGATGACGTGGTGCATCACCACCGCGCCACCCGACGACCCGGACCGTCATGCTCTGTGCTGGGGCGACGCCCGGCTCGGCAACGTCTGCTTCGATCCCGATACGGCCCGGCTCACTGCGCTGCTCGACTGGGAGCTCGCCACGGTCGGCCCCCCGGAAGCCGATCTGGCCTGGTACCTCGCGCTCGGCGACCTCACCGCCCGCTTCGTCGGTCGGCGCATGCCCGGTGCACTCGATCGGCCCGCGGTGCAGGACCGCTACGAGGCGGCGCTCGGGCGTCCGGTGGCCGACCTCGCGTGGCACGAGGTGTTCGCGCTCGTGCGATCGGTGGCGATCAACGACCGGCAGGCTCGGCTCGCGGCGGCGGCCGGGGTCGCCTACCCAGGCGTGGCGGGCGACGACAATCCCGTCCTGGCCGTGCTCGCCGAGCGGATCGACGAGCACGCATCGCGCGCGAACGAGGAGCGGAGCCGATCGTGAGCCGATCCGACGCATCATCCGAGCATTCGCCGTTGAGCGGCATCGACGAGTACCTCGTCCACAACTACCCGCATCCGGTGCGGGTGATGTGGACGACCGACGCTCAGGCCTACGAGCGCGTGTGGTTCACGGCCGAGGACGACGCCGGTGAGCTCCTCGTGGTGTGCGGGCTCGCCTTCTACCCCAACTTGGGAACGGCCGAGGCCTACGCGATCGTCAACCACCGCGGCGCCCATACAACGGTTCGCGCGCACCGCCGACTCGGCGACGATCGCACCGACATGCGGATCGGCCCGCTCGCGTTCGAGGTCGTGGCCCCCTTCCGCGAGTGGCGGCTCACGCTCGACGACAACGAGTACGGCATCGCGTTCGACATCCGGTGGCACGACACCAAGCGGTGCGTGTTCCGCAACATCGGGGCCGGGGCGATCATGGGTGGCCGTCCGTTCGGCGGTGTCGCCGGCTACGACGGGTTCGGGGAGCAGTCGGGGTGGGTTCGGATCGGATCCGAGCGCATCGAACTCGCGCGTGAACGCTTCACCGGTACCCGCGACCACCACTGGGGCACCCGGGACGGGGTCGGTGGTCGGGGGCGCTGGTCGGGCTGGCAGCATCCGCTGTCGGGTGCTTACGTGCGATTCCCGCAATGGTGCGCGTGGACCGATCACGTCCTCTACGACCTGGGCGACCCGCGGCCGGGCAGCGAGACGCTCCGCCGACGGCGGCACCGGTTGCGCTTCGAGCCCGAGACGGGTCTGCTCATCGGCGGCGAGATGGATCTGACCTTCCGGACGGGCGAGGTGCGCACCGTCGAGTTCGAGCGCCTCGGTCACCAGATCGCGTTCCTGCGTTGCGGCATGTACGGCGGTCCGAACGGCGGCACCCCCGAGGGTGACGTCTGGCACGGCGAGTTCGTCGGTGACGGGGCGGTGACCGGCGAGACGTATGACGTCACTGATCCGTCGGTCCGGTCCCGGATCTGCGGACTCGACCAGCACCAGGTGCGCTTCACCTGCGAGGGCGAGACCGCGGTCGGCATCTTCGAGGTGTACGACACGCTTTGCCGCGACGTCGCCACGCGCGGCGAGCAAGGGCTCTCGCTGCTCCCCTGACCTGCTCCCGTGACGGGCGCGCGCGCCGGGCGATCGCGCACGCGACCCCCTGATGATCCGGCGAGGCGGCGGTAGGGTCGATCCCGTGCCCGATCCGTTCGCTCCCGCTGCGCTCGGCCCGGTGCCGCTCCGCAATCGCTTCATCAAGGCCGCGACATTCGAAGGCCGGACGCCGCGTCGGGTCGTCACTCCTGACCTCGTCGAGTTCCACCGGCGGTTCGCCGCCGCCGGCGTGGGCATGACCACCGTGGCCTACTGCGCGGTCACCCGGGCGGGAAGCACTGACGGCCACCAGATCACCCTCGACCAACCCGGGGTCGGTGACGGACTCGCGACCCTCGCCGAGGCGGTCCACGCCGAGGGGGCGGCCGTCGCGGCCCAGATCGGCCATGCGGGCCCGGTCGCCAACCCGATGGGGACGAAGCAGCCGGCGGTGGCGCCCTCTCGCGTCTGGAGTCCGCTCGGCTTCCGTCGGGTCCAGGGGCTCTCCTCCGGCGACATCGAGGAGATCGTGGCGAAGTTCGCTGCCGGGGCCCGGGTGCTGGCCGACGCCGGATTCGACGCGGTCGAGATCCACATGGGGCACGGCTACCTGCTCAGCGCGTTCCTCTCCCCCCGGCTCAACAAGCGCGACGACGAGTGGGGCGGATCGCTCGAGAACCGGGCCCGGCTGCCCCGGCTCGTCACCCGGGCGGTACGCGACGCGGTGAGCGGCCGGATGGCCGTGACCGCCAAGCTGAACATGGACGACGGGGTTCGGGGCGGTTTCGGTCCCGACGAGAGCGTGGCCTTCGCCCGACTGCTCGAACGCGACGCAGTCCTCGACGCGCTCACCCTCACCGCGGGCAGCTCGTTCCAGAACCCGATGTTCCTCTTCCGCGGCGACGCGCCCGTGGCCGAGATGGCCGCCATGTTCCCGCCGCCCCTGCGCACCGGGATCCGCCTCTTCGGCCACCGCTTCTTCCGCACCTACCCGTTCGAGGAGGCGTACCTCCTCCCGACTGCCCGCCGGTTCCGGGAGGCGCTCGCCCTCCCGCTCGTCCTGCTCGGCGGGATCAACCGGCTCGACACCGTGCAGGCCGCGCTCGACGAGGGGTTCGCCTTCGTGCAGCTCGGCCGGGCCCTGCTCCGCGAGCCCGATCTCCTCGCCCGGTTCCGGTCCGAGCCGGGGGCCGAGGCCCTGTGCGTGCACTGCAACAAGTGCATGCCGACGATCTACTCCCGGACCCGCTGCGTGCTCGTGCCCGAGGGAAATCCGGCCTAGGTCCGACGGCGCTTCACTGCTCAGCGTGAACGTTTCGTATAGCTCTTCCGTCGCATCGCATTGAAGGCGACGTTTCGCATGGAGCGGCTCAATCCTATCGGTCTCGATTCGGCGAGACGTTGATCCGATGGGTAGTCGTTTCCTGGCTGCGCGAACTGCGCAAGTGGGCTCATCAATCCTCGGGACGAACCACGTTCGATGATTGCGTTCGCTGAGCATTGGACCGTTGTCCACTCATCGCCGTCACGGATTCGCATGCCGGCAGTGCGGGATCGGTAGGTGTGGGCCGTC
>JBJSXF010000202.1:0-4512 GCA_046086225.1 Actinomycetota bacterium | reverse complement strand
GCACGGTCCGAGTGCGGTCATGCTGCGCCCGACCGCTTCGAGGTAGTCGGCCCAAGCAGGCCTCTTGATTACCACTTCACGTCCGCCCAACCCTCCGGTACATCAGAGCCGGTCGGACATTAGCCGATGACTCGAGCGCTCGGCCCTGGCGTCCGTGACTGCTGGCGATGTGAAAATTGTCAATGAAATCGGAATCGAAGGTTCGCATGACATAGATGGATGAGAGCGAAGGGCGCGGCGAAAGGTGCTGATCGGTAGTGGCAGCGGTGCACGCAATTCGCACGCTGCGACCGATCAGCGGGGTGGAGTGCCGGTAGTGGATCAGATGGGTGTCACGTCGAGGTAACGCTCGCGGAACACCTGTTCCTGGGGGAGGAGTCCGGGCGCGGCGCCGAGGAGGTGTTCGATCGTCCGGAACTCGAACGTGTCGGCGGCGCTCGGAATAGTGGTGAGGTAGTCGTTCGCGAGGGCGGGCCAAGCCGGATTGCCTTCGGGAGCGACGAGGACGTATTTCACCGAGCTAAAGCCGGCCCGTCCACAGACAAGCGCGAGGAGGTGATCCCGCCAGAGCTGGACCGCTTTGCTCGTTCGTAGTCGAGCCATCTGATCATCAGTCTGGGCCGCCGCCAGGCCCACTTCGCCGTAGCGAGGGTTGTCCCCGATCTTCTCGGGTACTGGATGCTCGTGGTACTTCGTCTCGATGCCGACGAGGTGCTTCGTCTCGCCTCTCGTGATGCAGAATGCGACGTCGAAGGCCGTTCGATCGTTCAGGTACTCCGGGTCGCGTCGCCCGGGCGACCACTCGAATATGACCTCGACCTTGGCATCTTCGATCCAGAGGTCGGGGAACCATGCAGCAATGGCGTCTTGGGCGAGATCCTTGTTCCGTGCGAGCGGACCGAAGAGGTTGAAGCACATCGGCATCGACGAGAGGAGATTGGCCCTCAAGCGCTTCTCGTGGAGGGTCTGATGTTTCTGCGGGTTAGCGAGGCGGATCTCCACCGCCTCGATGATCTGATCGGAGAGGAAGTTCTCATTCGCCTCTGCCGCCTTTTCGTCGAGCATGCTGCCAACCGGTTGCGGAGGCTTCTTCGAGTTCTTATTCGACGGTCCGAGTCCGCAGCCGAGTCCCCGGGCCTCGCGCCATACGTTCTGATGGCGCCGAGCGGCCCGTTTCCATGCGGTGACTTCGGGTTGGCGGGGTACGTGATCGGCGGCTACGTCAGGGAACTGCAGTTTCCCGCCCATGCCCGGGAGTCTTACCCCCTGAGGCTGAGACGGGTCAACCGTCGAGGCGGTCGAGCATGACGTCGATGCGACGGCGGGTCGTGTCGGCGTCGAGCGGTCCGCCGTGACCGACGAGCACTCGAGGTGCACGGTGCTCGTCGATGAGGCCGGCGAGGGTGCGCAGGTCGCCTGGGCGGTCGGGGGTGAAGAGCGACACGGTCGCAACGTCCCTTCGGACTGTCGTGAAGAAGAAGCCGCCCCCGACGAGGTCGCCGGCGAAGATCGCGTCTTCGGTGACGAGCACGCCCGACCCAGGGGTATGTCCCCCGACCGTGCGGAACTCGCCGTCGATCCCGAAGGGTGAGAGGTCGAGGCTTGTCGGCACTGGGTTGCTCGGCGCGAACTCGCGGAACCGGTGCTGGAGCAGCGGCTTGAGCAGGCGGCCTTCGATCCCGGTCGGCTGCAGCTTCGGGTTGCGGCCCCGCTCGACGGTCGAGACGTCGGGCGTGCCGACCACCACCGGCACCCCGGCGTCGGCGAAGATCGCCGCGTTGCCGACATGGTCGGCGTGCGCGTGGGTGAGGACGACGGCACCGAGGTCAGCGGGCGCGAGCCCTGACCGGCGCAGTCGTCGCAGCAGCGTGCGGCGGGCGAGCGGCGGACCGGTATCGACGAGGACGGGCCGTCGCCCTTCGATCAGGAAGGCGTTGGCGAACGCGAGTCGCCACGGCGTGATCCGCAGGGTGGCCATGGCCCAACCCTACTGCCGAACACCCCGGGCTCTCGCCCCCCGCCCCGACCCCCGAGCTACTTCGGGTCGGGCACCCAGTTGCCGTGGAAGCCGAACGGCACGCGCTGGGGGAGGGGCACCCGGGCCACGTAGCCACGGTCGAAGTCCTGGGCGTCGATCACCACGAACTCGGCGCCGTCCTCCTCGTGCACGAAGGTGACGAGCCAGCCGTCGTCCTCGGCGGTGCCGTCGGCCCGACCGACGAACACCGGCTCGCCGGCGGCCCGGCCCGGCCCGTGGTCGAACGTCCAGCGCTCGCCGGTGACGAGGTCGTGCTTGAGGGTCGGCCAGTGCATGCTGCTGGTGTCGGCCTGGGCGCAGTAGCCGTAGCGGTAGGGCTTGCCGGTGAGCGCGCCGCGGTGGCGGGGGAAGTCGTTGAAGGTCGCGTCGATGAGCGTGTCGGTGGTCGTGCGGGCGACCGGGTTGATCTCCCAGCGCACGAGCCGGGGCTCCGAGTCGCCGAACGGGCCGTTCAGGTCGTCGCGCATCATGCGGTCGTAGAAACACACGTCGATGATCACGTTGCCGTCGGGCGTGTCGTAGGCGTTGAGCGGGTGGAACACGTAGCCGACCGGCACATCGACCCACACGATGTCGGCCGCCTCGCCGTCGCGGGGCATGAGGCCGACCCGGTTGCCGTAGTCGTCGTTCCAGCGGAAGGGGAACGAGCGGCCGGCGAAGGCGAGGTCGAGATCGACGAGGACTGGCTGGTCGTACACGATCACGTAACGGTCGGTGATCGACATGTCGTGCACCATCGACATGCCCGGCAGCGGGATGTCCACCGTGCGGTTCACCCGGCCGTCGGGACCGACCCGCACGTACTGGATGTGGTCGAGCCACTCGGCCCACGCGTAGACCATGGCGTGCATCTCCCGGGTGACCGGGTCGAGCTTCGGGTGGGCGGTGAACGCGCCGAGGAGGGTGCCGTTGAAGTCGTTGCGGCCGACGGTCTCGAGCTCGTAGGTGAGCTCCACCGGGCAGCCGCCCGCTTCGACCATCGCCCAGGTGGTGCCCGCGAACCCGCCCACGTTGGTGTTGGGTCCGCCCGGCGACGAGTTCCAGTTGCGACCGGGGATGTCGGGCAGGCCGCGCACTTCGCTTACGTGTGCCGAGCCCACGTAGCGGTTGCGGTACCACTCGGCCCGCCCCTCCTGCAGGCGGATGCCGTGCACCATGCCGTCACCGAGGAACCAGTGGTGCGTGGCGGGATCGACGGGGGCGATCGGGTTCGGCCCGTTGCGCAGGTAGCGGCCGTTCAGCTCGGCGGGCAGCTCACCGATGACCGGCAGGTCGAACGCCGTCACCTCGTCGGCGACCGGGGCGAAATTGCCGAGGAGGTAGCGGTTCCGTCCGAGGTCTTCGTGCGTGCTCGTCATGGCGGCGAGTCTCGCCGTGGTTCTTGACGCTGTCAAGGGACGAACGTAGGGTCGCTCCGTGCCCCCGACCTCACTGCGGGAGACGGTCCTGCGGGCCGCCGTCGATTACGTGGCCGAGCACGGTCCCGACGGGCTGTCGTTCCGGCAGGTCGCGGCCGCGGCCGGCGTCAGCCACCAGGCGCCCTACCACCACTTCACCGACCGCCAGGGCATCTTCCGGGCCATCGCCGTCGAGGGCTTCGCCGCGTTCGCCGACGCCCTGCGCGCCGCCGAGCAGACCGCCGATCCTGATCCGACCGTCGCCATGCTCGAGGCCTACGTGGACTTCGCGCTCTCGCACCGCGGCCACTTCCGGGTGATGTTCCGACCCGACCTCATCGGCATCGCCGACGACCCCAAGCTGCAGGAGATCGGCGACGAGTCGTTCGCCATCCTCGTCGCCCACGTGCAGCACCTCCTCGGCCCCGACGCTTCGGTCGCCGACATCCGGGCTCGGGCCTCCGCCATGTGGGCCCTCGCCCACGGCCTCGCCGTGCTCCTCATCGACGGCTCGCTCGAGGTGAAGCTCGGCACGGTCACCGACCGGCGCGAGCTCGTGCGGGCCGTCGCCGCCCAGACCCTCCTCACCCGACCCCGGGAGGAGCGTCCGTGAGCCTCGCCGCCGATCCGGTCGCCGCCGTCGCCCGGGCCAAGTGCCTCGCGCTCACCACCTTCAAGCGCGACGGCACGCCGGTCGTCACCCCGATCTGGTTCAACGTGATCGACGGCCGGATCGTCGTCACCACGCCCGCCTCGTCGTGGAAGGTGAAGCGGGTGGCCAACAACCCGAAAGTCACCTTCGCCACCTGCACCCAGCGGGGGAAGGTGACCGGCCCCACGTTCACCGGCACCGCCCGGGTGCTGCCGAAGGGTGAGCTCGGGCCGGTGCTCACGGCCAAGCGTCGCCGCTACCTGAGCGCCCGGTTCATCCAGCTCTTGCCGAGCGCCCGCGACCAGGTCGCGATCGAGATCACCGGCGACCCGACTCCGGGCTGACGGGCGAACGCCTGGAGCGGGCGCCGTCTTCAAGCGTAGGGGTACTGCTCGTAGAACCTCGTCGGGCGGACGATCGCGCCG
>JBJSXF010000201.1:0-30002 GCA_046086225.1 Actinomycetota bacterium | reverse complement strand
CGGATGCCCGAGCGAACGTGCGAGCGCATGATTCCCCCTCTCGCCGGATGCCCCCCGCACCCGATTCGTTCCGCAGATCGTGCCCGCGGATTCGGGAGATGGCAAGCCCCTCCTACGATGCGGCTCCGATGGCCGGGAACGACTCGAACGGGGGATCCGGGAGTCGGGCGGCCTTCGCCGAACTGCTCGCCACGCTGCAGGAAGCCGGTGAACGATTCGCCGGGGAGGAGTGGGGCCTGGTGGGCCCCGACGACATCGCTGGCGGCTTCCGGGTCCTGGCCCATCTGCTCGAGGGTGGTCTCGTCGGCCACTTCGAGGACGATCCGGCGCTCCCGGTGCTGCGTCCGATCGTGACCTCGACCCGCAAGAGCCTGGGCGACAACCCCGACGCGATCTACTTCGACGCGGCGGTGAGCGCAGCGCACTCCTATCGGCTCCGGGGACGGACGGCCGGTGCGGTCTACGTGTCGTTCACGATCGAGGCGGGCGCGCCCGACGGCGGATTCCCGGAGCGCACGGCAGGGGTGCTGAACGACACGCAGTTCGACGTCGACACCGAGGGCCGATTCGAGGTGTTCCTCGGCGGTCCGCCGCGTGCCCGTAACTGGATCGCGCTCCCGCCCGACGCCTCGCGGGTGACGACACGCCATTACTGGGAAGCAGCGAGCACCCCGGCCTCGCCGCCGGTGCCCGATCTCGCGCTCGCGATCGAGGCCCTGGACCCGGTGGATCCACCGCCGCCACCGGACGACGCGTCGGTCGCGGCCGGGCTGCGTCGGGTTGCGCGCTACGTGCGCTCGCGTTCACTCGAGCTGCCCACCCCGGGTGCGGGCGACCCACCGCCGTTCGTGTCGCGCGAGCCGAATGCGTTCCCGCCGCCGGTTCCGCCCGGCGACCATGCGCTCGCCGCGGCCGACGCGGCCTACAGCATGGCGCCGTACGTGCTCGGCCCCGACGAAGCCCTGGTGATCCGGGCCCGGTGGCCGGAGTGCCGATGCGCCAACGTGTCGCTCTGGAACCGGCACATGCAGACGTACGACTACGCCAACCGTCAGGTGTCGAGGAACCGGGCCCAGACGGTGGCCGATCCCGACGGCTCGTTCTCGATCGTGGTCGCGCACCGCGACCCGGGGGTGCCGAACTGGCTCGACACCGAAGGTCGTCCGTTCGGGCTGGTGTTCTGGCGCTACTTCCTGCCCGAGGGCCCGATCACGACGCCGGAGGCCCGGGTCGTGCCGTTCGCCGAGGTGGCGACCGTCTGACTACCGGACCTCGGGTTCGATCCCGTAGTGGGTCGTGTACCGGGCGAAGTCGGATGCGACCGCTTCGGGATCGAGCCCGACGTCGGCGAGCGAGTAGGCGTGCTCACCGTGCTTCCCCTGGGGCTTCGCGGCGAGGTAGGCGGTGATCACCTCGTCGTGTCCGCTCGGCCAGTTGAGATCGAGCCGCTCGTAGGTTGCCCGGAGGCTCGCGACCGGATTGCGCATCAGGGTGGTGAAGTGGGAGTCGACGATCCGCTCGTCGGGGATCTCCCCCGAGACTCGTTGGTCGATCGTGCCCTCGAGGAACATCCGGTAGGTGAGCTGCATGATCGCCGCGAGCCCGGCGACGTCGACGTCGTCGCTGCGCATGAAGCGGATGGCGCTGAGGATGCTGACGAGCGAGGCGAGGAAGCGCCGCGGGTCACGGTGCGTGTGCACGACCCGGGCGTCGGGATACTCGGCGAAGAGCGCGGGCAGGGTCGAGACGTGGAACGGTGACTTGAGGAGCCACCGGCGCGGCGTCGGGTCGGGCGCTTCGTGGTCGAACGTCTGCAGCATCCGCCGGTGGAGCCGGTACACCCGGTCGAGGGTCTCGAGGTGCTCGAGCTGCCAGCCGGTGAACGACGGCGCGTCGTAGCCCATGGCCCAGTAGGGCCCCGAGAAGTCGTACATGAGGAAGTGCACGCATTCGCAGGGCAGGTCGCTCGCGAGCTCGTGCATGGTGAGGAACGGCGGGTGGATATCCGACCAGAACTCCTGCTCGGGCTCCGACAGCAGGCGCCGCTGCTCGGGCGTCCCGCGTTCGGCGAAGGGGTGCAGAGCCTCGTACGCGAGCGGGGCGCGCAGCTGCGGGTCGAGCGCGAGCAGCTCCAGCAGGATGGTGGTGCCGGTGCGGGGCGGACCGACGACGAAGAGGGGCTCGGCGACGGGGATCCGGAGGATCTGCGGCTCGCGGCGCCAGAGGTCCTGGAGCCGGAGCCAGGTCTGCAGCACCCGGAGCACCTCGGCCCGGGTGAGGACCCGGCCGAGGAGGTGCAGGCGGCCCTCGGCCGCGATCGCAGTGACCTGACGCTCGTAGGTTTCGGTCCAGCCGGGCCATTCGGCTTCGCCCAGGTCGTCGAGTCCGGTCGTCGCCCGGGCGAGGGCGAGGAGGGAGGCGGCGTCGAGTTCGACGAGGTGTTCCGATCCGCCGACGATCTCGCCGAAGCGGTTGAGCCGGCTCACCCAATCAGGGTGCTCGAGGGCGCGCACGTTCACCCCTTCCGGAACCAGCCGCGCTTCTTCGGCACGGGCGTGTGAAGCCACGGTGGCAGCGGGCGCTCGGGCGCCGGTGGGAGGTTCGGGTTGGGTCGGCGGGCGAGGGCGAGGGCACCGAACCCGGCCGAGACGGCGATGACGATCACGATCGCGGCGGCGACCCCGCTCGCCAGGAACGATCCCCGTTCCTCGCTCTCGGGGCCGGTCACGGTGTCGGCCACCTCGTCGGGCAGCGTCGCCGAGGGCTGCGATCCCGGTTCACCACTCGCGGTTCCGGCCCCGGTCGTGGTCGGCGCGACGGTCGTCGGCGGTGTGGTGGTCGGTCCGGATGCGAGGGTCGGGTCGGTCGGCGCGCAACGCGGCTTGCGGCGGACGGCACCGATTTCGTCGAGGACGAAGGCGGCGTCGGTCCCGGCCTCGACCGGCGCACGGAGGCGGATGGTCAGCGTCCGGGGCGTGGCCGCCGGTCCGGGCTCGACGAGGAAGGCCCCACGATCGACGGTTCGGCCGAACTGACTCACCTGCCAGGTCACGATCGTGCCCGGCTCGACGTCGGCATAGACGACCCGCACCACCTGGCAGTCGCGGAACTCGGCCCGGACGATGCGACCCTCGGTGGCGGCACCGGCCGGCATTGCCGCGAGTCCGACGACGAGGGTCGCGGCCAGGCCGACCAGGGCCAGCCACGCTCCGGTTCGCCGGACCGAACGGAGCGGCCTCACGATCGACTCCCACCGTCCGACGCTCCGGTCGGTCGGTGCAGCCGGCGCGAGCGGGCGTACTCGTACAGGGCGAGATCGGGTGCGTTCTCCTCACGGATCCGGTCGACGAGCGTGTCCGGGATGGCGAAGGCGGGGCTGGGATTGGCGTGGAGCGGATCCCCGAGCGTCCAGCCGAATCGAGTCTCGAGCTCGGCGACGAAGGCGGCGAGATCGTCGATGAAACCGACGACGTCGATCCGGTCGAGGTTGGCCTTGGCCGCGTCGAGCCGCTCTTCGGTCGGATCGACCCAGCGGAACAGCGCCCAGCGGCCGAGGGCCTCGGCCTCGACGATCTCCTCGGCGGTCACCGAGAACATCCGGAGCATGTGATTGTTGGTGAAGGGCCGGGTGCGCTCGTAGACGGTCTCGGCGTCGAGGCCCTCCATCCGGGGATTCGCCGCGAGCTGACTGCGGATGTTCGACAGCGTGCGGGTGACCGGATCGCGCAGCAGGGTGAGCGACGTGAACCCGCCGCCGAGGAGCTCCATGGCCGCGAACGGGAAGTGGCCGGCGATGATCCGGATCCGGTCGTGGTGTTCCGTCCAGGCGCGCTGCAGTGCGGCGACCGAGAGCTGCGGCCGCTCGGGGTCGTCGGGCACATCGGCCGGCCACGGGTAGACCTCGCCGGGGGCGAAGTGGCGCAGCATCTGGAGAATGAGGGAGGTCCCGCCCGTCTTCTGGAGGTGGACGAAGAACCAGGGCGCCCCGGCCTCGGCATTCATGCCGGGTCGCCCCTGGGAGCTCGGACCATGGGTTCGACGTTACCGATCCGCATCGGCGCGCCGCCCGCACCGCCGACCGGCGAGGTGTCGGCGTCCCACCCCGGGGGAATGATCGGGTGTCCCGCTGACGTTGAAGGCAGACCATGAGCCCGACCGCATCCACCGTCTCCCGTCCCGATACCGAATGGCTCGATACGGCCGCGTGCCGCGGGGCGACGACGGATGTCTTCTTCCCGACGTCCGAGTCGGGGAAGGTCGCGGCGGTGCGGATCTGCGCGGCGTGCCCGGTGCGCGAGGAGTGCCTCGAGTACGCCATCGCGACCCGTCAGCCCGAGGGGGTCTGGGGCGGTCTCGACCCGGTCGAGAGACGTCGGCTCCTGCGGCGCCGGCAGAAGGCGGCCCGCAAGGAGCGAGCCGCCGATGCGGCCTGATCCCGATCAGACCGTGGTCAGCGAGCGCCGGGCCAGCCGCTCGGTCGGGGTCGAGGCCCCGGCGATGGCTGCGTAGTAGGCGGCCTTGCGCCGTTCGATCCGACCTCCGGGTCGGGCCTCGGCGGGCAATGCGTCCGGGTCGAGGTTGGCGTTCAGGCCATCGCGGAGCAGGGCGAGCGCCTCGGTGCGCATCTGCGAGACCCGCGACTCGGTGACGCCGAGCTCGGCGCCGATCTCGTGCATCGGACGGTCCTCGAAGAACGACGCGGTGACGACCCGGCGCAGGCGCTCGGGCAGCGCGTCGATCGCGTCCATCAGGTACGCCTTGTGCTCGCGGTCGAGGATGATCTCCTCGGGGCCGTCACGGTGGTCGGCGATGCGGGCCGGACCCTCGCCGCTCTCGGTGAGACCGTCGTAGTTGACGACCCGGGCCCGGTCGACGTCGTCGACGATGCGACGGACAGCCTCGACCGGCACGTCGAGCTCGGCGGCGAGCTCCTCGGGGGTCGGGGTGCGGCCGAGGCGGGCGGCCAGGGTCTCGCCGGCATCGTTCAGGCGGCGGGCCCGGACTCGCACCGACCGGCTCGCCCAGTCGCGGCCGCGCAGCTCGTCGAGGAGCGCGCCCCGGATTCGCGTGGCTGCGAAGCCCTCGAAAGGGATCCCGCGGTCGGGGTCGAAGGAGCGGGCGGCCTGGGCGAGGCCGAGCATCCCGGCCGACACGAGATCGGCCCGGCTCACGTGGCTGGGCACCCGGTGGGCGACGCTCGTGACCACCTGCTGGACGAGGTCGAGGTGCTCGCGCACGAGCCGGTCCTCCCGCTCGGCCTGCTCGATGTCGATCGTGGGGTGCTCGCTGCTCGGCACGGCGGTGCTCCGGCTCGGATGTCCCGCATCTCCCGCGGGGATGCCCAGGTTTCGGCATCCGACCCGGGCCGCCTTGATCCGCCGCGGGGAGGAAATCCGTGACCGCTTTGCGTGGGATTCGTCGCGCGCTCGGTACTCTGGCGGCGTGTCGGGCAGCGGCAGCGGCGCAAGCGGCGCAGTGGTCGTCGACGAGCTCCCCGTGGCGCGGGCCGGTCTGGCCGCCATCGTGGGCGCGGCGGGATGCGGACCCGTGCACTCCGTGGGAACCGCCCGGGAGGCCTTCGAGTTGCTCGGGGCCGACCCCGACCTCCTCTTCGTCTGCGGGGCGACGCCCGACCGTGGGGCCGAGGCGGTCGTCCGTCGGCTCCGGACCCTGCGGCCGACCCCACCGGCAGTGCTCCTGCTCGCTTCGGGTGACGAGAGCGTGGCGGCCTACGCAGTGGCGGCCGGGTTCCTCGGAGTCGGGTTGCGCGCGGCGGAGGCGGAGGAGATCCGGGCGCTCGTCGACGCCGCGCACCGGGGCGAGCGCCGAGTGAGCCCGGCGCTCCACGGCGATCTCACCTCGGTGCGTCCCCTCGCCGAACGCGCCGAACCGCTCCTCTCCTCACGTGAACGCGAGGTACTCGCGCTGCTCGCCGCCGGGCACGACAACCGGTCCATCGCCGAACGGCTCGGAGTCAGCCCCGGCACGGTGAAATCCCATCTCGTGCGCATCTACGCCAAGCTCGGGGTCGGAGACCGTCGCGAGGCGGTCGGCCGGGCCGTCGAGCTCGGCATCCTGGGCTGACGGCCCCCGGGACGGACGCCCCGCTCGGCCCGTATGCTCCCCGACCGGTCGTCGGCGGGACGACGGGGAACGGGGCTGCATCCGGCGCAGCCCGCCACGGAAGGGGGCGTCGCGTGCTGGTACTCACCCGACGGGCGAAGCAGAGCGTCATGATCGGCGACGACATCGTCGTCACGGTTCTCGAGGTTCGCGGCGATCAGGTGCGGCTCGGGATCGAAGCGCCGCGGTCGGTCGCCGTGCACCGCGAGGAGGTCTTCGAGCAGGTTCGCTCGGAGTCGGGGGCCCGGGTCGGCGAGCCGACCCCGGTGGCACCGGCGTCACCGGAGCCCGGGCTCAGCTCGGCGGCGGGGTCGCGCCGCGGACCGCCGGCGCGACATCACGCATGAAGCGGTCGAGCGTCTCGGGGCGGCCGAAGTCGGAGAACTGGCAGACGAAACCCGCGACGCCGAGCCGCACCTCGGCGGCGAGCGCGGCGGCGACCTCGTCGGCGTCGCCGGTCACCAGACCACCCCATGACCCGAAGCGGCGGTGCGCAGTGGCGGCGATCTCCTCCCGGTCGGTGGCGCCCGACGCCAGCCCGATCGGATGCTGCACCGAGACGCGGGCCGTGCCGGCGAGCGGACGGAGCTCGTCGAGGCGGTCGAGGGCGTAGCCGGGGCAGTTCCACCAGTCGGCGTGATCGCGCACGAGCGGCATCGTGAGCCGGGCTCCGCCCCCGCCGATGTGCACCGGAATCCGCGGCTGCACCGGAACCGGCCGACCCCGGGCCCCGCGGAGGTCGTAATGCTCGCCCGCGTGGTCGAACGGCTCGCCGGTGAACATGGCAGCGAGGATTTCGAGGGTCTCGCGCAGGCGGCCGGCCCGCCGGGTCGGTCCGTCGTCGCCGAAGCCGAAGGCCCGCAACTCTTCGGGGACGGACCCCCAGCCGATGCCGAGCTCGAGCCGTCCGCCCGAGATCACGTCGAGGGTGGCCGCCATCTTGGCGAGGAGGGCCGGGTGGCGGAACGGATCGCAGAGCACGAGGTGCCCGATCCGGATGCGGGTCGTGCGCGCCGCGAGCGCGGCGGCGACGGTCCAGCCCTCGAAGGTGTCGATCTCCGGGGCGAGCGGCGCCGCGAGATGATCCATGAGCCAGACGGAGTCGAAGCCGGCGGCCTCGGCGGCGAGCGCCCGGTCGCAGAGCTCCTCGAAACTCATCCGGATCTGGGGGAGGTAGACGCCGAACCAGGGCGGCGCGCTCGCACCCGACTCCGGCCCGCTCAGCAGCGACCGCCCCACGGTGCCGTGCCCTGCCATTGGTAGAGCTGCCAGGCCATCTCGTCCTGGTCGTAGACCGAGGCCCGTGACGGGAGCACCCCGACGAGGTCGAGGCGACCGGCATGGGCGGCCGTGGCGTCCCACGTCGAGGGCAGGAACTGGTAGGCGCCGTGGTAGAGCCCGTCGCCGCTGACGATCGAGTAGATCCCACGGCTCTCCCGGGCCCGCGTGCACGAGAGGAACGGATCGTCGTGATGGGGGTGGGTGCCGCCGCTCGGCGGGTCGCCCGGGGGCGGTGGGGTGACGGGTGGGCGCCCGGTGGGCTCGGCGGTGCTTGGGCTCCCGCCGGACGACGTTCGCTCCCGGAGCAGGCGGGCCGCCGCAGCTTCGCCGTCGGCCCGGGCCCGGAGCTCGGCGAGGTGCCCGTCGAGGGCTCGGCGCTCGTCCTCGAGGTCGTCGGCGGCAGCGGCCCGCTCGGCCCAGGCGGTCTCGAGCTCGTCGCGGCGGTGGCTCAGGTCCTCGACCGAGGCGTCGAGCCGATCGATCGCCTCGGCATCGAACGCGCCGGCCTTGTCGATGAGGTGGGCCCGGCGCGCCGAGTCGATGGCCGTGTCGCCGATGGCGTCGGTGAGGCCGACGGCCGCGCCCTCGTAGAGGAGTCGGGCCCGCCCGGCGAGGAGCCGACGGATCTCGGCGATCCGGGCCCGGGCCGCGTCGACGGCGTGATCGTGCTCGGTGATCTCGGCGTCGAGATTCCCGAGCCGGGTCTGGGTGGCGAACCATCGTTCGGCGGCGGCATCGACCCGGGCGCGCACGTCGGCGATCTGCTCGGTGGTGGTCGCGGCGCGAGCCGGCGCGGGCACGAGGAGAGCGGCGCACACGATGACGAAGGCCGACACCCGGGAGGGTCCGGGCATCGGGGGTCGCGTCAGCACGGTGCGCACGGGGTGCTCCGCCCCACCGGTGCTGCGCCCCGGGCTCGCCCCACGGCGAGTCGGTCGGCGCACGGGACGAAACCTAACCAGGGGGTGGGTCGGGATGCGAAGCGGGATGAACGCGCAAAGTGGGATTTTGAGCGCTCAGAGTGGGAAAGCCCAGGTCAACGGGGGTGCGCAACGAGCTGCGGTGACGGCTCGCGGCGGCGTTCCGTACAGTCGGCGGCATGGATGCAGACGCCATGCACTCCGTCGCCGGTCGGGTGGTGATCGTCACCGGTGCCGGTCGGGGCGTGGGTCTGGGCATCGCCCGCCACCTCGGGCGCGGCGGCGCCCGGGTCGTCGTCGCCGAATGGAAGCCCGCCCTGCTCGCCGGGGCCTCGGCCGAGCTCGGAGTGCTCGGCATCGAGCACCTCGGGATCGAGTGCGACGTCTCCGACCGCGGCTCGATCGAGGCGATGGTCGCCGCGAGCCTCGACCGCTTCGGACGGATCGACGCCATCGTCAACAACGCCCAGAGCTTCCGACCGATGGCCCCGATGACCGAGGTGACCGAGGACGACGTCGAGGTCTTCCACCGCTCCGGGGTGCTCGGCACCCTCTGGGCGATGCAGGCGGTACATCCGCACATGCAGGCCCAGGGCTGGGGCCGCATCGTGAACTTCGCCTCCTCGATGGGCATCACCGGCGGGGCCGGCTTCGGCGCCTACAACGCGTCGAAGGAGGCGATCCGGGCGCTCACCCGCACGGCGGCGCGGGAGTGGGGCCCGGACGGCATCACGGTCAACGCAGTGGCGCCGGCGGCCGCGACGCACAAGGGCGAGGCGGCGACCCGGAGCGAGGGTTACCGGCGCTTCGTCGAGCAGTGCCCGATGGGCCGCCAGGGCGACCCCGAACTCGACATCGGCCCGATCGTCTGGTTCCTCTGCTCCGACGCCTGCCGCTACCTGACCGGCCACACGTTCATGGCCGACGGTGGCGCGTTCATGTGGGCCTGACCGGCTCGATCCCGAGCCCGGCGAGCGCCCGGTCGAGCCAGGCGACCGCCCGGGGCACGGCGGCGTCGTAACCCTCCTCGGCGATCGCGTCACCGATCAACTCGAGTTCGAACACTCCCGGATACCCGCACGCGACGAGGTCCTCCAGGATCCGGACGAGCGGGATGTCGCCGTCGCCGGGCACGAGGCGCTGGGACGACGTCACGGTGCCGATCCGGAAGTCGCTGATCTGGACGAGGGCGATGCGATCGATACCGCGAGCGATCGTCCCCGCGAGATCTCGCTCGGCCCAGCAGGCGTTCACCTCCATGCACACGCCGATGTCGAGGCGGCGGGCGAGATCGATGGCGTCGCCCAGCGAATGGACGAAGCCGATGTCGGGTCGCAGCGAGTTGGTGTGCTCGATGGCGAAGCCGACGTCGAGGCGGCGGGCCTCGGCGACCACGGGCGCGATCGCCTCGGCGAACGCGTCGGCGGCCGCCTCCCACGTGAGCGGCGCGAACCGGCCCGTCGTGAACACGGTGCGGGGCACTCCGAGCCGGGCCGCGGCCTCGACGGCACGAAGGGCGCGGTCACGCCCGCGGGCCCAGGTCTCGGGGCGGGCGAGGTCGAACGCGCCCAGGCCGATGAGATCGGCGATTCGCAGCCCGGCGTCGACGGCCCGGGCGAGCGTGACTTCGGCGGCCGCCCAGCCCGTCGCCTCGCACTTCGCGACCGACACCCCGACGGTGTCGATCCCGTGGCGGGACCAGAACTCGAGATCGGCGTCGAGGTCGAGCCGGAAAGTCGAGATCCCGCTGACGCAGGCGCGCGGGTGCACCGTTCAGCCGAGGGTGCGAGCCCGGGCGGCGCTGCTCCCGCCGTCGAGCGCGAGGTTGATTCCGGTCACGAACCCCGACTCCGGTCCGGCCAGGTAGACGGCGGCGGCCGCGACGTCGGCCGCGGTGCCGAGGCGCGTGAGGTGCATCGCCTCGTAGCCGTCGCGCCGGGCCGGATCGAGGTCGGCATCCCGCACCGGGTTGAGCACGAAGCCGGGGCTGATCGTGTTGCAGCGGATGCCGTGGGCGGCCTCCTCGACCGCGATCGCCCGGGTGAGCCCGTTGAGTCCGGCCTTGGCCGCGACGTACGCCGCGAGCCCGGCGCTCGGGCGCTCGGCCTGACGCGACGAGATGTTCACGATCGCGCCGTGTCCGGCGCGGCGCAGGTGCGGGATCGCCCGGCGTGCGCACCACATGGGCGCAGTGAGGTCGAGCCGAAGCACGGCATCCCATTGCGGCGTGTCGACCTCGGCCACCGGCGCTGCGGCCTCGCCGGCGCCGGTCGCATTGTTGACGAGCACCGTGAGGCCGCCGAGCAGCTCGGCGGCCGTGTCGACGAGCCGGTCGCACTCGGCCTCCTCGCGGAGGTCGGCGGCGACGAACGCAGCGGTACCGCCACTCGCGACGATCTCCCGCACGACGGCGGCGCCCCGGTCGGCGTGGCGGCCGGTCACCACGACCGCTGCCCCCTCACGGGCGAAGGTGGTCGCGATGACGGCTCCGATCCCGGCGGTCGATCCGGTGACGATCGCCCGCTCCCCGGCGAGCCGCATCATTCAGCGGCCCCGGGGCTCGTCGGGCAGCAGCGTGCAGACCTCGACCCCGTCGGGGGTGACGAGCAGGGTGTGCTCGAACTGCGCCGAACGGGAGCCGTCGCGAGTCGGGGCCGTCCAGCCGTCGGCCCAGATCGGGCCGAGCTCCCAGTCGCCCTCGTTGATCATCGGCTCCACGGTGAACGTCATGCCCGGCTCGAGCACGAGATCGGCGTGCGGGTCGTAGTAGTGCGGCACCGAGGGTGCGGTGTGGAACACCTCGCCGATGCCGTGCCCGACGAACGACCGCACCACCGAGAAGCCCTCGGCCTCGGCGGTCGCCTGGATGGCCCGGCCGATCTCGTTGAGCCGGGCGCCGGGGCGCACGGCGCCGATGCCGGCCCAGAGTGCCGCTTCGGTGACCGCGACGAGTCGCCGCCCGTCGTCGTCGACGTCGCCGACGCAGAACGTGGCGTTCGTGTCGCCGTGCACGCCGTGGAGGAAGATCGTGACGTCGCAGTTCACGATGTCGCCGTCGAGGAGCAACCGATCGTCGGGGATCCCGTGGCAGATGATCTCGTTGACCGAGGTGCACAGCGACTTCGGGAACGACCGGTAGTGGAGCGGGCTCGGGTAGCCGCCTCGGGCGATGCACGCCTCGTGGCAGATGCGGTCGAGCTCGTCGGTCGTGATCCCGGGCCGGACCGCGGCACCGAGTTCGAGGAGGATCTCGCGGGCGGCGTGCCCGGCGGCGCGCATGCGATCGGGGAACTCATCGGGCGGGACGGCGGGGACGAGCGCGGGGGCATCGGGTGCGTACGGCGGCCGCGGAACGGAGACGGGGACGGTCCGGGCGGGCGACAGGCGTCCCGGACGCACCGGCGCCCGACGGCCGGTGTCCCGCTTCGTTGCCGCGGCGCGTCGACGCGCGAGCCGCTCGCGTTCGCGTCGCCGGTTCACCGGATCATCATCGCGCCGTCACGCGGCACGTTGATCATGTGCGTGGCCGCCGTCGTGAAGTAGTCGCGCAGCGCGGCCCGCACGGAGTCATCGGCATCGCAGTCCTCGACCGCGGCGAGCATCGCGGCGAGCCACGCATCGCGGGCCCCCTCGTCGATCGAGAACGGCATGTGGCGCATCCGCAACCGGGGGTGACCCTTCTCACGGCTGTAGTCGGGCGGTCCGCCCCAGTACTGGGCCAGGAACATCGCGAGCGCGCGCTTCCCGGGGGCGAGATCCTCGGGGTACATCGCCCGCAGGCGCCGGTCGCGTGCGACGTGGTCGTAGAACCGGTCGACCAGCGCGTCGAAGAAGGCCCGGCCGCCGACGGTGTCGTAGAGCGTGCCGTCGGTCATGCCGGACGGTCCCCGGCGGCGTCGCAGCGGGCACAGACGCCGAGCAGGTCGAGCCGGTGGTGCTGGGCCCGGAAACCCGACCGGCGGGCTGCCTCCTCGGCTGCCGCCGCGACCGAGCGCTCGAGGGCTGGGCTCGCCGCGAGATCCTCCACCCGGCCGCAACGCGAGCACACGAGGTGGTGGTGGTGTCCGGTGAGTTCCTCGGCGAGCTCGTAGCGAGCGAAGTCGTCGGCCGTCATCATGCGGTGGACGGCGCCGGCCTCCTCGAGCACGGCGAGGTTGCGGTAGACGGAGCTCTGGGCGAGTCCGGCGCGGGTGGCGAGGATCTCGGGAATCGTGAGCGGCCCGCCGGCGCCGGCCAGTACGTCGACGATGTCGCGCCGGGTGGGAGTGAGGCGCTGGGCGTGGGCGTGGAGTTTCTCCGCGACCACCTCGTGGACCGTCGCCGCCATGGGCGTCGCAGTCTACGGGGGACTAGCGTCGGGACCGATGGGCGCGCCGGTCGATGCGGTCGAGCGCTTCGCTCACGAGCTGGCCCGTCCGCCCGCGACCATCCGGCTCGATGTGGCGGCGTTCTGCATCGCGGCGCAGGCCCACCCCGGACTCGACGTCGATGCGGCCTGTGCCCGGCTCGACGCGCTGGCCGCCCGCTGTCCCGCCCCGACCTTCGCCGGCGTCCGCGAACTGCTCTTCGAGCGCGAGGGATTCCGGGGCAACGTCGACGCGTACGACGATCCCGAGAACTCGTTCCTCGACTCGGTGCTCGACCGGCGGATCGGCATCCCGATCACGCTGTCGTTGGTGATGATGGAGGTGGGTCGGCGGATCGACGTCCCGGTGGCGGGGATCGGCCTGCCCGGCCACTTCATCGTCGCCGACGGCGCCGAGCCGGGGCGCTGGTGCGATCCCTTCGCCGGAGGCACGGTGCTCGATCTCGCTGCCGTTCGGGATCTCGCCCGGCGGATGCGACCCGGCCCGTTCGTGCCCGGGCTCCTCGCCCCCGCCCATCCGGTGGCGATCGTCGCCCGCATGCTCGCGAACCTGGAGCGGGGGCCCCTCGGCCGGGTGCCCCGGCATCGTGACTGGATCAACACGCTGCGAGCCGCGTTCCCGGGCGTCACCGAGACGGAACGTCGGCGCCTGCGGGCGGAGGCCGATGCTGTGCGGGCCCGATGGAACTGAGCCCCGACGATCCGGCCGTGCCGATGTTCCCGCTCGGGCGGGTCCTGCTGCCGTTCGAGATCCTGCCGCTCCACGTCTTCGAGCCGCGTTATCGGGCTCTCGTGCGCGACGTGCTCGACACCTCGGGCGAGTTCGGCGTCGTGCTCATCGAGCGCGGCCGGGAGGTCGGCGGTGGTGACATCCGCTTCGACGTCGGCACGCTGGCCCGGATCGTGCGGGTCGAGCGCGTGCCCGACGGCCGGTTCGGATTGGTGACCGTCGGCGTGCGTCGGGTGCGGGTGCGCGAGTGGCAGCCCGACGACCCGTACCCCCGAGCGGTCGTCGAGCCGTTCGCCGAGCCGGCTCTCGGTCCCGACGCGGAGGCGGCGGTGCCGCGCGTCGCCGCCCGGCTCGCCGAGGTGGCGGCGTTGGCCCGGCAGTTCGATCCGCGGGTCGCCGATCCGCCGTCCCTCGCCGACGATCCGGTGCGGGCGTCCTGGGAGGCCGCGGCGATCGCGCCGCTCGGTCCGCTCGACGCGCAGCGGGTGCTCGAGACGGAATCGGCCGAAGCCCGGCTCGCCGTGCTCGAGGCGCTGCTCGCGGAGCACGCGGCCGCCCTCCGGTTTCGCCTCGGCCCGGGGTGAACGCCCCGGGTGACCGGCGGACGGTGCTGGGTACGCTGCGACCATGGACGATGCCCTCGATCCGCAGATGGAGCAGGCGGCGCGCGACCGACTCACCCGGGAGCACGAGCGCGTCGAGCGCCTCATCGCCGACGGGCGCGAGGCAGGTCTCGACCGGGAGGATGCGGCGGCGCACAGCGGCGATCTGGCTCACGTCGGCCAGCATCCGGCCGACCGGGGAACCGAGACCTCCGAGCGCGAGAAGGACCTCGCGATCCTGGAGTCGCTCGAGGCCGAGCTCGCCGAGATCGAGGCGGCACTGCAGCGTCTCGACGACGGCACCTACGGCATCGACGAGCGCACCGGCGATCTGATCCATCCGGAGCGGGCGGTGGCCCAGCCCACGGCCCGCACCGGTCTCGAGGGTCCGCGCCCGCAGTGATCGTTCAGCTCCGCTGCTTCGCCGCGGCGCGGGAGGCAGCCGGTCGGGGCGCCGACGACTTCTCCGTGGGGGATGACGCGACCGTCGCCGATCTGCTCTCGGCGGCGGCGACGCGATACGGCGACGGCTTCGCGGCGGTGGTGCGTGCGTCGCGGATCTGGGTGAACGGCGACGAGCCGGCGGCCGGACCTGACACCCGCCTCGCTCCCGATGACGAGGTTGCGGTGCTGCCCCCGGTGAGCGGCGGCGACCGGTAGCCTGCGCGCTCCCGGACCGGAGAGGGTGATCCCCACGGAACGCATCGAACGTCTGCTCGACCCGGCGTACTCGGTCGGACTCGCCGACGCCTCCGACGAGGTGCTGCGGGCCAAGAAGGTGGAGTGCGCAGAAGCCGAGAACGCCGTGTCCTTCCTGCGGCGCCTCGCGCAGGCGCGCCTCGAGATCCTCGGCGCCGAGCGCGAGCGGCGGGCGAACGGCGGCACCGTCGGTGACCTCGTGCGCGACCTCCCGCGCATCCTGGGCGGTGATGCGGGCCGCTCGGCCGCTGCGAACACCCGGGTGGCCTCGACCGCGGCGCCGGCCCTCGAGCTGCACTGGCCCGACGGACGCGAATCGCTCGTCGACGATGCGACGCTCGCGAACCTGCCGGTGCTCACCGACGCCGGGCTCGACGAGGCGTATGCACGGCTCGGCGAGTTCGAGCGGGAGCTCTCGACCATGCGCCGCGGGCTCCACGGCGTGATCGACGGCATCGAGGCTCAGCTCCTCGCCCGGCAGGTCCCCGGGGCCTGACCGCTCCGGTTCCGTGCCCGAGCCCCGGTCCATCGATCTCGGCGAGTTCATCCGCGATCAGCGGCGGAACGCGCGGCTTTCGCTGCGCAAGCTGAGCGAGTTGGCCGGCATCTCCAACCCGTACCTGAGTCAGATCGAGCGCGGGCTGCGTCGCCCGTCGGCCGACATCCTGCAGGGAATCGCCCGCGGCCTGCGCATCTCGGCCGAGAGCCTCTACGTGCGGGCCGGCTTGCTCGACGAGACGGAACCCGGGCCTGCCGTGGAGCTCGAGGCTGCGATCGCGGCAGCTCCCGACCTGAACGAGCGGCAGAAGCAGGCGCTGATCGAGATCTACCGATCGTTCCGGGCCGACGACCCGGAGGGTGACCGGTAGCCTCGAGGGCCGATGTCCGCCCGTCGCATCGCCGTGTTCTCCCTGCACACGTCGCCCCTCGCCCAGCCGGGCGAAGGCGACGGCGGCGGCATGAACGTCTACGTGCGGGCGCTGGCGACCGCGGTCGCCCGGGCCGGGGTCGAGTGCGACGTCTACACGCGCGCGACGGATCCCTCGGCGGCGCCGGTCGTCGAGGTCGAGCCCGGGTTCCGCGTCCTCCACGTGACGGCCGGTCCGCGGGCCGAGGTGTCCAAGCACGAACTCGTCGATCTGGTGGAGCCGTTCACGGTCGCGGCCGAGGCGATGATGCGCGGGCGCGATTCCGTCGACGTCGTCCACGCCAACTACTGGATCTCGGGTGCGGTCGCGCACCGGCTCAAGCACCGGCTCGGCCTGCCGCTCGCCGCGACGTTCCACACCTTGGCCCGGGTGAAGGCCGACGCAGGCGTCGACGACGATCCCGCGCCCCGCACCACGGTGGAGCACGAGGTGGTCAAGTGCGCCGATCTCATGCTCGCGTCGACGGGTGAGGAGCGGTCGCAGCTCGCCGACCTCTACGGCGCCGACCCGAACCGCATCGAGATCGTTGCGCCCGGCGTCGACCATTCGGTGTTCTCGCCCGGCGACCGCGCCGCCGCCCGCACGCGCCTCGGCATCGACGCCCGTCGCGTGCTGCTGTTCGTCGGGCGGATCCAGCCCCTGAAGGGCGTCGACCTCGCGATCCGCTGCCTCGCCGCCCTCGACGATCCGGGGGCGGTGCTGATCGTGGTCGGGGGGCCGAGCGGACGGGCGGGTGCGGACGAACTCCGGCGGGTCCGGCTCCTGGCCGCCGATCTCGGGGTGGCCGACCGGATCCGGTGGGTGCGGCCGCAACCGCACGAGCAGCTCGCCGACTTCTATCGGGCGGCCGACGTCTGTCTCGTGCCGTCGCGCACCGAGTCGTTCGGACTGGTCGCGCTCGAGGCGGCCTCGTGCGGCACCCCTGTCGTGGCGGCGGCCGTGGGCGGTCTGCGCTCCCTCGTCATCGACGGGGGTACCGGCGCCCTCGTCGAGGGCCGGGCCCCGGCCGACTACGCGGCGCCGGTGGCGCGCATCCTGGCCGATCCGGATCACGCAGCTGACCTCAGCCGGCGAGCGGTCGAGCACTCGGCGTGCTACTCCTGGAGTACGACGGCGGCTCGGCTCCGACGGCTCTACGGCGATCTGGCCGTGCGCCGACCCGTTCCCTGCGACTGAGCATGGATGCCGCCGGACCGCTCGATCCGCAGGAACGGCAGCAGGTCCACGACCTCGTGGCGATGCACCTCGAGGGGTCGGTGGCGGCCGAGCCGTGGGTGCAGGCGGTCGAGTACGACGCGTCGATCCCGCGTTGGTACGTGCGGTTCGGATGCGACGGACGCGACGCCGCGACGATCTACCTCGACATCCACCAGCGCACGCTGCGAGCCGAGCTGTACTTCCTGCCCGATCCGCCCGCGAACCACGAGGCGCTCTACCGCTTCCTCCTCCGGTGCAACCACGATCGCTACGGGGTCCACTTCTCGATCGGCCCGGACGGCGACTGCTACCTCGTCGGCCGGGTGCTGCTCGATCACCTCGACGTCGCCGAGCTCGACCGACTCATCGGCGCCTGCTACGAGGTGACCGAGCGATGGTTCACCCCCGCGGTCCGCATCGCGTTCGGTGCCCGTGAGTCATGAGAAATCATCTCAGAATGTCTTGTCTTTGATTATATTGCCTGTTACGGTGTCGGAGCCGGCGGGTCCGAGGGACCGATGGTCCGGCTCCGTTCGGGGAAGTGCGGAGCCGGGTCGTCATCGCCTCGGGCCCGCCGACGCCCGGTCGTACGCTCCCGTCCCATGACGACGGTGGCGCTCCTCGGCGGCGGGAAGATGGGCACGGCGCTGCTCGCCGGGCTCATCGGGGCGGGCTGGTCACCGGCCGATTGCGCCGTCGCCGAGATCGACGACGACCGTCGGGCCGTGCTCGGTCGGGAGCACCCCGGCATCCGGGTCACCGCCGAGGCGGTCGAGGTGGCGCACGGCGCCGACGTTGTGGTCGTCGCGGTGAAGCCGGGTGCGGTCGCGGCGACCCTCGGGTCAGCCGCGACGGGCATCGGACCCGCCGTCCTCGTGGTGTCCATCGCGGCCGGGGTCCGCATCGCGGCGATCGAGGCGGCGGTGCCCGGACGGCCGGTGGTGCGGGCCATGCCCAATACCCCCGCCGTGGTGGGCCTCGGCGCGTCGGCCATCGCGGGTGGCACCCACGCCGGGCCCGAGCACCTCGATCTCGCCGAACGGGTGCTCGGTGCGGTCGGCACCGTGGTGCGGGTCGAAGAGCCGATGCTCGATGCCGTCACCGGGCTCTCGGGCTCCGGTCCGGCTTACGTCTTCCTGCTCGCCGAGGCGCTCATGGCGGGTGGGGCGCGCTGCGACCTCCCGCCCGAGGTCGTCCGCGACCTCGTGGTGCAGACCGTGCTCGGCGCGGCCACGCTGCTGGCGAGCGACCCGGCGGGAC
This sequence comes from Actinomycetota bacterium, assembly GCA_046086225.1. Lineage (GTDB taxonomy): Bacteria > Actinomycetota > Acidimicrobiia > IMCC26256 > PALSA-610 > JBJSXF01. The sequence goes on along the minus strand of JBJSXF010000201.1, from coordinate 11,895 downwards.
CGGCGGCCCTGCGGGCCGCGGTGACCTCGCCCGGCGGCACGACCGAAGCCGCGATCCGCGAGCTCGAGGCCCGCGGTGTGCCCGAGGCAATCGCTGCGGCCGTGGAGGTCGCGACCCGGCGATCGCGCGAGCTCGGGGCCTGACGGTGGCCGGACGCGGGCGGCCGCCCCGCCTCGAACCCCGGGGCACGCCGCCGACCCCGCCCGAGCCGCCGACCCCGGCTCGTCTCCTCGAGCGGGCCAAGGTCGCGGGACCGGGCGCGGCCCCCGGCCGCACCGAACTGCGCTCGATCGTCGAACGGCTCGCCGCCGGCGATCGACGCACGCTCGCCGGGCTCGCCCCGACCCCGGGCTTCTCGCTCATCGACGCGTGGGCAGCCGTCCGCACCGTGTTCGGCGCAACGCCGGAAGCACCGCTGGTCGATGCCGAACTCGCCCTCACGGCCGCGACGGTCGCGGCCGATCGGGTCGACGCGATCGCGGCGGCCGGGGGCCGCGTCGCCTTCGCGTGCTCGGCCCCGGCATCCCTCCTGGGTCTCCACGGGGCGTTGGTGGCCCGGGCCCGGGCGGGCGGCGCGGTCGTGCCCTCACCCGATGACACCGGCGCGATCCGCGTCGACGGTCGCGCCGGGCGTCGCCTGCGCTGGTACGACGGCATCGCCGTGGTCTCGGACGGTCGGTCGCTGCTCGCAACCGATGATCCCGAGGCGGCCCGCGAGTGGCTGTTCGTAGTGGGGCGCCCGACCCTCGTCGTCGCCGACGGGCCGTTCGCCGCCGTGGCGTGGGAGGACGGACTCGAGGTGATCACCCTCACCGGTCCCGACCGGCCCGCCCTGGCCCCGGCGGCCGCTCGGGGCGAGCGCTGCATCGTGGTGCCGATGCGCACCGACCGGCCCCCGGCGGCCTACGGACCGCTCGTGGAGCGGTTCTCGGCTCGAGGAGCGGAGGACGTTCGACAGGGGGAGACCCCCGGGCCTACGCTGCCCCCCGGGTAGGAGTAGGGGAGAGTCCGCGACGTGGACAATGGGTTGAGCAAAGCGCGCTTCCTGACCGTTCAGGAAGTTGCCGATCTCATGCGGGTGTCGTCGATGACGGTGTACCGCCTCATCAAGGCCGGGGAGTTGCCGGCCGTGCGCGTGGGTCGCGCGTTCCGCGTCTCGGAGACCGACGTCGACGCGTACCTCGCCGCCCGCTACACCCAGGCCGGCTGAGCCGGGCCCCGGGCCGTTGCCGCGTCCGGTCGTCTCCTTCCTGTCCGACTACGGGCACGGCGACGAGTTCGTCGGCGTCTGTCACGCCGTGATGGTCGACCTCGTGCCCGACCTCACGGGGATCGACATCACCCACGAGATTCCGCCCTTCGACGTGCGCGCCGGCGCGCTCGCGCTCGTCCGGGCCGTGCAATACCTGCCCGACGGGGTCGTGCTCGCGGTCGTCGATCCCGGCGTCGGCACCGACCGGCGCTGCATCGCGGTCGAGGTCGACGGCGGGTTCCTCGTCGGGCCCGACAACGGCGTGCTCGCGCCCGCCGTGGCCATGCTCGGCGGGGCCCGGCGGGTGGTGGCGCTCACGAGCGAGCAGCACCGGCTCCCGGCACCCGGTCCGACCTTCGCCGGTCGCGACATCATGGCGCCGGCCGCCGCCCATCTCGCGGCGGGCGGGGCGCTCGGCGATCTCGGACCCGAGGTCGATCCCGCATCGCTCACCCCGGCGCTCGTGCCCCTCGCCGGCGACGAGGCCGACGGTCAGCTCACCGGTGAGGTTCTGTGGGTCGACCGGTACGGCAACTGTCAGCTCAACATCGGCCCCGAGCAACTCGCGTCGGCGGGAGGCGCGCCCGGGGAGGCGGTGGTCGTGAGCATCGGGGACGACAGTCGCCGGGCCCGTTGGGTGCGGACCTACGCCGACGCCCGGCCCGGCGAGCTGGTGGTCGTCGTCGACTCGTACGGCATGTGCGCGTTGGCGCTCGACCGGCGCTCGGCGGCGACGGAGCTGCGGATCGCGGTCGGGCGCTCGGTGACGCTGCTCACCCGCGACGCAGGTGAGGCGTGATCCCGACGTGAGGACGAGGAGGCACCGATGAGGAAGGGCACCGGCATCGTGCTGGGCGTGCTGCTCCTGTTGATCCTGGCGGCCGCCGCCGCGCAGTTCGTGTTCCGCGTCGGCTGAGGCTCGATCGGTCCCGGCCGCGGCTGCGGACGATCGGGGCGGGCTGGGAGGCTGTGCTCGTGGTCGCCGGGGGTTCCCGACGACCTCGCCCTCACCCGCGACCGGGGTTCCGATCCCGGGCGGTCCCGTTCGTCGTCCCGGCTCGGTGAGGCACATCCCCGGGGCGCCGATCGTGATCGCCGCACCGGGAGCATCGTCACTATCCGTGGTCGACTTGAGCCGCTTGGGGCACTCTCGGTGAGATCGCGGACCGCTCGACGGCGTGATCGCGAGACCGGCCCGAGGCGACGACGAAGCCGGCGTAGATCACGACGATCCCGACCGCGAGTGTGAGCGCGAACGCCTCGTCGTGCCCGACGACTCCCTGGATGGTTCCGCCCCCCGAGAGTACGAGCACGCCGAGGGCGATCAGCACGTTTCCCGCGCACAGCCGGGCCGCGCCCGGGGCCCGACCCCGCCGGGCGAAACGTACGGCCGACCAGGCGGCACCCGCGAACACGACGAGCGCGCCGAGTCCGCTCCCGGCGGCGGCCAGGATCCGGGGCAGGACGGCGAGGTGGTCCTTCCCGACCGGGATGCCGCCGGTCGGGTCCAGCGCCGGATCGATGGGCGTCGCGAGCATCACGCCCACGGCCAGGCCCGAGAGGACGAGGAGCACGGCCCGCACTCGACGCCCGGTGGCCGGGCGGCCGAGGAGGAAGATCGTGCCGAGCGCGAGCCAGGGCACGGTCAGAATCGCCCCGAGGCCGTAGAAGACCCGGAACGTGCCGCCGTCCCAGCCGGTGCCCGCCCCGGTGGCGAGGGCGGCCGAGGCCAGGGCGAACATCGCCAGCGAGACGGTCCAGGCCGCCTGGTGCGGCGCCCGCGACCGCGACCAGCGCACGGCGGTGGCCTGGGCGAACACCGTGGCGACCGCGGTGGCGACGAACGCGAGACCGGCGACCATGGCCGGGCGAACATAGCCCCGCGGGTCGCTCCGGGCCGGAAGTGCTCGCCCGACCCGGACGGCCCCGCACACTTTGAGAAATCGTGCACAAAGTCGGTACCCTCGGCTGCGAGCCGGGCGGAGGTCGGGCTCGGGGCCGAAAGGATGCACGTGGCCGCAGACGTCGGACCGGCCGAGCGGCCGCGGATCCCCGAGGCCACCGTCGCCCGTCTGCCCCTCTACTACCGGGCCCTGACCGAGGCCGGGGAGTCGAGCCTTCCCACCATCTCCTCGGAGCGGCTCGCCGAGCTCGCCGGGGTGAACGCGGCCAAGGTGCGCAAGGACCTGTCGTACCTCGGCTCCTACGGCACCCGCGGGGTCGGCTACGACATCGACTACCTCGTGCACGAGATCGCCCGGGAGCTCGGCCTCACCCGCGACTGGCCCGTGGCCATCGTGGGGATCGGCAACCTGGGTCGGGCCCTGGCCAACTACCGGGGCTTCGGCGCGCGGGGATTCCGGGTGGTGGCGCTCCTCGACGCCGATCCCGACGTGGTGGGGAAGCGGTTCGGCGACCTCGTCGTCGAGCCGGTGGCCGAGCTCGACGGGATCGTCACCGATCGAGGCATCGCGATCGGGGTGCTGGCCGTGCCCGCCCCGGTGGCCCAGGACGTCACCGACCGGCTCGTCACCGCCGGGGTGACCTCGATCCTCAACTTCTCGCCTTCGGTCTGCGTGGTGCCCGAAGGCGTCTCGATGCGAAAGGTCGATCTGGCGACCGAGCTGCAGATCCTGTCCTTCTACCAACTGCGGCGTTCGGCCGCCGAGCGCACGTGAGCACCCCGGCCGCCGGTCTCACCGTCACCGTCCCCGTCGCCGGGCAGCCGGTCGTCGTGGTGGGCGGCGGCGCGGTCGCCTCCCGGCGGGTCGCGACCCTGGTCGACCTCGGGGCCCGGGTCGTGGTGATCGCCCCGACCGTGACCCCGGAGCTCGCCGCCCGGGCCGCGGCGGGCGAGATCGAGGTTCGGGCGCGCCCCTTCGTCCCGGTCGACGCGGACGGTGCCCGGCTCGTATTTGCCGCCACCGACGACCCCGACGTCAACGCCGAGGTGCGGGTCCGGGCCCGGGCGGCCGGCGCCTGGGCGAACCGGGCCGACGACCCGGACGACTGCGACTTCACCGTGCTGCCCGCCGTACGCCGCGGCGACCTCGTGGTCGCGGTCGGCACCGGGGGTCGGAGCCCGGCCCTCGCCGCCTATCTCCGCCGCCGCTTCGCCGAGGAACTCGAGGGCTTCGAGGCCGTTCTCGAGCTGCTCGCCGAGGCCCGGGTGGAGATCCGGGCCGAGGGCGGTTCGAGCGACGACATCGACTGGCGGCGGGCGTTCGACGAGGGCATCGTTGATCTCGTGCGAAGCGGCCGGATCGACCGAGCGAGAGAGCTGCTGTCCCGGTGTCGGTGATCGTCGTCGGCCTCAACCACCGAACCGTGCCGGTGGAGCTGCTCGAGCGCACCACCGTGCCCGAGGACCGGCTCACGAAGGTGCTGCACGATCTGGCGGCCCGGGAACACCTGCTCGAGGTGGCGGTGCTCTCGACCTGCAACCGCACCGAGATCTACGCCCGGGGTACGCACTTCCACGCCGCGGTCGGTGACGTGCAGGAGTTCCTCGCCGCCTACTCGGGGGCGAGCCTCGCCGATTTCGAGGAGCACCTCTACACGTTCTACGACGATGCCGCCGTGGGGCACCTGTTCGCGGTGGCGGCCGGCCTCGACTCGATGATCATCGGGGAACACGAGATCCTCGGTCAGGTGCGCGACGCCGGACAGGCCGCCGTGCGCGAGCAGACGGCATCCCAGGTGCTCGCGCCGCTCTTCCGGCACGCCGTGGAGGCGGGCCGTCGGGTGCGCGACGAGACGGGCGTGAGTCGGCATCCGGTGTCGATCTCGGCCGCTGCCGTGGCGGTGGCCACCGAGCATCTCGGCTCGCTCGACGGCGCGAGCGCCGTCGTGCTCGGTCTCGGGCAGATGGGCCGCGGCGTGGTCCGGGTGCTGGCCGACCGCGGGGTCGAGCAGTTGCGGGTGGCGAACCGCACCGAGGCCCGGGCGGTCGAGGTCGCGGCGGAGACGGGGGCGACCGCAGTGTCGCTCGCCGACCTCGCCGACACGCTGGTCGAGGTCGACGTGTGCTTCGCCTCGACGGCCTCCGCCGATGTCCTCATCGAGCGGTCGACGATCGAGATGGTCATGGCCTGCCGTGACGGTCGTCCCCTGCTCGTCATCGACATCGCGCTGCCTCGTGACGTCGACCCCGGAGTGCGCGAGATCAACGACGTCACCCTGCTCGACCTCGACGATCTGAAGGACTTCGCCCGCCGCTCGGCCGAGCACCGTCGGCGAGAGATCGGCGCCGTGCGCGAGATCGTGACCGCCGAGATCGAGCGGTACCGCGCCGACCGGGCGGCCCGGGAGGTGGCGCCGCTCATGCGATCGCTGCACGCGATGGGCGAGGACGTGCGCCGCCGCGAGCTCGAGCGCTTCCGGACCCGCATCGAGCGGCTCGACCCCGAAGCCCGGGCCGTCGTCGAGGCGATCACCGAGGGCATCGTGGCCAAGTTGCTGCACGAGCCTTCGGTTCGGGTGAAGGAAGCGGCGGGCACGCCGCGCGGCGACTACTACGCCGATGCGCTCGCCACGCTGTTCGATCTGCCCGCCGAGTCGGACTGAGCGCGGCCGATGGTGCGGATCGCGACCCGAGCGAGCGCGCTCGCCCGGTGGCAAGCCGAACGGGTCGTCGCCTTGCTCGGTGGCGACGCCGAGCTCGTCCTGATCACGACCGAGGGCGATCGCGACCAGACCTCGGAGCTCCACGCGATCGGGGGGCGGGGCGTGTTCACCCGCGAGGTGCAGCGGGCCGTCCTCGACGGTCGGGCCGACGTGGCGGTGCACTCGGCGAAGGATCTCGAATCCACGACGCCCGACGGGCTCCTCCTCGCGGCGGTGCCCGAGCGCGACGATCCGCGGGACGCGCTCGTCGGGTCGACGCTCGGCGCCCTGCCGGTCGGTGCCCGCATCGGATCGGGCTCGGTTCGGCGCCGGGCCCAGCTCGCGCACGCCCGACCCGATCTCGTCTTCGGTCCCCTGCGCGGCAACATCGGGACCCGGCTCGCCCGTCGGGCCGAGGCCGGCTACGACGCGATCGTCGTGGCCTTCGCCGCGCTCCGGCGCCTCGGCCTCGCCGCCGAAGCCACCGAGGTGCTCGACCCGGCCGTGATGCTGCCGCAAGCGGCCCAGGGCGCGCTGGCGGTCGAATGCCGCATCGACGACGACGACACGCGCGAGCGACTCGCCGCGATCGACGACCGGCAGGTGCACCGGGCGGTGACCGCCGAGCGGGCGTTCCTCGCCGCGCTGGCGGCCTCCGAGCCGGGCAGCGGGTGCAACATCCCCTGCGGGGCCCTGGCGAGCACCGGCGCCGGACCGGTGACGGTCGAGGCGTTGCTGGCCTCGACCGACGGTCGCACCGTGTTGCGGGCGGGGGCAACCGATGACGACCCGGGAACCGCGGGCACGACGGTCGCTGCCGAGCTGCTCGGCGCGTTCCCGCCGGACGCGGTGATCCGATGAGCCCGGTCGCGCTCGTCGGCGCCGGGCCCGGTGATCCCGGTCTCCTCACCCGACGGGGCGAGGATCTCCTGCGCGCGGCCGATGTCGTCGTGTACGACCGGCTCGCGTCGCCGGCGCTCCTCGGCCTCGCCCGGCCCGATGCCGAGCTCGTCGACGTGGGCAAGGCGCCCGGTCGGGCCGCAATGACCCAGGAGGAGATCAACGCCGTCCTCGTCGACCGGGCCCTCGCCGGTCGTACCGTCGTGCGGCTGAAGGGCGGCGATCCGTTCGTGTTCGGCCGGGGGGGCGAGGAAGCCGAGGCGTGCATCGCGGCCGGGGTCGAGTTCGAGGTGGTGCCCGGGGTCACGAGCGCGATCGCGGCGCCCGCCTACGCAGGCATCCCGGTCACGCATCGCCGCGTGTCGACGAGCGTCACCATCGTCACCGGCCACGAGGATCCGGCCAAGGGCACGATCGACACCGACTGGGACGCCCTGGCCCGGACCGGGGGAACGCTCGTGATCCTCATGGGCGCCGGCCGCAGTCGGGAGATCGCCACGGCGCTCATCGCCGGCGGTCGGCCTGCGACCACGCCCGTGGCGGCGGTGCGGTGGGGGACCCGGCCCGAGCAGCGCAGCCTGCGCACGACCCTCGCGGCGGTCGCGGCAGGCGACGCAGGCATCGAGGCGCCGAGCGCGATCGTCGTCGGCGAGGTGGCCGCGCTCGACTTCGGCTGGTTCGAGCGGCGTCCGCTCTTCGGACGCACCGTCGTGGTCACCCGGGCTCGCGAACAGGCCAGCGACCTGCGGGTCCGGCTCGAGGGGCTCGGGGCCGAGGTCGTCGAACTCCCCGCCATCGCGTTCGAGCCGGTGCCCTTCGCGCTGCCCGATCTCTCGGCTTACGCCTGGCTGGTCGTGACCTCGGCCAACGGCGTCGACGCGCTCTTCGAACGCGGCATCGCACCGGCGGGGCTCGACGCGCGCGCCCTGGGGGGCGTCCGGATCGCCGCCATCGGCCCGGGCACTGCGGCTGCGCTGGCCCGCCACGGAGTGCGCGCCGATCTGGTGCCGCCCCGCTTCGTGGCCGAGTCGCTCGTCGAGGCGTTCCCGGCTCCGGTGCGTCCCGGGGTCGACCGGGTGCTCATCGCCCGGGCCGAGGACGCCCGCGACGTGCTGCCCGAGGGTCTGACCGCGGCGGGCTACGCGGTCGACGTGCTCGCCGTGTACCGCACCGTGCCCGCGCCGTCCGATCCGCCGACGATCGATCGGGTTCGGCGGGGCGAGGTCGACGCGGTGACCTTCACCTCCTCGTCGACGGCGCGCAACTTCGTGACCGCGATCGGTGGCTTCACCGCGGACCAGCCACTCGTCGTGTCGATCGGTCCGGTCACGTCGGCGACGGCACGCGACCTCGGCCTGCGGATAGACGCCGAGGCCGACCCGCACACGATCGACGGCGTCATTGCGGCGTTGCGCTCGGCGCTCCCGCCGGAGCCCCCCGGTAGCCTCGGCGCATGACGTTCCCCGAGCAGCGGATGCGTCGGCTCCGGCGCACGCCCGCGCTGCGGCGGCTCGTCGCCGAGCATCGCCTCGACGTCGACGACCTCGTCGCCCCCCTGTTCGTGAAGGAAGGGATCGGCGAACCCGAGCCCGTCGTCTCCATGCCCGGTGTCGTGCAGCACACGCGGGAGTCGCTGCGGACCGAGGTCGCCCGGCTGGCCGGTCTCGGGATCCCGGCGATCATGCTCTTCGGCATCCCGGCGGTGAAGGACGCGCGCGGATCGGGTGCCGACGATCCCGACGGCATCGTCCAGGCCGCAGTGCGCGATCTCCGGTCCGACCTCGGTGACGACCTCGTCGTGATGGTCGACAACTGCCTCGACGAGTACACCGATCACGGTCACTGCGGGATCCTCACCGCAACGGGGGCGGTCGACAACGACGCGACCCTCGAGCGGTACGCGGCGATCGCGGTCGCCCAGGCTGCCGCCGGGGCCGACGTCGTGGCGCCGAGCGGGATGATGGACGGGCAGGTGGCGGAGATCCGGGCCGCGCTCGACGGGGCCGGCTTCACCGACACCGCCGTTCTCGCGTACGCGGCGAAGTACGCGAGCGCGCTCTACGGCCCGTTCCGCGACGCGGCCGAGTGCGCACCGCGGTTCGGCGACCGTCGCGGGTATCAGATGGATCCGGCGAACGGTCGTGAGGCCCGGCTCGAGGTGCGGCTCGATGTGATCGAGGGGGCCGACATGGTCATGGTGAAGCCGGCGCTCGCGTATCTCGACGTGATCGCGGCGGTGCGCGAGGCGGTCGATGTCCCCGTCGCCGCGTACCACGTGAGCGGCGAGTACGCGATGGTGAAGGCGGCGGCGCAGCTCGGTTGGATCGACGGTGACGCCGTCGGGCGGGAGCACCTGCTCGCGATGAAGCGAGCCGGCGCCGGGATCATCCTCACCTACCTGGCCGGCGAGATCGCCGCCGCTCGGTCGCGATGAGCGACTGGCTCGGCCGGGCCCGGGCCCGGATACCCGGCGGCGTCAACTCCCCGGTGCGGGCGTTCGGCTCGGTCGGCGGCGATCCGTTCTTCGTGGCCCGGGCGCGCGGTGCCCGCCTCACCGATACCGACGGCCGCGAGTACATCGACCTCGTGCAGTCCTGGGGCGCGTCGATCCTCGGGCACGCCGACCCCACGGTGGTTGCCGCCGTGACCGAGGCGGCGGCACGGGGCACCTCGTACGGGGCTCCGACTCCCGGAGAGGTGGAGCTCGCCGAGGCGATCTGCGCCCGCGTGCCGTCGGTCGAGCAGGTGCGGCTGGTTTCCTCGGGCACCGAGGCGGCGATGACCGCCATCAGGCTCGCTCGGGGAGTGACCGGACGCGACAAGATCCTGAAGTTCGCCGGCTGCTACCACGGCCATCTCGATGCGTTGCTCGTGGCCGCAGGCAGCGGGGTCGCGACCCTCGGGCTCCCCGGGAGTGCCGGCGTCACCCCGGGCACCGTTGCCGACACGGTGGTGGTGCCCTACAACGATCCCGACGCCCTGCGGGCGGTCATGGCCGAGGTCGGCGACCGGGTGGCGGCGATCGCCGTCGAGCCCGTGGCCGCCAACATGGGCTTGGTCGCCCCCGAGCCGGGCTTCCTCGAGCTCCTGCGGGCCGAGTGCGATCGCTCCGGTGCCCTGCTCCTGTTCGATGAGGTCATCACCGGATTCCGGCTCGGCCCGGCCGGGGCCCAGGGCCACTACGGCATCCGTCCCGATCTCTCGGTGTTCGGCAAGGTGATCGGCGGCGGGCTGCCACTCGCGGCGGTGGGCGGTCCGGCCGCAGTGATGGCGTCCCTTGCCCCGCTCGGTCCCGTCTACCAGGCGGGCACGCTCTCCGGGAACCCGCTCGCCACGGCGGCGGGGCTCGCCGTGCTGGCCCGACTCGACGCCGACGCCTACGCCCGGATCGAGCGCACGGCCACCCGACTCGCCGACGGGATGACGGGTGCCTTCGCCGATGCGGGCGTCGCCGCCCAGGTGACCCGGGTCGGCCCGCTCGTCGGCTGGTTCCTCGCCGCCGCGCCCGTGCGCGACTACGACGGTGCGAGGGCGGCCGACCACGAGGGGTACGCCCGGATCTTCCACGGGTTGCTCGACCGGGGCGTCTACACGGCCCCGAGCGGCTACGAGGCGATGTTTCCGAGCCTCGCCCACACCGACGACGACATCGACGAGGTCGTGACCGCCCTTGCGGCCACCCTCGCCGATCGCAGCTGACTCAATCCTCGCCGCTCCGGCGCCGCCGGATGTAGTCCATGTAGAAGAGCGATCCGGTGAAGAGGAAGACCATCACTGCGAAGGCGACGAACGCCGCCGCTCCGTCCTTCCCCGCATCGATGAGCTGCTGAGCGAGTACCACGGCTGCCTCCTAGGCCCCGGGCGTCGGCACCGGCGCAACCGCCCGACGCTTGCGCTCCCGCTCGTCCTTCTCGTACCAGTGGAGGCCGAGGAGGCTGAGCGCGAACAGGATCAACGACATGAAGAAGTAGGCGACGACCGGCATGCGCACCGAGCCGAGGTCGTGCACGAGGACCACGTACTTGGTGGGCTCGAGCGGGTCGCAGCGGGGCGGGGTGAGCGGCTCCCCGGCGTCGCTCTTGGCCGTGGCGCAGATCTGCACGGCGGCGTACTCGGGGACGTGCCAGAAGAGGTTCTTCGACTGGCCGCCGACCTCGTACGACTTGTGGCCCGGGAAGTCGGTGAGGAAGTCGGTGGTGGCCGTGAACCCGAGCGTGGCGAACTCGCGCTTCTCGGGTGTCTCGCCCCGCAGCGACACGGCGGGGACGAGGGCACCGTCGACCGCGGGCCGGAGGTTGGTCAGTTGGGCGAGTGGGATCGTGCGGCCGTCCTCAGCGATGGTCCGGACCGCGGCGATCTTGGCGTCGCCGGGGGTATCGACGACCCCGACGACGTTCCACCGCGGTGCCCGCCCGGTCGGGGGGTCGATGCCACCGTTGCCGGAGGTCCACCAGAGGCCGGTGAGCAGCACGAGGAACCCGGTGAGTCCCGCTGCGGCGACCAGGAATCCGAGACGCCCGCCGAGGTTCGTGCCGAGCAGCAGGTAGACCGATCCGCAGAACAGCCCGACGGCGCAGAGCGCGACGAGAATGCCGAGGATCGTCGGGTTCCAGATGTCCCGCTCGCGCAGGGCCCCGGACGCCAGCGTCGTCACCAGGGCGGTCATCGCGCTCCGATCGTCGTCGTGGTCGGCGGTGCCTTCGCCGGGGTCGGGCAGAGCGGGCTGACGCCGAGGTAGGTGGTGGTGTTGATGCAGTACCGCTCGTACGAGATGATCCGGCCGAGCTGCTCCTCGGTGAGCATCTTGGCGAACCCGGGCATCTTGCCCGAGCCCTGACCGCCGTTGCCGTAAGGCTGGAACGGGTTCGAACCCGCGGCGACGAAGTCGTACTGGGCCGTCCAACCGCCGGTTGCGTCGGTGCCGAAGCGGGAGACGCCTTCGCCGTCGCGGAGGTTGAATCCGATGCCGCCTCCGGTTCCACCGCCACCGCCCGAGAGCCCGAGGATGCCGACGCCGTCGACGTCGGTCGGCGGCGCGCTCGGGTCGAACACCGACCAGCCCCGGGTGTGGCAGCGGGCACACGAGTACTCGAACAGCCGCTGGCCGTCGCTCACGTCCTCACGCTCGGCCTTCCAGG
>JBJSXF010000200.1:0-22244 GCA_046086225.1 Actinomycetota bacterium | reverse complement strand
GACGCATCATCGACACGATCCGGGGCCGCGAGTCCGAGGCCCGCTACGACGGTGCGGCCGCGTGCTACCTGGAGTTCGGAGAGGACGAGGTCGCCCGAGTGGACATCGTCTTCGCGCCGGGGCAGCCACCGCACGGGGTCCTCTCCGGCCCGAGTGCCGAGCTCGTTGCCGATAAGCACGCCTTCGGCCGTGATCGCATCCGGCGCTGGTTCGGTCGCGACTGGACGGCATACTGATCTGAGCGGAGGCGTCCGGGGCGGGCGCCGGGGGTGCGGCAGCGGAGGCGGTGGGGCAGCGGTCGGATGGGCGACGACGAGACGATTCCCGAGCCCGCACGTCGTGACGGGGCGGCGGCCCGTGGGGCGGATCGCGCCCGGCGGCGCAAGCGTGACGGGCGCCACAAGGCGCGGCGCAACGGGGCGCGTGGCCGCGGGCGGGCGGTCTTCGACGCCGACGCCCTCGGGGCCGTCCGGCCGGTGCCGGTCGCGCGCCTGACCGTCGGGACGGTGATCTACGCGCACCTGCCCCACGCCGAAGGTCCGGGTTCGGATGCCCGCCCGGCCGTCATCACCGCCGTCGACGGTCGAACGGTCACCGTCTTCCGGATCCTGACCCACCGCCCCTGGCAGCGGACGATCGCGCCGGTTCTGGTCATCGAGGAATGGGAGCAGGCGGGGCTGAACCGTCCGAGTCGGCTCGATCGCCGCGCCGTCGTGATCGACGCCGCGTCGGTCAACGCGATCGTGGGTGAACTCGCCGAAGGTGACTGCCGCAGGAACGCGATCGGGCCGGTGGGTGCCGGCGGCGCCGGCGGCTCGGGTGACGCCACGGGTTGACGACCGTTCACCGACCCCCGATCAGGGCGTGATCGCGTACCCGAGGTCGGAGAGCATCCGGGCTGCGGTCGCAGCGTCGACGGGCCGGGCGAACAGGTAGCCCTGGCCGAGCTCGCATCCCTCGCGGACGAGCGCCTCGCGTTGGGCGGTCGTCTCGATGCCCTCGGCGAGCGAGGTGATCTCGAGCTTGCGGGCCAGCTCGAGGAGTCCGCCGACGAGCGCAGGCACGTAGTCGGCGTCCGTGATGCCCTCGACGTAGGAACGGTCGAGCTTGATGACGTCGACCGGGAACTGTCGGAGGTAGGCGAGGCTCGACTGGCCGACACCGAAGTCGTCGATCACGATGTGCACCCCCATCTCCTGCAGGGAGCGGAGCAGCTCGGCGATGGGCGCCGTGTACTCGACGAGCGTGGTCTCGGTGATCTCGAGGTTGAGGGACGCAGCAGGCAACCCGCTCTCGGACAGCGCCCGGGCGACGTCATCGATGAACCCCGGGTCGGCGAGCTGAATGCCGGAGACGTTGACGCTGACGCTGGGCAGGGCCCCGTCTGCCGCCGGACCCCAGCGCCGGGCCTCCCGGCAGGCCTCGAGCAGCACCCACTTCCCGATCTCCACGATCGTGCCGTTCGTCTCGGCGATGCCGATGAACTCGTCGGGGGTGAGGAGGCCCCGGGTCGGATGGTCCCAGCGGAGGAGCGCCTCGAAGCCGGTGAACCGGGCCGTGGCCAGCTCGACGATCGGTTGGTAGAGGAGCCGGAACTCGTTGTTGGCGACGGCATGGCGCAGATCGGTGTCGAGCTGCACTCGGGTGAGCACCGCAGTGCCCATTGACGTGTCGTATACGACCGCTCGATTCCGCCCGGCGGCTTTGGCGCTGTACATCGCGGTGTCGGCATCGCGCATGAGGTCGGCCGGGGTGCGGTCGGGATTCTCACCGGCGACGGAGATGCCGATGCTCGCGGTGACCCGCATGGGGCGGCCCCGTACCTCGACCGGCTCGGCCATCGCGCCGACGAGACGGTCGGCGATCGCTCGGGCCTCGCTCATGAGGTCGCCGTCACTCTCGATGATCACGGCGAACTCGTCGCCGCCGAACCGGGCGAGGGTGTCGGTCGGGCGAACCGACTTGGAGAAGCGCTCGGCCGCGATCCGGAGCACCTCGTCGCCCGCCTCATGGCCGATGGTGTCGTTGACGAGCTTAAACCCGTCGAGGTCGCAGAAGAGGACGGCGAGATCGATCCCCTCGGCCTGGCGGCGGAGGAAGGCCCGCTCGACCCGGTCGCGGAAGAGCGCCCGGTTGGCGAGCCCGGTGACGCTGTCGTGGAGCGCCCGGTGCTCCAGCTCGGCTTCGGCCACCTTCCGCCCCGTGATGTCGTGCGCGTTCACGACGATGCCGCCGACTGCCGGGTCGTTCGAGAGGTCGGTGCAGAAGGCCTCGAGCCAGAGGTACTTGCCGACGGCGTTGGCGACCCGGAACTCACCGGGCACCGTGACCCCGGGGCGGGCCAGCGCCTCGTCGAGGAGCGCCGCGGCGTACGTGCGGTCGTCGGGATGGACGAAGACTGCGGCGATCGTGCCGACCATGTCGTCGAGCTCGTAGCCGATGAGATTGCGCACCGTCTCGGAGCCACCGATGACCTGGCCGGTGCGCGACACGATGAGGAACGAGTCGCTGGCGTTCTCGGCGACGGCCCGGTAGTAGCGCTGCTGCCGGCCGACAGCAGTGAAGGCCTCGTCGAGCGACCATTGGAGCCGGATGATGCGGGTGAGCACGAGCACGACGATCAGCGAGCCCGTGACCTCGAAGACGGCGACCGTCGGCTCGACGTCGACGTACCGCCCGAGGAGAGCCGCCCCCGGGATGGCGATGAGCGCGATGCCCGCGGCGAGGAGGCTCGAGAGCTGCGACGGCTGCCCCGGAGGCGCGGTCTCGGCCTCGGTCGGGTCGCGTCCGGCGAGCACGACAGTGACGGGGAGGAGGGCGTAGCCGACGAGCCAGACGAGGTCGCTGGCCTGCCAGGGCCCCTCCACGTACGACCCGGTCTGCTGCAGGGCTGCGAACGAGAGGTCGCCGGCCAGGATCGCCGTGAGCGCGCCGGCCAGCGCGATCGTCGATGACCCGACCCCCTCGGAGATGAGAATCAGGCGCACGAGCGCGAAGAGGAGCACGATGTCGAGCAAGGGGTAGATCGCGGTCATCACCCGGGTCGCGGTACCGATCCCGGTCGCGTCCCACGTCGGTCCGATCACGCCCACCCACAGGAACAGGAAGAAGGCGAGGCCGATGAGCACAGCATCCATCGCACTGTCGATGTCGCGTTGGGCGATCCGGCCGCGCGTGAGCGCGGTCACCGCGATGATCAGGCTGGCGTAGCCGATGCCGTAGAGCGCATCGGCGACCGAGACGGTCGGGTCGCCACCGATCGCCGAGAACACGAGGTCGCCGGCGACCCACGCAGCGATGGCCACTCCGATGAAGATCCAGGGCAGGGCCGGCGCGGGGCGGGCGGCCGCCAAGCCGACGAAATAGACGACGACGGCGCAGATCGCGGCGACGTTGAAGGTGGCGACGCCCGCATCGGAGTCCCCGACGAACGGGATGGCGGCGTACGCGAGGACCCCGGCGAACGGCAGGAGGACCAGGATTCTCCGGGTCAAGACGCTGCTCCCCCGCCGGGCGACCGTTCGCCCTCGCTTTCGAACGGCGCAAGGTTACCGGTACGGCCCCGGGGGCGCACCGGCGGCCTGGGCTCAGCCGACGAGCGTCGCCACGATCCAGCCCGCGACGAGCAGCAGGCCGGACGCGAAGTGCAGGGCAATATTCCGCTGCATCGACGGCATGAGCTCGTAGGGCCGGTCGTAGGAGTCGCGCAGACCTCGGCCGACCGATCGGGCGAGGGGAACCGTCGCCAGCGCGGCGAGGGTCCACCACGGTGTGATCCCGAGCAGCGGCCCGGCGGCGATCAGCAGGAATGCGGCCGTCGTCGCCGCGGCGTAGGCGGAGCGGACCCGCTCGGGGCGCCAGCGCACGATGAGGGTGCGCTTGCCCACGGCGGCGTCGCCGGCCCGGTCGGGCACCTGGTTCACGTAGAGCACGAGGGCGATGAAGATCGCCACGGGCAGCGAGGCGTAGATCGCTGGCCAGCTCCACTCCCGGGCGCACACGTAGTAGGCGCCGATGGTCATGATCGGCCCGAACCCGAGCGCGGTCACGGGCTCGCCGAGCCCGCGGTAGACGAGGCGGAGCGGGGCTCCGGTGTACTGCAGGCTGAGCACGACGCCCACCGCTCCGATCCAGAGGAGCGCAGCGCCCCGGGCCGCGACCATCACCAGTCCGAGCCCGACGGCGATCGCGTAGCAGGCGACGCAAGCCCGCTGCATCGCCCGGCGGCTTACGAGCCCGTACTGCATGACCCGGGAGCCCCCGCTGAACGGCGTGGGCGTCACGTTGGCCGCGTCGGCTCCGGTGACGTCATCCGAGAGGTCGTTGGCGATGTTCAGTCCGAGGTGAACGGCGCAACCGGCGACGAGCGCGAGCAGCCACCAGCCCCAGGCGAATGCCCCGTCGTAGGCCGCGACGGCCCCGCCCAGCGTGATCGGCACGATGGTGGCGGTGAGGAAGGGCAAGCGGACGGCGAGGAAGAAGGTCCACCAGCGCGAGAGCGTGGGCCGGGCCCCGACCTCGGCGAAGTAGCGGTGCGCTTCGGGCACGCTGCGCTCGGCGTACTCGAAGAACGGCACCTCGGCTTCGTCCCAGCCCGCGGCGCGCACGCCGGTCACCCGGAGGCGGTCGCCGGCGATCTCGGCACCTCCCCAGATGTTGACGTAGCGACGCTCGTCGTAGCCGATTCCGGGCTGGGGGCGAACGTGGCTGAAGGTCACGCAGACCTCGGCGCCGGTTGCGGGGAGCACGGTCGCGTCGAACGGTCCGACTTCGATCGCCCCGGTCTCGGCGTCGGCGGTGAAGGGACCGGCCACGGTCATCGGGTAGCCGTCGGCGTCGACGAACGATGCGATGGCGTGGGGATACGTGGCCGCTCGTTCGACGGCATCGCGGATCGTGAGCGTGGTCACTGTCCGACCTCCTCGAGTTCGAACACCTGCGGCGCAGCGGCGGCATCGGCTCCGGGCCAGTAGTGCACCCGGCGGGGCGTGATCTCGATGATCGACCGCTCGAAGAACAGCGGGATGCCGAAGCGCATCTTCACGAACGAGTCGATGACCGGCTCCTTGGCGCGCCAGAGCGGGAGGAGGGTCTCCCAGCCGGCGTGGAGGTCGTCCTCGACGATGCGGGCGTCGCCCTGGATCGTCGCCCGGGCGAACGGCTCCACCGCGATCGCGACCGGATCGGTGAGCGACACCGAGACCTTCGGGTTGGCCTTGATGTGTCGCAGCTTGCGGGCGAAGAGCACCGCCGACGTCATATAGATGCGGCGCCCGTCGTAGAGCGGGATGAGCGGGTAGGTGACCGGTCGGCCGTTCCCGTCGACGACGGTGAGCTCGGAGACGAGCGCGGCGTCGAGGAGCGCCTCGACCGGCTCGGGGAGGATGCCGTGGGTGCGTTCCATGGCGATGACGGTACCGACGGGTCGGGCCGCTTCCCGAACCGGAGACGCCCGTAGGCTGCGCGCGTCCGATCCGCGACGGCTTGGAGGGCGTGGTGCACACGATTCGGCGAATGCGGAACGCGGGTGCTGTCATCGTTGTCGCTTCGTTGTTCGCGACTGCGTGCGGAGGCGACGGCGAATCGCGCCCGACGACGACCACGACGGTGCCCGCGAAGCCGCGCAACGCGGTGGTCGCCGTGCCCACGGTCTCGGCGCCGGTCACCGGTGGCCGGTACGGCGTGCCCGCGAACCCGGCCCCGCCCGAAGTGTTGGAACGAGCTGGCTACCGCGAGATCGAGTACTTCGTGTCGGGCACGGCTACCTCGTACACGGCGCCGGGCTCGCTCGGATCCGATGGTGACTGGACGGTCACACCGGGCGCGACCGCGCCTTACATCACCCGAATCATCGTGCGCCGACCGCGCGATCCGGCGCGCTTCAGCGGAACCGTCGCCGTCGAGTGGATGAACGTCACCGCCGGTCGCGATTCCGACCCCGAGTTCGGCTACCTGCTCCCGGCGCTGCTGCGCGACGGCGATGCGTACGTTGCGGTGTCGGCCCAGAAGATCGGGGTCGAGGGCGGCGGAGGACTCGAGGTGCCCGGCGTTCCCCCCGAGGCGCTCCTCGCCCTGAAGCAGTGGGACCCGCAGCGCTACGCCGGGCTCCGGCACCCCGGTGACGAGTGGTCGTACGACATCTTCTCGCAGGCGGCCCAGGCGCTCCTCGCGCCCGGCACCGTCGACCCGCTCGACGGATTGCGGCCCCGCACGCTCCTCGCCGTCGGTCAGAGCCAGTCGGCGGGCACGCTCGCCACCTACGTCAACGCGATCCAACCGATCACCGGGATGTTCGACGGGTTCCTCCTCGACGGTCGGGGTCAGTTCGCGGGCGGGCTCGACGGACCCGACGGCGAGAACGCGGTGCCGCGGGTGGTGCGGCTCCGACCCGACGGCGACGCGCCCGTGCTGCAGTTCGAGACCGAGACCGATCTCGGCTTCCTGGGCTTCATCGACGCGCGCCAGCCCGACGGTCCGAACCTCGTCACGTGGGAGGTCGCGGGCACCGCGCACGCCGACGCGAGCACGCTCGTCTACGGAGAGGAGTCGGCCCGGGTCTGGTACGACGGCCCGCCGGTCGACCTCATCTCGACCTGCGGCACGATCAACGACGGGCCTCACGGCGCCGTGCTCCGGGCCGCGTACTCGGCGCTCGGGCGCTGGGTCGCGGGGGAAGGGCGGCCACCGGCCTCGCCGCGGCTCGCCACCGGCCCCACCGGCGAGATCCTCACCGACGCCGACGGCAACGCTCGGGGCGGGATCCGCACCCCGGCGGTCGACGCCCCGACGGCGACGATCATCGGGAAGGGCAACCCGGTGAGCATCTTCTGCTCGCTCTTCGGCCAGGAGATCCCGTTCCCGGCGGCCCGGCTCGCCGAGCGCTACGCCGACCACGACGCGTACGTCGCGGCGGTCACCCGATCGGCCGACGCGGCGGTGGCGGCGGGATTCCTGCTCCGGCCCGAACGGGACGAGATCGTGGCCGAAGCCGAAGCGGCCGACATCCCGGCCCGATCGTGATGCCGGCGCGCCGGTCGCTACCGATCGGGGGTCAGCTCGTGCAGGCGATCCCGTCGCGGTTGCCGTCGAAGCGGTGCGGGTCGGCGCCCACCACCCGGAAGCGCCGAGAGGAAACGTCGGCGCAGTCGAGGTCGGGGGGCGGCGGCGGGATGCAGACGTCGGGGTAGGACGGATCGCACCGGCCCCCGGTCGCGTTGCCGCCGGGACTGCCACCGGGTACGGGCGCGAGCACGGCGCCCGCAGCCTGCGTGGTGTCGCCCGCGCACGTCGACGGTGACCAGAGCCCCCGGTCGGCGGCCCGGGCTTCCGCCTCGGCGGTGATGAACCGGTCGCGGTAGCGGTACGGGGTGTCGTAGGTGTACTCGTGGGCGTAGCCGCTCGCGATCATCAGCTCGTTGTAGAGCCGGCCGTCGGCCATCCAGACGTAGGCGAGCGTGCGGCCGTACTTGTCGAGCGTGCCCTGGGTGGGGTCGGCTTCGATGTACACCGACGTGCCGTCGAGGAGGGCGTGGGCCCGGTTCGACGCCTCCCGGCCGAAGCACTGCACCGGCTTACGGGGGTCGACGGTCTCGGGCGTGTCGAGGCCGATGAGGCGCAGCTTCGAGCCGTCGCCCAGGTACACGGTGTCGCCGTCGACGACCCGCGTGACGGCGAGCGGGCCGATGACCGAGGCGGGCATCCGGAGCCGGGTGAGCACGGCACCCCCCGGCGGCGCCGGCCGGGTCGTGGGGCGGGTCGTGGGGCGGGTCGTGGGGGTGAGGGGCCGGGTCGTTCCCGGGACGGCGGGAGTCGTCGGTGCCACGGTCGGTTCGGGGCCGGTGCCGCCATCCGACGCGTCCTCGGAGCCGGGGGCGCAGCCGGCGAGCCCGACGAGCCCGAGCATCACGGCCGCGGCGACGGCGAGGAGCGGAGCCGAGCGACGTCGCCCGCGCCCGGACCCGGGATCGGCCGCCTCACCTACGCTCGCCCGCACGCATCCATCCCATCACCCACCCGGATGGGGCGCAACGCGGGGAGGTCGCGGTGGAGCACTTCGGCGGACGCCTGGCCGTGGTGACCGGCGGGGGCAGCGGGATGGGGCGCGAGCTCGTGCTCGGTCTCGTCGCGGCCGGCTGCGCGGTCGCGACCTGCGACGTGCGGCCCGACGCCCTCGCCGAGACGGCCCGGCTTGCGGCCGAGGTGGCGCCCGACGTCCGGGTCACCGTCCACACGGGTGACGTCGCCGACGAGGTGGCGGTGCTCGCCTTCCGCGACGAGGTCGTCGCTGCTCACGCGACCGATCACGTCGAGCTCCTGTTCAACAACGCCGGCATCGCGGGCGGCGGCAGCTTCCTGCTCGCGTCCCGCCAGGAGTGGGAGCGCACCTTCGCCATCGACTGGCTCGGCGTCTACCACTGCTGCCGGGCGTTCGTGCCCCTCCTGGTCGCGGCCGAGGAGGCCGCGCTCGTCAACACGAGCAGCGTGAACGGCTTCTGGGCGTCGCTCGGTCCGGGGACCGCGCACACCGCCTACAGCACGGCGAAGTTCGCGGTGAAGGGCTTCACCGAGTCGCTCATCGGCGACTTCGCTCTCAATGCCCCCCACGTGAAGGTCCACCTCGTGATGCCCGGGCACATCGGCACCGAGATCATCGAGAACTCGCGGCTGGTGCGCGGGGGCTCGCCCCCCGAGGCGATGACCGCGGCCGAGCTGGACGCGACCCGGGCGGAGTTCGAGCGGCTCGGCTTCCCGGTCGGCCACCTCGACGACGAGCGGATCCGGGCCATGCTCGCCGGGGTGGGGGAGCACTTCCGCGCGAACGCGCCGATGAGCGCGGCCGCGGCCGCCACCGTCATCCTCGACGGGATCCGGGCCGGACGTTGGCGGATCCTCGTCGGGGCCGACGCGGTCGCGCTCGACGAGCGGGTGCGCGCCGATCCCGAGGGTGCGTACGGTCCGGGCGGGCCGGCTTTGCGGAGTGTCGTGCCGGGCTGACGCCCGACGCGAGAATGCCCCGGTGCGGATCACCTTCCTCGGTCACGTCGGCGCGTACGTCGAGACGCGCGGCGGCTCGGTGCTCTGCGATCCCTGGTTCACCCCCGCCTACTTCGGATCGTGGTTCCCGTTCCCGCGCAACGACCGGCTCGATCCCGGGTCGTTCTCCCGCCCCGACTACCTCTACATCTCGCATCTGCACCACGACCACTTCGATCCGACCTGGCTCGCCGCGCACGTCGACCGGAGCACCACCGTGCTGCTCCCCGGTTTCCGGGGCCCGTTCCTCGAGCAGGAGCTGCGGGCACTCGGGTTCGAACGCTTCGTACGCACCCGGGACGGCGCACCCGTCGACCTCGACGGCATGCGGGTGACGATCCTCGCGTTCGACGCCCCGGCCGACGGCCCGCTCGGCGACTCCCTGATCGTGATCGACGACGGCACCGCCCGACTGCTGAACCAGAACGACGCCCGCCCCGGGGATCTCGACCGTTTGCGCGACCTCGGACCGTTCGACGCGCAGATGGTGCAGTTCTCGGGGGCGATCTGGTATCCGGTCGCCTACGACTTCCCGCCTGAGATGAAGCGCCGGCTGGCGAGTGAGAAGCGGGTCAACCAGATGGCCCGGGCCCGGCAGTACGTCGAATGGGTGGGCGCGACCCACGTGTTCCCGTGTGCCGGGCCCCCGGCCTTCCTCGACGACGCGCTGTGGGCGCTCAACGATCTCGAACGCGATCCGGCGAACATCTTCCCCGACCAGTCGGTCTTCGCCGAGGTGCTGGCCGAGGCCGGCATCGCCACGGGGAGCATCCTCGTGCCCGGCTCGGTCGCCGAGCTCGCAGACGGTGCGTGCCGGGTGACGCATCCGGGGTCCGACGCCGAGGCGATGCGGCCCTTCACCGACAAGCGCGCCGTGCTCGAGGAGTACCGGTCCGACTGGGCCGGGTGGCTCGAACGGGAACGGGCGGGATGGTCGTCGGCCCGTCGGGACCTCGTCGCCGGCTGCGCGGCCCGGATGGAGCCGATCCTGGCCCGGGCCCCGGTGCTCTCGGCGGCCGTGGCGGGCAACGTCGTCATCGACGTCGGTGAGGCGGGCGCCGACGTCTGCATCGACTTCGTGGCCTCGGAGGTTCGGGCCTGGGCCGGGGAGCCCTTCGTCTACAAGGTCGACGTCGATCGCCGGCTCGTCGAGGCGCTGCTCGACCGGGACGAGGCCGACTGGGTGAACAGCCTGTTCCTCTCCTGCCGGTTCACGGCCCACCGCTCCGACCCGGCGAACTTCAACGAGGCGGTGATGACCTTCTTCAAGGCCCTCACCCCCGAGCGCATCGATTACGTGGAGCGGTGCCTGGTCGAGCAGCGGTCGGCCGCCGACACCTTCGACCGTGACGGCTGGCGGATCGAGCGCTGGTGCCCGCACCGGGGTGCCGATCTGGTCCGCTTCGGCGAGATCGACGACGGCGTGCTCACGTGCAGCCTCCACCACTGGAAGTTCGATCTCGCGACGGGTCGCTGCCTCACGAGCGACGATCGCACGCTGCGTTGCGAGCGGATCACGGGGTCGGAAGGGGAGGGTGAGCGAACGTGACGGTCCGGTTCAACCACGTCGGACATTGCGTGCACGATCTCGAACGGTCGACGCGCTTCTACTGCGACCTGCTCGGGTTCACGGTCGAGCGGGAGCTACGGCCACCGGACGAGCCCTCGGCCCGGCTGCTCGGGCTCGAGCCTCCGCTCGGGATGACCGCCGTCTACCTGAGCCGGGACGGCTTCGTGC
This sequence comes from Actinomycetota bacterium, assembly GCA_046086225.1. Taxonomy (GTDB): domain Bacteria; phylum Actinomycetota; class Acidimicrobiia; order IMCC26256; family PALSA-610; genus JBJSXF01. The sequence goes on along the minus strand of JBJSXF010000200.1, from coordinate 11,473 downwards.
TCGAGCTGCTCCACTACTCGGCACCGGGGCGGACGCAGCCGCGCCGGGTGCGGACGATGGACGAGCCCGGCCTCACCCATCTCTCGGTCTCGGTCGAGGACATCGACGCGGTCTGCGAGGGGGTGGCCGGGCTCGGGGGCGAGGTCGTCGCCGGAACGCACGTCGGGAGCGCGGTGTTCATCCGCGACCCCGACGGTCAGCTCATCGAGCTGTTGCCGATGGCGTACCGCCGGCAGCTCGACGAGCGAGGGTTCTCCTGACCCTCCCGGCGCCGTTGCCGGGAGGGGGAGCGCTGATCGGGTGCCGCGATCAGACCCAGCGGCGGCCGGCGCCGGTCACCATGACCAGGGCCGCCAACGAACTCGCAGCGGTGGCGATACGGATGAGGTGGTGCTTCACGGTGTCTCCCTTCGCGGGGCCGGGGACTCCCGGCCGACACTTTGCTTCGGCACCGATCGCGCCGGACTGAAGCGCGAATCGCGATCGGCGGCCCGGGCCGGGTTCGGATCCGAGCGGGACCGGGTCGGGAACGAGGCCGGGGACTTCAGCCCGGGCCCGGGACTGCCGAAGCATCGGGTCCCGACCGCTCGCCCCCGGAGCCCCGATGTTCCTCGTCCCGTTCGTCATCCTCGGCCTGATCACCGTCCCGCTCGCGGGCGGCCGGATCGGCGCACTGGCCGACATCCGGTTCGTTCGGCTCCCGCTCCTCGCCGCCGCCTTCGCGGTGCAGGTGCCGCTCGCGTTCCCCGGCGTGCCCGATGCCGCGTGCCGGACCCTCCACCTCGCGTCGTACGCGCTCATCGCCGGCTTCCTCGTGGCCAACCGACACCTGACCGGCATCCCGGTCGTGGCCGCCGGCGCCACCACGAACCTGCTCGCGATCGCCGCGAACGCGGGGGTCATGCCGGCGACGGCGGGTGCCTACGCCCGCGCCGGCCTCACCGAGACGGCGGGCTTCGCCAGCTCGGCGGTGCTCGAGGCGCCGCGTCTCCTCGCCCTCGGTGACGTGTTCGCGATTCCGGCGTCGTTCCCGCTGCACAACGTCTTCAGCATCGGCGATGTGCTCATCGCGGTCGGCGCGCTCCTGGTGGTGCACGCTGCGTGCGGGTGCGGCTGGCTGGAGGACGCCCGGGCCTGATGTCGCCGGGGCCGCCGGGCCCCGACCGCCGGGTCAGACCCGGTCGGCGTTCTGGAAGGCGCGGGCGAGCAGCGGGGTGCGGGCGTCGAGCACCTCGGCGAGCTCGGCCGTGAGTGCTTCCTTGCGGCCGCGCCGGTCGTCGAGCACCCACCCCCGGGGCGGGGTGAGCGAGCGGACGTGCCGCTCGCAGAGCTCACCGGCCCGGGCGGCTCCGTCGTCGGGCGTGTCGAGCCAGACCGTGAGCGCTCGCGAGTCGAAGGTGAAGGTCGCCGTCGCCATCGCGCTGCAGCCCGGTCGGGCGCACTGTCGCTGCACGGTCCGGACGCTACCGCCCTGCGGTCGGGTGCGTTCGGCACTCGTCCCGACGTCGGCGCGAGGCTGTCCCCGTGCGTGACGAGTGGATCGTCCGGGTACCGGCCTCCTCGGCGAATCTCGGCTCGGGCTTCGACGCGCTCGCCGTCGCGCTCGGGGTGCACCTCGAGGCCCGGCTCGGAGGCGAGGCACCCGCCGGCGAAGGCCATCCGGCCGTGCGGGCGTTCCGCGAGGCGGGTGGCCACGGATCGTTCTCGGTGCGCGCCGCGTTCCCCGGGGGTCGGGGCCTCGGGTTCTCGGGTGCGGCCCGGGTGGCGGGCGCGTTGGCCGCGCTCGTGCAGCAGGGGCACGAACCGGAGAACGCAGCGCCCGCGGTGCTCCGGCTCGCCGCCGCGCAGGAAGGCCACGCCGACAATGTCGCGGCGTCGCTGCTCGGCGGGGTCGTCGCCGTCGCCGAGGGCCGGGCCTGCCGGGTGCCCCTCGGCCGGGTGCCGGTGGTCGTGGTGTGGACGCCCGAGGCCGAGAACTCGACCGCGGGCTCCCGCCGGACCCTGCCCACGACCGTGCCCTTCGCCGACGCCGTGCACAACGTCGGTGCCGCCGCGCTGCTCGTCGCTGCGCTCGCCGCCGGTGACCTCGACGCCCTCGCCGTGGCGACGCGTGATCGGCTCCATCAGGCGGCCCGGCTCGAGCGCATGCCCGAGACCCGGACCGCGATCGAAGCGGCCGTGGCGGCCGGCGCAGCCGCCGCCTGGCTCTCGGGTTCGGGACCCTCGGCGGCGGCGTTCGTGGATCCGGCCCGGGCGGAGGTCGTCGCCGCTGCGCTCCCGGCTTCGGGGCGGGTGCGGGTGCTCCCGATCGCCATCGGGGGTGCCGAGGTCGTGCCGGTCGGCGATGATGCGATCGACGCCGGGGAGGGGTGAGGGCATGCGGCTCGATGACGCGGGAGTGGTGGTGACGGGCGCGGCCTCGGGCATCGGCGCCGCGCTCGCCCGGCGGTTCGCGGCCGAGGGGGCGCGACTCGTGCTCGTCGACCGGCAGGCTGAGCCCCTCGCCGCGCTCGGCGCCGAGCTCGGCGCCGTGACCGCGGTGTGCGACGTCGTCGATCCGGAGGCGGTCGGCGCGCTCGTGGCCGAAGCCGACGAGACCCTCGGCCCGATCGACTGCTTCTGCTCGAACGCCGGTGTCCTCGTCCCGGGGGGTGTGGAGGTCACGCCCGAGGACTGGGACCGCAGCTTCGCCGTCAACGTGACGGCCCACATCTCGGTGGCCCGCGCCCTCGTCCCCCGGATGCTCGAACGGGGCGGTGGTCACCTCCTCCAGACGGTGTCGGCCGCCGGCTTGCTCACCCAGATCGGCAGTGCGCCCTACTCGGTGACCAAGCACGCGGCCCTGGCGTTCGCCGAATGGCTCTCGATCACCTACGGCGACCGGGGGTTGCGGGTCTCGGTGCTGGCCCCCCAGGCGGTGCGCACCGCGATGACCGAGGGGATCGACGGGGGTGGGGTCGCCGGTGTCGACGGGATGCTCGAGCCCGACGCGGTCGCCGCGGCCGCGGTCGCCGGGCTGGCCGAGGACGCCTTCCTGATCCTCCCGCACCCCGAGGTCGCCGAGTACTTCCGGCGCAAGGCCGATGATTACGAGCGGTGGCTCCGGGGCATGCGTCGGCTCCAGTCCCGCTTCCCCGGGGGGACGGGGTGAGCGCCGGGACCGCGGCCGACGTGGTCGCGTTCGCCGACGCGGCCCACGCCCGGGCCCGGGCCGAGCTCGAGGCGCTCGTGCGGATCCCGAGCGTGGGGGCCGAAGCCGCGCACCGGAGTGACGTCGACGCGAGCGCGGAGGCGACCGCGGCGCTCCTCGAGACGCACGGCCTCGAGCACGTGCGGTTGCTCACCGTCGGGGATGCCCCGCCGTTCGTCGTCGGCGACTGGCTGCACGCTCCGGCGGGCGCGCCGACCGTCCTCCTCTACGCCCATCACGACGTGCAGCCGAGCGGACCGCTCGAGCACTGGGCGTCCGATCCCTTCGAGCCGACCGAACGCGACGGACGGCTCTACGGGCGCGGGACCGCCGACGACAAGGCCGGGGCGGTGGCCCACGCCCACGCCGTCGGGGCCTGGCTGGCGGCGACCGGTGGGGTGCCGAGCAACGTCCGGATCCTGATCGAGGGGGAGGAGGAGGTCGGGTCCCCGCACCTCCACGAGTTCCTGGCGGCCCATATCGACGAGCTGCGCTCCGATGTGCTCGTCCTCGCCGACTGCTCGAACTGGGCGGTCGGCATCCCCGGTCTCACCTACTCCCTGCGGGGGCTCACCGCGGCCGACATCTCGGTGCGGGCCCTCGACGGGGCCCAGCACTCGGGGTTGGTCGGGGGGATCGTGCCCGATCCGGTGATGGCGCTGGCCGGGATCCTCGCTTCGCTGGTCGACGAGCACGGCGATCCGGCGTTCGCGGGGGCCACGGCGGGGCTGCGGCCGGCGACGCCGCGCGAGCGCGAGCCGCTCCCGGGACTCGACGACGATCCCGAGGCACTCGCCCGCACCCTCGGGCTGCGGCCCGGGGTCCGGTTCGCGGGCGACCCGACGGCCACCGTGCACGAGCGGCTGTGGATGCGGCCCGTGGTCACGGTGATCGGGTTCGACGCCCATCCGATCCGGGGGTCGTCGAACCAGATCCTGGCCGCGGCGTCGGCCCGGGTGTCGATCCGGCTCGGACCCGGTCAGGATCCCGAGATCGTCGTCGACGCGCTCCGGGAGCATGTCGCCGAGCGGGTGCCGCACGGGCTCGAGTGGGAGTTCGTCACCCATCCGGGCGCGCCGGCGTGGGAGACCGACCCGACCGGTCCCGCTTTCGATGCGGCGCGCCGCTCGCTGCGGGCGGGGTTCGGCGTGGAGCCGGTGCTCATGGGGATGGGTGGGTCGATTCCGTTCGTCGGTCCGTTCGCCGACGCGTTCGGGGGAGCGCCGGCGCTGCTCATGGGTCCCGAGGATCCGTCGAGTCGCATTCACGGCCCCGACGAGAGCCTCCATCTCGGCGATTGGGCGAGCCTGATCCGCGCCGAGGTGCACCTCCTCGCCGAGATCGCGGCCGGGTCGGGCGCCTGAGGGTCGCGCGGGTCGGACGGCTCAGGCGAAAAGTCCGATTCGTTCCCGACGGCGGGGAAAATGGCACGGGCGCGCTAGGTCCCTCGACCCGATCCCGCGCCCCGACCCGCCGAGGACGATTTCAACAGATAGCTCTGAAGGACTATTTGACGCAGTCAACCGGGTCACACACATGGGATTCCGACCCGGGCCCCTCCTACCGTCGTCTCCGTCGCCCGCACCGGTCGCAGCACCGGCCGGGCGTCCTCGGACCGCTCCCCCCGACGGTCTGCGACCGGAGAGAACCGAGGAGGTTCTGCCATGGCCGGGAGGCCGCACAGTACGAGTCCGTCGGGTGTACCGACGGATGTCAGCAACTCCGAAGTCACCGAGTCCGGCTCGACCGTCGCACCGGTGAGCGTGGCCCGTCGGGCCGCGATCGTCACGGTCGTGCTCGGCATGCTCGTGGTGACCGGTGGCGCCGCCGCCGCACCCCGGACGGTCGGCGCGAGCCCGGCTCGCGGGGCCGTGACCCCGACCGACGTCCCGGCGGGATACCGCGCCGTGGGTTCCCGCCTCTTCACCTTCGGTGACGCCGGGTACTTCCGCACCGAGCCGGCCCGCCCGGTGCGCTTCCCGGTGGCGAAGCCCCGCCCGAAGCCCGTTCCGAAGCCCGTTCCGAAGCCCGCCCCGGCGCCCGCTCCGGCTCGGTTGGTCGCGGCGCCGGCCCCGGCGCCGGTTCCGGTTCCGGTCGCCAACGTCCCGAGCGATCTCGGGCAGCATCCGTTCCTGGCGTGCACCCGGGCGCACGAGTCCGACACGGCCGGCGGCTACCGGGCCGTCAGCCCGGGTGGCACTTACCGCGGCGCCTACCAGTTCCTGCCGTCGACCTGGGACAACACGGCCCGGCACGCCGGACGCCCCGATCTCGTCGGAGTCGACCCGGCGGCGGCGGCGCCCGCCGACCAGGACTTCCTGGCCTACGACCTCTACCAGTGGCAGGGCACCTCGCCCTGGGGTGGCCGCTGTTCGGGAATGTAGGGAGCCGCTCCCTAACGTGGGGATCGTGAGCCGCAGCGAAATGATGGTGCGGCCGTGAGCCGCAGCGACGAGCCGACCGTGGGAGACCTCGCGGTCGGCTCGTTCACCGATCAGGGCCCGTGGGTCATCGACCCCGCGGCGCTTACCTGGCGCCGCGACATCGCGCCGCTGCGCGCCCAGGCCCGGGGCCGCGTGCCGAAGTGGCTCGTCCGGCGGCGGGTGCCGCCGATCGGCCGGGTGCTCCGCGTCGTCGCCCGGATCGGCACCGCGCTCGCGATCTGGGCGGTGCGGGCCCGGGGCCGGGAGGGCTCGCGGCGCGATCTCTCCCACCGGCTCCGCATCGCGTTCGGTCACCTCGGCCCCACGTACATCAAGCTCGGTCAGATCGTGAGCGGTGGCGAGGGTCTCTTCCCGCCCGAACTCGTCGATGAGTTCAAGCTGCTGCGCGACCGCGTCCCGGCCGAGCCCTTCACTGAGGTCCGGCGGGTCGTCGAGGCCGAGCTCGGACGTCCCCTGGAAGAGGTCTTCGCCGAGTTCGATCGGGAGCCGATCGCGGCGGCGTCGATCGCCCAGGTGCACGGGGCCCGGCTCCGCTCGGGTGAGCCCGTGGTGGTGAAGGTGCAGCGCCCCGGCATCGCCGAGCTCGTCCGCTCCGACATCGCAGCGCTCTCCTGGCTCGCCCCGTTCCTCGTCGGCCGCATCCCGGTCGCCGCGCTCGCCAACCCGCCGGCCCTCATCGAGCTCTTCGCGGAGACGATCGTCGAGGAGCTTGACTTCCGGCTCGAGGCCGACAGCATGCTCGACGTCGCCGCCGTGCTCGCCGAGACCGGCGAGCGCTCCACCGTCGTCCCCCGGCCCCACCCCGAGCTCGTGACCCGACGGGTGCTCGTGATGGAACGGCTCGACGGCATCCCGTGGGACGACGTGGCGTCGATGCATGCGGCCGGGGTCGACACCGAGGCCGTGCTGCACGCCTCGCTCGTCGCCTTCATGGAGGGCGCGATGGTCTTCGGCGTCTTCCACGGCGACCTGCACGGCGGCAACCTGATGGTGCGCCCCGACGGTCGCATCGTGGTCATGGACTTCGGGATCACCGGTCGGCTCGACGAAGCCCAGCGACTCGCCTTCCTCATGCTCCTCGTGGCGGGAACGACCGGCAACACGATGGGGCAGCTCGCCGCGCTGCGCGACCTCGGAGCGTTCCCGCCCGACACCGATCTGCGGCAGGTCTTCACCGATCTGCAGCTCGACCGCACGATGGACCCGACCGCGATGTCGGCCGACGAGCTCGTCCACGAGCTGCAGGACCTCACGAAGAAGCTCCTCGGCTACGGCGCCCGGGCTCCGAAGGAGCTCATGCTCTTCGTGAAGAACCTCATGTTCCTCGACGGGACGATCGCCCGGTTCGCGCCCGATCTCGACATCATCGGCGAGATCGAGAAGGTGCACCTCGAGATCGCCGAGCGGCACGGTGCCCGATTCGCGGCCGAACTCGGACTCGACGCCCTCGGTCCGCTCGACATCGAGGCGGTGAAGGCGGCGATGGGCGTCCCCGACGTCGAGCGCCTCACCTACCGTGATGTCCAGGAGCGACGGGACACCGTCCGGCGGCGACTCGAGGAGCGCCGGGGCGGCCCGCCGTCGGGGTCGTGATCGCCTCCATCCCGAGCCCCCGCTCGGGCGTGCTGCACGTCGGGCCGGTACCGCTCCACGCCTACGGGCTCATGCTGGCCATCGGCATCCTCGTGGCAGCGACGGTGGCCGAGCGGCGCTGGGTCGCCCGGGGCCACGACGCCGCCGACTTCGGTCGGCTCGTCGTGCCGATCGTCCTCGGCGGCATCGTCGGCGCCCGCGTCTACCACCTCTTCACCGGCTACGACTGGGCCGCGAACGGGTTCGCCGGCGCGATCCGGATCTGGGAAGGCGGGCTCTCGATCTGGGGTGCGGTCGCCGGCGGGGCAGTCGTCGCGGTCGTGCTCGCCCGGCGGCGGGCACTTCCGGTCGCCGACCTGCTCGACGCCGCGGCGCCCGGGGTGGTGCTCGCCCAGGCGATCGGACGTTGGGGGAACTGGTTCAACCAGGAGCTCTTCGGGCGACCGAGCACGCTGCCCTGGGCGGTGGAGATCGATCCGGCGCACCGACCGGCGGGGTACGGGCAGTACGAGACGTTCCAGCCGACCTTCCTCTACGAGTCGCTGTGGTGCCTGCTCGTCTTCGGACTGCTCGTCTGGGGTGAGCGCCGGTTCCGGTTCCGACCCGGCCAGACCTTCGCGGCGTACGTCGCCCTCTACACGTTCGGTCGGATCGGCTTCGAGGCCCTGCGGATCGACGACGCCACCCGGCTGCTCGGGATCCGGTTCAACCTCTTGCTCACGATCGTGCTGTGCATCGTGGGTACGACGGCCTTCGTGATCCTCGGTCGGCGTCCCCGTCCCGCGGCGAGCGAACCGGACGCCGGACCGGGGGCGTCCGACCCGGCGTCGACGCCGGTCGATCCCTAGGGTGAGGTCGTGACCGCTGCCGTGAATGCTCCCGTCGCCTCGGCGGCCCGGGCCGTCGCCGCCTCCAAGATCTACGGGCGCGGCGAGACCGAGGTGGCCGCGCTCGACCGCATCGATGTCGACTTCGCCCGGGGGGCCTACACGGCGATCATGGGGCCGTCCGGGTCGGGTAAGTCCACCCTCCTGCACTGCCTCGCCGGGCTCGACGGGCTCACCTCGGGGCAGGTGTTCCTCGGTGACCTCGAGATCTCGGCCTTGGGCGACAAGGACCTCACCCTCGTGCGCCGCGACCGCATCGGGTTCGTGTTCCAGGCCTTCAACCTGATCCCGACCCTGAACGCGCTCGAGAACATCGTGCTCCCCGCCTCGCTCGCCGGCCGTGAGCCCGATGCCGCCTGGCTCGACACCGTCATCGAGACCGTCGGCCTCCGCGATCGTCTCACCCACCGCCCGTCTGAGCTGTCGGGCGGGCAGCAGCAGCGGGTGGCCGTCGCCCGGGCCCTGGCCGGACGACCCGAGGTGGTGTTCGCCGACGAGCCGACCGGCAACCTCGATTCCCGTTCGAGTACCGAGGTGCTGCGGTTCCTGCGGCGGGCCGTCGACGACTTCGGGCAGACGATCATCATGGTCACCCACGACCCCGCGGCCGCCGCCTTCGCCGACCGGGTGGTGTTCCTCGTCGACGGGCGGGTCGTCGACGAGATCGCCGCCCCCACGCGCGACGCGGTGATGGGCAAGATGCGCAACCTGGGCGACTGACCGGCATGGGGAAGGTCATCCGGAGGGGACTCGTCGCGAATCGCGTCCGGTTCGCCATGACCGCCTTGGCCGTCATCCTCGGTGTGGCGTTCATGTCGGGCACCTCGATCTTCACGGCCACGCTCCAGCAGACGTTCGAGGAGCTCTTCGCCGACATCTACGCGGGCACCGATGCGGTGGTGCGGGCCCCCGAGGTGCTGAAGAGCGACTTCGGTGGGAGCGAGCGTCCGAACATTCCCGAGTCGCTGCTGGGCGAGGTGCGGTCGGTGCCGGGGGTCGCGCAGGCGGCCGGGGCGGTGAACCAGGGCAACAGCTACGCCCAGCTCGTCGGGCGCGACGGCCGGGCGGTCACCGCGGCCGGACCGACCTTCGGCATCGGGTGGCTGCCCCCGAAGCTCAATCCGTGGACCATCGACCGGGGTCGGGCACCCCGCACCGCCGACGAGGTCGTCGTCGACCGGCGCACCGTGCGCCGGGGCGAGGTCCAGGTCGGCGACCGGGTGCGGGTGCTTACCGCGATCGGCTCGAAGCAGTACACGCTCGTCGGCACAGCCGCCTTCGGCCGGGCCGACAGCCTGGCCGGCGCCTCGGCGGTGCTCTTCACCACGGCGGAAGCGCAACGGGTCAACAACTCGATCGGCGAGTTCGGGCTCATCGTCGCCGCGGCCCGGCCCGGAGTCGACGAGGATCGACTCCGCGACGACATCGCCGCCGCGCTGGCGCGAGGAGCGGACCGAACCGAGGTCGAGGTGGTCACCGGCGATCAGATCACCGAGGAGAGCCAGCAGGAGCTGCGTAACGCGCTGGGCTTCATCGACATCGCTCTCGGCGTATTCGCCGCGGTCGCGCTGGCCGTCGGCGCCTTCATCATCTACAACACCTTCTCGATCGTGGTCGCGCAGCGCAGTCGTGAGATGGCGCTCCTCCGGGCTCTCGGCGCGAGCCGGCGTCAGGTGCTCGGTCAGGTCTTCGGCGAGTCGGTGGTCGTCGGGGTGCTGGCCTCGGCTGCCGGGGTGGCGGTGGGGGTCGCTCTTTCGGTCGGACTCCGTGCGCTCCTCGGCCTCATCGGCTTCGAGCTCCCCGGGGCCGGCCTCGTCGTCCCGTCCTCGGCCATCGTGACCGGGCTGATCGCCGGATCGATCATCACCGTGGCCTCGGCGGTCGTGCCCGCCCGCCACGCCTCGCGGATCCCGCCGATCGCCGCGCTCCGGGCCACGGCGATCGAGACCCGCTCCCATCCGGCCGTGCGGCTCGCGATCGGCCTCCTCGGGCTCGGCGGCGGGCTTGTCGCCCTCGGCGCCGGCCTCTTCGGCGGCGTCGACTCCGCCATCAACTTCGTGGGCACCGGCGCGGTGCTCGTGTTCCTCGGCACGTTCGTGCTCGGCCCGCTCTTCGCCGGGCCGGTCGCCCGCATCCTCGCCTGGCCCCTGCCCCGGCTCCGGGGCGTGCCCGGCCGACTGGCCCGCGACAACGCGGCCCGCAACCCGAAGCGCACCGCGACGACCGCCACGTCGCTACTGATCGGCGTCGCCCTCGTCGGGTTCATCACGATCTTCGCGGCATCGACGAAGGCGTCGATCGGACAGGTGCTCGAGGATCAGTTCTCGGCCGACTTCATCCTCTCGGGCGGCAGCGGCTTCGGTCCGCCCCGTCCGATCAGCCCGGCCCTCGCGGCCGAGGTGGCCGCGCTCCCCGAGGTGGGGGCCTCGTCGGGGCTGCGGTTCGGCATCGCGTCGATCGAGGGCAAGTCCACGTTCGTGAACGCCATTGACCCGGTCGCCGCGCAGACGGTCCTCGATCTCGGTGACGTCGACGGCTCGTTTGCCGATCTCACCGATACGGGGATCGGGGTGTCGGAACGCAAGGCCGAGGAGTTCGGCTGGTCGGTCGGCGACCGGGTTCCGGTGGAGTTCGTGGCGAGCGGCGTCCAGCCGGTCCGCGTGCAGTTCGTGTTCTCGGAGACGACCTTCGGTGATTACTTCATCACCCTCGGGAGCTGGGACCGCAACTTCGTCCAGCAGGTCGACACCTTCATCTTCACCAAGTTGAAGCCGGGTGCGTCCGTCGACGCGGGTCGAGCCGCGATCGAGGGGCTCCTCGTCGACTACCCGTCGGTGACGCTGCGCAACAACGCCGAGTACCGGGCCGAGCAGGAAGCCCAGGTCGACCAACTCGTGCGGATCGTCTACGCCCTCTTGCTGATGGCGCTCATCATCGCCCTCATCGGCATCGCCAACACGCTCGCGCTCTCGATCTACGAGCGCATCCACGAACTCGGTCTGCTCCGGGCCGTCGGCATGTCGCGCGCCCAGGTGCGCTCGGCGGTCCGCTGGGAGTCGGTCATCATCGCGTTGCTCGGGGCGTTTCTCGGCCTCGCGATCGGCCTCCTCTTCGGTTGGAGCGTCGTGCGGGCCCTGCGGGACGAGGGCTTCACCACCTTCGCCATCGCGCCGGGCCAGCTGCTGTCGGTCGTGGTGGTGCTCGCGGTGGCGAGCGTCGGGGCCGCGATCCTCCCGGCTCGGCGGGCCGCCCGGATCGACGTGCTCCGGGCGATCGCGGCCGAGTAGCGGTCAGTCGGCTGCGCCGCGCACCCGGGCGTCCTTCGCCCGCACGGTGTCGGCGAGGTCGGCCTGGTGGCG
>JBJSXF010000199.1:0-17929 GCA_046086225.1 Actinomycetota bacterium | reverse complement strand
CCGGGCCCCCGCTGCCTCGGCCGCGGCCCGGGACGCGGCCCGTTCGGCCGGGTCGAGGGCTCCCCAATGGTCTATGCTGGTCGTGACCACGGTCACGACCCAGTCCGCTCCGAGCGTGCGGACCGCGGCCACGAGCCGGGCCCCGGCCTCGGCCATGAGCGCCTCGGGTCCGGCTTGCGGCTGCGCGTGCTCGTCGGTCATGCCAACATCGTCGCGTGCGGATCCGGGCCCTATCGGTCTTCGAGCGAATCGTCTACCACTGCGCGTGCGTCGACCCTCGTGATCCCGGCCGCCCGGTGCTCGAGGTCGACGCCCTCCTCCGCCCCGGTGACGCCGACGGGCCGCTGCTCGTCGCCGTGGCCGATCTGAAGCGGATGGTCGGCTTCGGCCCGGCCGAGGCCGCCGTGCACGACCTCCGGGCCGCGGGCCGCACCGAGGTGCACGACGGGGTCGAGTACGTGACCTTCCCGATGTGGGAGCCCGTGGCGCCCGACGACGCCTGAGCGGAGCACCGATCGCGTCGTCGATGCTCAGCCGGTCAGCCGGTCAGCCGGCGACGATGTCGCCTTCCATGCGACTCACCGTGCACCCGACGCTCTCCAGGTATCCGATCGCGGCTTCGCACTGCTCGGCGTCACCCGCCAGCTCGAGGATCACCCAGCCCGAGTGCGCCTCCACGTTCGCCCGCCGGATGTTCGGCACGACGTCGAAGCGCTTCACCATCTCGTAGATCATCGGGCGATCGACGAGCTCCTCGGGGAACGACACGAAGAGCCGGGTCGCGCCCTCACCACCGTGCACCGGATCCATCAGCCCGCTCCTCCCAGTCCGACCCGGGCGCACGCCTCGGCCGCCGGGAGCACGAGACCCGTGAAGAACGGACCGAACTCGGCGTAGCGGGCCGACACCGGGTCGAAGCGCATCTCGTAGACGATCTCCTTCAGCGCGAGCGGATCGTCGGCCAGGAGGGTGACGCCCCACTCCCAGTCGTCGATACCGGTCGAGCCGGTGATGAGCTGGAGCACGCGTCCCGCGTACGTGCGGCCGACGCGGGCGTGCCCGGCCATGAGCTCCTTGCGTTCGGCGAAGGTCAGCTCGAACCAGTTCTCGCCCGCCGCCCGCCGCTTCGACATCGGGTAGAAGCAGCAGGTCGCCTTCGGCGGCAACTGCGGATGGAGCCGCTGCTCGCGGTAGTGCTCGATGCGCTCGCGCCACGCGGCGAGGCGCGCTTCCAGCTCGGCGCCCTCGAGGCCCTCCTCGGCGGTGAGCCGAGTGCGCTCGTCGTCCTCGGTCGCGCCGTACTCGGAGAGTTCGGTGAGCGACACGTACGACCACACCGGCTCGAGCGACGCGCCCACCAGCTGCTGCTGGAAGCGCTGGAGGCGGGCGAGATCCGGGCCCAGGGCCACGAACCCGAGGTCGGCCTTGTGCCCGAGGATCACCTGAACGAGGGCTTGATGGCCGTCGGCCTCGAGTCCGGCAACCGCCGCAATCACCGCCTCGCCCACAGCGGTCCGCTGCGCGGCCGAAGCGGTCCGGTCGACCCGGTAGTAGAGGTGCAGCACTCCCCATCCGGTCGAAGGCGTCACCTCGTGCATCGGGGCGAGGGTAACCCAGGACGCGAACGGGGCGCCCCGCAGGGCGCCCCGTCGGCGAACCGTGATCCGCGGAGGATCAGAAGTCCATGTCACCCATGCCGCCGCCGGGCATCCCGGCACCGGCCGCCGACTTCTCCTCGGGCTTATCGGCGACGACGGCCTCGGTCGTGAGGAAGAGGGCCGCGATCGACGCCGCGTTCTGCAGCGCCGAGCGGGTCACCTTCGCCGCGTCGATGACGCCGGCCTTCACGAGGTCCTCGTACTCGCCGGTGGCCGCGTTGAGGCCGTTGGCGCCCTTCAGGTTCTTCACCTTCTCGACGATGACGCCGCCCTCGAGGCCGGCGTTCACCGCGATCTGCTTGAGCGGCTCCTCGAGCGCCCGGCCCACGATGCGGGCCCCGGTAGCGACGTCGCCCTCGAGCGTTGCCGCGACCTCGAGCACCTTGGCCTGGGCCCGGAGCAGGGCCACGCCACCGCCGGGCACCACGCCCTCCTCGACCGCGGCCTTGGTCGTCTGGACCGCGTCCTCGATGCGGTGCTTCTTCTCCTTCAGCTCCACCTCGGTGGCCGCGCCGACCTTGATGATCGCCACGCCACCCGACAGCTTGGCGAGCCGCTCCTGGAGCTTCTCACGGTCGTAGTCGGAGTCGGTGTTGTCGATCTCGTTGCGGATCTGGTTGATCCGGCCCTGGACGTCGCTCTTCGAGCCGGCGCCCTCGACGATCGTGGTCTCGTCCTTGGTGACGACGACCTTGCGGGCCCGGCCGAGCAGCTCGAGACCGATGTTCTCGAGCTTCAGGCCGACCTCCTCGGAGACGACCTGGCCGCCCGTGAGGATCGCCATGTCCTGGAGCATCGCCTTGCGGCGCTCACCGAAGCCGGGGGCCTTGATGGCAACCGACTTGAAGGTGCCGCGGATCTTGTTGACGACGAGCGTGGCGAGCGCCTCGCCCTCGACGTCCTCGGAGATGATCACGAGCGGGCGACCCGACTGCATGACCTTCTCGAGCACGGGGAGGAGGTCCTTCACCGCGCTGATCTTCGTCGACACGAAGAGCAGGTAGGCGTCGTCGAGGACGGCCTCCATACGCTCGGGGTCGGTGACGAAGTAGGGCGAGATGTAGCCCTTGTCGAAGCGCATGCCCTCGACGAGGTCGAGCTCCATCCCGAAGGTCTGGCTCTCCTCGACGGTGATGACGCCGTCCTTGCCGACCTTCTCGAGCGCCTCGGCGATCATCGAGCCGATCTCCTTGTCGGCGGCCGAGATGGCGGCGACGTTGGCGATGGCGGCGGGGTCGGTCTCGACCTTCTTCGACAGGCCCTTGATGCCCTCGACGGCGGCGGCCACGGCCTCCTGGATGCCCTGCTTGAGCACCATCGGGTTGGCGCCGGCAGCCACGTTGCGCAGGCCCTCCCGGACCATCGCCCAGGCCAGCACGGTCGCCGTGGTGGTGCCGTCACCGGCCACGTCGTCGGTCTTCTTGGCGACTTCCTTGACCAGCTCGGCGCCGATCTTCTCGTACGGGTCTTCGAGGTCGATCTCCTTGGCGATCGACACACCGTCGTTGGTGATCGTGGGGGCACCCCACTTCTTCTCGAGGACGACGTTGCGGCCCTTCGGGCCGAGGGTGACGCGGACGGCGTCGGCGAGCTTGTTCATGCCCGCCTCGAGCGCCCGCCGGGCCTGCTCGTCGTAGGCGATCTGCTTCGGCATAGTCATTCGCTCCCTGGATCTGGGGGGTCTGGGAAGGCCGGGATCGGGTCCGGTCGTTAGCACTCAACCTACCGGAGTGCTAACCCAGTCTGGCACTCGCGGCCCGCGAGTGCAAACGGAGGGTGCCGCCGGCCGTCCCCACTGCGCCGGGCTCAGCCGCCGGCCGTCCCCACTGCGCTGGGCTCAGCCGCCGGCGACTGCGGGGATGATCGACACCACCTGGCCGGCCGTGACCGCCGTGTCCACCCCGTCGAGGAACCGGATGTCCTCGTCGGCCAGGAACACGTTGACGAAGCGCCGCAACGCCCCCGACTCGTCGAACAGCCGCTCCCCGAAACCCGGGTGGGCGACATCGAGCGCCCGCAAGGCCTCGGCCACGGTGCCGGCCTCCACCGACACCTCGGCGGCGCCCCCGGAGAGCGAACGGAGCTGGGTCGGAATGCGAACGGTGATCACCGGACCTCCTCGATATCGAATGCGGCCCGGAACGCGTCGAGCGTCGGGGCGATGGTCGCCGTCGGACCGCAGGTCGGCGCCACCGCCTCCAGCGTCTTCAGCCCGTGGCCGGTGATGTAGACCACGACCCGCTCGTCGGGCCGGATGACTCCCTCGGCGGCGAGCCGCTTCAGCGTCGCGATCGTGACGCCACCCGCGGTCTCGGCGAAGATCCCCTCGGTGCGGGCCAGCAGCCGCATGCCCTCCACCACCTCGTCGTCGGTGACCGCTGCGAGTCCACCGCCCGTGGACCGAACGACGTCGAGCGCGAAGTAGCCGTCGGCCGGGTTGCCGATCGCGAGCGATTTGGCGATCGTGGCCGGCTTGACCGGTCGGATCGTGTCGGATCCCTCGACGAACGCCTGGGCCACGGGCGAGCAACCGAGCGCCTGCGCCCCCGACACCCGCACCTGCGGCTCCTCGTCGAGCAGGCCGACCCGGTGGAGTTCGGCGAAGCCCTTGCGGATCTTCGTGAGTAGGGAGCCGCTCGCAACCGGCACGACCACGTGGTCGGGGGTCTGCCATCCGAGCTGCTCGGCGGTCTCGAATGCGAGGGTCTTCGACCCCTCGGCGTAGAAGGGGCGCATGTTGACGTTCACGAACGCCCACTCGTGAATGCCCGCCAGCTCGGCGCAGAGCCGGTTGACGTCGTCGTAACTGCCGTCGATCGCCACGACCTCGCCGCCGTACACCGCCGTGGTGACGACCTTGCCCTGCTCGAGATCGGCCGGGATGAACACGTAGCTGCGCAGCCCGGCCCGGGCCGCGTGGGCCGCGACCGAGTTGGCCAGGTTGCCGGTCGACGCGCAGGCCGCGACCTTGAACCCGAACGCGAGCGCCTGGGAGAGCGCGACCGAGACGACTCGGTCCTTGAACGAGTTCGTCGGGTTGCGGGTGTCGTTCTTGATCCACACCTCACCGAGCCCGAGCTCGACCGCGAGCCGGTCGGCCCGTACGAGCGGCGTGCACCCGGTGCCGAGATCGACGGCCGGATCGCCCTCCACCGGCAGCAGATCGGCGTACCGCCAGAGCGTGGACGGGCCGGACGCGATCTTCTCCCGACTGACCGACGCCCTGATCGCGTCGTAGTCGTACGCCACCTCGAGCGGGCCGAAGCACCACTCGCACGTGTAGATCGGTGCGGACTCGTACTCGCGACCGCATTCCCGGCACCGCAGACCGAGGATGTTGACCATGACGTTCTCCCTCCGGACTCGACGCGCTCCGAGCGCCTCGAGCGGGGGAACCGCTCTTCGGCTGCTCATCGGTCAGGCATTGGCACCTGGCTCCCCCGGTTGCCCGGGTGGGCTGGTTGCCGCGGCGTCAAAGGGCCTGTCCCTCGGCCGCTCTCGATGAGCGCGTAGGCGGCATCGTAGCAGCGGGTCGCTCCCGTAACCTCCCCGGCGTGACTCCCCCCGCCGTCCGGGTCTCGGTGTGCGTGCCCGCCCGGAACGAGGCGGAGACGGTCGGCGACGTGATCGCCACGGCCCTCGGATGCACCCTCGTCGACGAGGTCCTGGTCATCGACGACGGCTCGACCGACGACACCGCCCGGGTCGCCACCGCCGCCGGGGCCCGGGTCATTCCCGAAGCCCGGATCCTCCCCGAGGCCGGGCCCGGACGCGGCAAGGGCAACGTGCTCTGGAAGGCCCTCGCCGCGAGCCGAGGCGAGATCGTCTGCTATCTCGACGCCGACCTCCGCAACCTCACGGCCGACGACATCGAGCGTCTGTGTCGACCGCTCCTCGACGATCCCGCCGTGATGCTCGTGAAGCCGCGCTACGCCCGTTCCTTCGAAGGGGCGCCGAGCGGCGGGGGTCGGGTCACCGAACTCGTCGCCCGCCCCCTCATCTCGCTCCTCTTCCCCGAGCTCGCCGACATCGCCCAGCCCCTCGCCGGCGAGTACGCCGCCCGGCGCGAGGCCCTCGAGGTGCTGCCGTTCGTCGAGGGGTGGGGCGTCGAGCTCGCACTGATCGTCGACATCGTCGAGCGCTTCGGCCGGGGGGCGCTCGCCCAGGTCGACCTCGGCACCCGAGAGCATCGGAATCGTCCGGTCGAGGAGCTGGCCCCCCAAGCGCTCGGCATCCTCGCCACTGCGCTCGCCCGGGCCGGACTGCGGTCGCACGGTGGCGGGCCGGTCGAGCTGCTCCGACCCGGTCCCGACGACACGATCAGCGCCGAGCCGGTCGATGTCGCCGAGCGGCCGCCCCTCATCGAGCTCCTGGCCTCCGGCATCGCACGCGACTGACGTCGCGCCCCTCCCCCCGACTCACTCGGAGCGCAGCACCGTCCGGGCCACTTCGAGCCCCGCCTCCTCGGCGAGCAGCGCGGCCCGGGCGAACGAGTCGGTCTCGTCGAACGCCCGGTCGACGAGCGCCAGCGCGATCGGGGGCGGACTCGCCGACGCGGCGAGGCGGGCCCGGACATCGTCGTCGATCCGACCCGCGACCACCGCAGTTCGGTCGACCTCGAGATCGACCGCCCACTCGAGCACGCCACCGACCACCTTGCCCTCGAAGCTCGTCGCGTCGACACGACCCTCACCGGTCACGACGAGATCGGCCCCGGCGAGGTGCTCCTCGAGGCCGACCACTTCGGCCACCGCCTCGAACCCCGGCCCGAGCCGCGCCCCGATCGCGGCCAGACCTCCGGCGAGCCCACCGGCCGCCCCCGCACCGTCGAGACCGGTGACGTCGCGACCCGTACGCGACCGGTACGTGTCGGCGATCTGACCCAAGCGCCGGCCGAGCAATGCGACCTCGGCCGCCGACGCGCCCTTCTGCGGTCCGAACCGTGCTGCGGCATCCATGAACCGAGTCGACACGTCGCAGGCGACCGTCACGTCGCAACCCTGGAGCGACCAGCCGAGCGCCTCGACGGCCGCGAGTCCACCGTCGGTCGTCGCGCTCCCGCCGACGGTCACGAGAATCCGGGCGCAGCCCTGGGCCCGGGCGACCGCGATGAGCTCCCCCGTTCCCCGGGTGCTCGCCCGCAACGCGTCGTTGCGGCCGGCGACGAGAGCGAGACCGCTGGCCCGGGCCATCTCCACCACCGCCGTACCGTCGGTGAGTACACCCCACTCGGCATCGACCGGCTCGCCGAGCGGACCGGTGACCCGGGCCGTTCGGCGGGAGCCGCCGCGCGCCCGGAGCAATGCGTCGAGCGTGCCCTCGCCCCCGTCGGCCAGCGGAACCTCGTCGATCGTGTCGAATCCGCCCCGTGCCAACCCCGCGGCGACGGCCGCCGCGACCTCCGCTGCGCTCAGCCCACCACGGAACTTGTCGGGGCAGACGACGGCCCGGAGCGCTCCCACAGGCCCCTAGATTGTCATTTCCGCGCCCCGTCGACACCCCGGAGCCTGTGCCGATGCTCGAACGCGTCCCCCTGCTCGACAAGTCGCTCGAGGACTACCGCGCCCACGTCGAGCCGGGCACGATCGAGCGGATCCGCGAGCTCGCCGCACCGTTGCGAGGTGCCCGCGTCCTCCACCTGAACGCCACGGCATACGGAGGCGGGGTCGCCGAACTCCTCGCCACTCACGTCGCCCTGCTGCGCGACGTCGGTATCGACGCCGAGTGGCAGGTGATCCACGGCCGGGACGAGTTCTTCGCGGTCACCAAGACCGTGCACAACGCCTTGCAGGGCGCGGCGGTCGAGTGGACCCATCCGATGGAGGCCGTCTACCTCGAGCAGGTCCTCGCCAACGCCCTCGCGCTCGAGGGCGACTGGGACATCGTCGTCGTCCACGATCCGCAGCCGGCCGCGATCCGCGAGTTCGCCCGCACACGCGGCCTGGCCTCCCCGTCGACCAAGTGGATCTGGCGATGCCACATCGATCTCACCGATGCCGACCCCACCGTGTTCGGCTTCTTCCGTCCGTTCGTCGAGCAGTACGACGCCTCGGTCTGGACGATGCCGCAGTTCGTACCGGCCTCCCTCACGATGGATCGCGTCAGGATCGCGCCGCCGTGCATCGATCCGCTGTCGGTGAAGAACCTCGACCTCCCCCGGCCCTTCGTCGACGAGCTCGTGCGCCAGTACGGCGTCCGGCCGCACGACCCGCTCATCGTGCAGGTGAGCCGCTTCGACCCGTGGAAGGATCCGGTCGGCGTCATCGAGGCCTACCGGATCGTGAAGGAGCGCATCCCCGCGGTGCAGCTGGTGCTCGCCGGATCGATGGCCACCGACGATCCCGAGGGCTTCCACTACTGGGATCTCGCCGACGCGGCCCGAGCCGGGGATCGCGACGTGCACCTGCTGTCGAACATCCAGCAGGTCGGCAACGTGCAGATCAACGCGTTCCAACGGGCCGCCGGGGTCGTGATGCAGAAGTCGCTGCGGGAAGGTTTCGGGCTCACCGTGAGCGAGGCCCTCTGGAAGGGTCGGCCGGTCATCGGCGGTCGGTGCGGCGGCATCACGCTGCAGATCACCGACGGGGTCGACGGCTACCTCGTCGACGACGTGGAGGGGGCCGCGGCCCGAACTGCCGAGCTCCTCGCCGAGCCCGAGCGGGCCGATGCGTTCGGCGGCGCCGGCCGCGAGCACGTACGCGGCAACTTCCTCTCCACCCGCGAGCTCGAGGACTGGCTCCGCCTCTTCACGGAACTGCGGTGATCATCGTCTCGCACCGCGGGCCGTACCGGTTCGAGCGCGACGACACCGACGGTTTCCGGGCACACCGCGGGGCCGGCGGGGTGGTGAGCGCACTGCTGCCGCTGCTCACGAGTCGGGCCGACACCCGCTGGATCGCAGCGGCGCTCTCAGCCGAGGACACCGAGGCGGCTCGGGCCGGCGCCCTCGACGAGCTCGAACTCGAGGTCGACCTGCTCGAGATCGATGCCACCCATCATCGGATGCACCTCGACGTGATCGCGAACGGGGTGCTCTGGTTCCTCCATCACGGCCTGTTCGACCTCGTGCACGAACCGCGTTTCGATGCCGAGTTCCGTGATGCCTGGACGGCCTACGTCGCCGTCAACGATGCCTTCGCCGAAGCGACGGCCGAACGAGCCGAACCGGGCGAGACGGTGCTCGTCCAGGACTACCAGCTCGGACTCGTGCCGGGCCGCCTGCGGGCGCTGCGACCCGACCTCCGGGTCGTGCACTTCACCCACACGCCCTTCTGCGACGGCGAGGCGATCAGCGTGCTGCCCGACGACGTCGCCGCCTCCCTGTGCGGCGCGCTCGCGTCGGGGCCGGCCGGCTTCCACACCGATCGCTGGGCGACCGGCTTCCGCCGGGCTGCGGCCGTCGCCCTCGGACCCGATACTGCGCTCGGACCCGTGTTCACGGCACCGCTCGGGCCCGATGTCCCGGCGCTGGCCGCAGCAGCCGCCGAGCCCGCCGCCCGGGCCGCGGCCGCGCAGCTCGCCGACACCGTCGGTGAACGCCGGGTGATCCTGCGGATCGATCGCATCGAGCCGGCCAAGAACATCGTTCGTGGCTTCACCGCCTACGACCGGCTGCTCGAGGCCCGACCGGGGCTCCGGGGCCGGGTCGTGTTCGTCGCCATGTGCTCGCCTTCACGGCAGGGCATCGCCGGATACCGCGCCTACGCCGAGGCCGTCGCCCGGGCCGCCGATGCGGTCAACGACCGTTGGGCCAGCGGCGACTGGCTCCCCGTCGTACTCGATGTCCGCGACGACTACGCCCGATCGCTCGCCGGCCTCGAGCGCTACGACGTGCTGGTCGTGAACCCGTTGCGCGACGGACTCAACCTCGTCGCCAAGGAGGGCCCGGCGATCAATCGTCGGGACGGGGTGCTGTGCCTCTCGCCGGGAGCGGGGGCCTTCGCCGAACTCGCCCCGGCGGCGTTCCCCATGCATCCGTTCGACATCGAGCAGTCCGCCGCCACGCTCGATGCCGCCCTCGCCGCGCCGTTCGACGAGCGGTCAGCCCGGGCCACCCACCTCCGGACCCTCGCCACCGCGCGAACCCCGGCCGACTGGCTCGCCGACCTCGTCGGCCAGGCGGGCGAGTAGCGCGAGGAGACCGACCGGCCCGTCGACGAGCAGGTCGACCGCCGCCGCGAGCCCGGGCGGGGTCTCGACCGACCCCACGCCGATACAGCACGCTCGATCGATCTCGCCCGCCGTGACGGCGTCGCGCAGCGCCGCGAACGCCGGGAGGTCGCCTTCGTCGTCGCCCGCGAAGCACGCCGTCCTCATCCCGCCGATGAGCGCACGCACGGTCGTCCCCTTGTCGATATCGACGGGAGCCCGCAGCTCGACCGCCCGGCGGGCACCCAGCACCACGAGCCCGAACCGGTTCGCAAGCTCGTCGGCGAGCCGACGGGCGGCCGCTTCGCGCTCGGGCGCCGTCCGCCAGTGGAGCGCGACCCCGATGCCGACTTTGACCTCCACGAGCCGGGCCGGGAATCGAATCGCCGCATCACGGGCCGCCGCCGCCAGCGGCTCGCGCCACGGTTCCAGTCGCGGATCGAGCCGGCGCTCACCCGCCACGAGCCGTTCGGCGCCGTATGCACCGATCAGCTCGGCCCGGCAACCGTCCAGACGCTCGGCGAGGAAGCCGACCGGGCGACCGCTCACGACGGCCACCCGACCGAGACGGTCGGTCAGCCGATTCAGCACCCCGACCACGTCCGACAGCGGCCGGGCATCCGCCGGATCATCGACGATCGGCGCCAGGGACCCGTCGAAGTCGACCGCGACGAGCGACCGCAGGGGGACGGCCGCGAGACGATCGACGACTTCGGCGTCGGCCCCGCCGGTTGCGCCTCCCGCGGTCACGGTGCGACGCTACCGGCGTGACCGCCACCATCGATTCGGCCAAGACCCGCGCCCGGGAGATCGTCGACGGCAACGGTGCGGCCCTCGTCGCGCTGAGCCACCGGATCCACGGCTGCCCCGAGCTCAAGTTCGAGGAGCACCGAACGAGCGCCTGGACCGCCGGGGCCCTCACCGATGCCGGGCTCACCATCGATGCCGGCATCGCCGACCTGCCGACTGCGTTCTCGTGCCGGATCGGCTCCGGTCCGCTCCACCTCGCGATCTGCGCCGAGTACGACGCCCTGCCCGGTCTCGGACACGCGTGTGGACACAACATCATCGCCGCGGCCGCAGTCGGCGCCGGGCTCGCCCTCGCGCCGCTCGTCGACGATCTCG
This sequence comes from Actinomycetota bacterium, assembly GCA_046086225.1. Classification (GTDB taxonomy): domain Bacteria; phylum Actinomycetota; class Acidimicrobiia; order IMCC26256; family PALSA-610; genus JBJSXF01. Next base: position 6,998 of record JBJSXF010000199.1, on the reverse strand, counting down.
GGCTCACGGTGACGGTGATCGGCACGCCCGCCGAGGAGGGGGGCGGCGGCAAACAGATGCTGATCGATCGGGGCGCATTCGCCGGCATGCATGCCGCGATGATGGTGCACCCCACGCCGCGCGAAGACCTCTACCCGCGGGTCACGGCGACCGCGATCATCCAGGTCGCATACGAAGGCCGCGCCGCGCACGCGGCGCTCGCGCCGCACCTCGGGATCAACGCCGCCGACGCGATGACCGTCGCCCAGGTCGCGATCGGGCTGCTCCGCCAGCACCTCCGTCCCGGAGAGCAGGTCCACGGCTTCGTGGCCAACGGTGGCTCGGCGCCGAATGTCGTTCCCGACTACACCGAGGGCACCTGGATGGCCCGGGCCCCGCGCCTCGAGGACCTCGCCGGGCTGCGCCCACGGGTCCACCACTGCTTCGAGGCGGGGGCGCTGGCGACCGGCGCGACGGTTGCGATCACACCCGGGAGCCCCGACTACGCGCACATGGAGCACGACCACGACCTGGGCGAACTCTTCCGGGCCAACGCCCGGGCCCTCGGCCGTCCCGAGTCGGCCGACGGCGAGACCACCTTCTCGACCGACATGGGCAACGTGTCGCTCGCCATGCCCGCGATCCATCCGTGCCTCGCAATCGACACCGGCGGCGCGGTCAATCACCAGCCCGGGTTCACCGAGGCGGCGGTGAACGCCTCGGCGGATCGGGCCGTGATGGAAGGGGCGCTCGGCATGGCCTGGACAGCGATCGACCTTGCCGTCGGGCCGCTGCGCGATCGGCTCCTCGGTTCGACGACCTCGGCCTGAGATCCGGACCGCGGCCCGCCCGCGGCCTCGCTCGGGCTGCGCTACCGGGATGCGCCGGTCCCGACCGCCACGACGCAATCAGCGCCGTCGGAGTTCGGGGGCGCCGGATTCGGGAAGTCGTCGACGGGTACGCCACCGAGATCGGTCGCCAGCGCCGCCGCTTCCCGGCCGAGGCCGCTCCGACACAGCACGACCGTGCCGGTGACCGACTTCCCGGGCCAGTCGTTCGCCTCGAGCTGATCGGTGTAGCCCTGTTCGCGAAGCTGCGCGCTCAGCGCGCCGGCAGCGCCGTTGGGGCCACCGGCGTTGAGCACGATGATCGGGAGCTCGGCCGGGATCCGGGCCGGACCGGCCGGTGCGGTCGTCGTCGGCGCCGGTGCGGTCGTGGTCGTCGTGGTCCGTGTCGGTCGGGACGCCGGGTTCACCCGACCCGGGTCGTCTTCGACCTGGGTGAGCAGGATCAGCCCGACCACCACGGCGAGGCCGATGAGGGCCGCACCTCGGACGACTGCGGGCAGGGTGCCGTCGGGCGGCACCGCGCGGCTCGGGCGCTCGCTCATCGGGCCGCACCCCCCGACGATCTCACTCAGCGCGTCCTCGGGTCGGCCCGCCGACCCTGGATCCGGTCGCGGCGGTGCGCTTCGCGCCGACGGCGGACGCGCAGCACGGTGAGCGGGTCGTAGGCGAAGGCGGCCGGCCGGTCGACCACCAGGTGGAGCGCCCGGTAGTAGCTGCTCGGCGAGATGCCGAACCGATCGCGGATCTTGTCCTCCTTGCGACCGGACAGCGTCCACGCGATCCGCTCGAAGTCGAGCAGGGCGCGTTCGTCCTCGGCGAGTGCCTCGAATGACATCCGTGTAAGTCTCGCCGCCGAAGCCGGTGAATACAAGGACCCTCCCGGCGCACCGGGCCCGGACGCGAGTGAGGGGCCCTCCGGAGAGGGCCCCTCACTCAGGAGCACATCGGATCCCGCAGGATCAGATCATTCGCCGACGTCGGGCCATCGAGCGGGCCGTCGCCAGGAGGAGCGCCGCGCCGGCGGCGATCATCGCGAGACCGGGCAGGACGAGCGACGAGGTGTTCGCACCCGTGACGGGCAACACCGGGGCGATCGTCGTGGTGGTCGTGGTCGGCGTGTCGTACCAGGTCTTCACCGCCGGGCCCGAGCCGTCGGGACCCGCCGTGGGGTCGTCGGTAGCCGGGTCGGTGTCACGGTTCAGGGTCACGCCGCCGACGCTGAGCGTCGTCGCTGCGTTCCCGGTCGTGGTTCCGGTCGTCGAGCTCGTGAAGACGATCGTGCACTGGCCGTCGGCGTCGGTGACGCCGGTGGTCACGCACGTGCTCGCCGCCTCGTCGACGACCGTGCTGGCGCCGTCCGAGTCGTCGAGAGTGAAGCTCACCTCGGCACCCTCGGCCGGGACGAACCCGTTGCCGTCACCGCGGTCCTGCTGCACCGTCACCGTGAAGGTGTGCGGGGCGTTGACCGGGTTACGGCCGTCGGGGCCGATGGTGATGTTGGCGTCGACCCACGTCTTCGTGGCCGGACCCGAGCCGCAGGGGCCGGAGGTACAGGCCGAGGTCGCCGGGTCGGTGTCGACCGTCACCGGAACGCCATCGACCGTGACCGTCGCCGAGGCGTTCGCCACGGTCTGGCCGGAGGTCGGGCTGGAGATAACGATCGTGCACTGTCCCGAGGCGTCGGTGACCGACGACTCGCAGGTGCCGCCGGTGATCGTCGCCGTGGCGCCGTTCAGGTTGCTGATCGACGGAGTGACCGTCACGCCCGCCGCCGGATCGAGACCGGAGCCCTGGTCGGCCTTCACCGTGACCGTGAAGGTGTGCGAATCGCTCACCTCGTTGGTCGCGTCGGGCTCGATCATGATGCTGGCGTTGATCCAGGTCTTCGTCGCACCGTCGGAGCCACCGGGGCCGGCGTTGCCGTCGGTCGCCCGGGTGGGGGTGTCACTGCCGACGAGGCCGTTGATCGTGAGCGTGACGGAGACGTCGACCGTCGCCGTGCCCGCCGTGGGGCTGTTCACGATGATCGTGCACTGACCGGAGGCGTTGGTCGTGCCGCTGTCGCAGGTGCCACCCGTGATCTGGGCAGTGGAGCCGCCCGAGTTCACGAGGGTCGGCGTGATCGTGGCACCGTCGACGGGTTGGAGGCCGTTGCCGTCACCTGCGTCCTGCTTCACGGTGACCGTGAACGTGTGGGGGTCGCCCACCTGGTTCACGCCATCGGGGTCGATGGTGATGTTGGCGTCGACCCAGGTCTTGGTGGCCGGACCGCAGTTCGGGGTGCAGTCACCCTGAGGCGTCGCCGAGTCGGGATCGGTGTCCCGGTCGATCGAGACGCCGGCGACCACGATGGTCGCCGCCGCATTGCCGACGGTGCGGCCGGTCGTCGGGCTGGTCACGGTGAAAAAGCACACCCCCGAGGCGTCGGTGACCGACGACTCGCAGGTGCCGGCGGTGATCGTCGCCGTGGCGCCGAAGAGCTGCGCCAGCGAGCCGGTGACGGAAACACCCGGTGCCGGAACGAGACCGTTCCCGTCACCGAGGTCCTTGCGGACGGTCACGACGAAGGTCAACGTGCCCCCGACCTCCGAGGTGTCGGACGGGGTGATGACGATGCTCGCGTCGACCCAGGTCTTCACCGAGCCGTTGGTGCCGCCCGGACCGGGGGTGCTCGCGGTGGAGCGGGAGACCGTGGCCGAGCCGACCACACCGTTGATGGTGACCGAAGCCGAGGCGTCGACCGTGGTCTTGCCCGTGGTCGGGCTGTTGATGATCACGGTGCACTGGCCCGAGGCATTCGTCGTGCCGGACTGGCACGTGCCACCGGTCACGGTCGCCGTGGCGCCGTTCGTGTTGCTGATCGACGGCGTGACCGTCACGCCCGAAGCGGCAACGAAGCCATTGCCGTCACCGGCGTTCTTCTCGACCGTCACCGTGAACGTGTGGGGGTCACCCACCTCGTTCGTGGCGTCGGGCGAGATCTTGATGCGGGCGTCGACCCAGGTCTTGGTAGCCGTGGTGTTCGAGCCGTACCCCGAGGTGCCGTTGGTGGCCCGGGTGATCGAGACCCCGCCGACCGACCAGGTCGCCGACGCGTTCACCGTGCCGGTGCCGACCGTGGAGCTGTTCACCGTGAAGGTGCACACACCCGAAGCGTTCGTCGTGCCGGTCTCGCAGGTGCCGCCCGTGATGGTCGCAATCGAGATACCGGGGGCGATTGATCCCGCCACCGTCACGCCGACTGCCGGAGCCCAGGAGCCCCCGCCTGCGTTCTGCTCGACGGTGACGTCGAAGGTGTGGGCGTTGCCCACTTCGTTGGTGTCGGAGGGCTCGATCTTGATGCGTCCGTCGACCCAGGTCTTCACGGCCGGGCCCGAGCCGCCGGGACCGGCATTGCCGTTGGTCGCCCGCGTGAAACTCACGCCACCGACCGAGCCGGTCCACGAGGCGTTGCCCGTGGTGACGCCGGCCGAGCCGCTCTGGAACACGATGGTGCACTGGCCGCTGCCGTTCAGCGTGCCACCGGGCGGCGCGCAGGTGCTCGCGCCCGAGTTCACACCGGCCGAGGCGCCGTTGGTGTCGGTGAGCGAGGTGGTGACCGACTCGCCCGCCGCTGCCGCCCAGCCGGTGCCGTCGTTGGTCTGGAGGGTCACGGTGAACGTGTGGGGGTCGCCGACCTCGTTCGTGCCGTTGGCGGTGATGGTGATCCGGGCGTCGACCGCCGAGATGGGCTCGCAGGGGCCGTCGGAGGCCGAGTAGTAGCCGTCCCCCGAGTAGTGGGCGAGGAACCCGTAGCCACCGACGCTCGAGAGCGTCTTGGTGAAGCCGGTCGCGTCGGCCAGGCCGGAGGAGAGCGCCACCGGCGACGAGGTCGAGTCGGGGGTGCCGGTGCAGTCGGCGTTCGTGAAGAAGTCGAAGGTGACCGTACCCGTCGGGGTGGGTCCGCCCACGGTGCCGGTCACGGTCGCCGTGTCCCGCACAACCGTGCCCGCCGGCACGATGAAGGGCGAGGGCACCACCGAACCGTCGGAGTTCTTGAGGATGGTCGTGGCGGTGGAGGACGGCGCCTTCTGGAGCGTCGTCTGGCTGCCGGTGGTGGAAGTCTGCGGTCCGACCGGGCAGTTCGGCGCGCCGCTGTTGCAGGTGTCGGTCCAGGTGACGGTCACGGTGTCGGGGAGGGGGTTGGCGTTGGCCACATCGGCCGCGGTCACCGTGTAGAACTCGAAGGCGGTGTTCGTCTCGATGCTCCCGCCGACCGGCAGCGTGCACGTGAACGGCGTGCCACCACAGCTGGCGCCGCCCGCGGTCACGAGGTCGAGCAAGGAGAGCACGTTGCCCGAGCTCACGTTGCCGCCGGCCGAGGCCACGACGTCGGAGAGGCTCGTGATGGTGAGGGTGTCGGGATCGCCCTGATTGTTGTAGACGCCGAAGTAGCACTTCGTCTTCTGACCGACGGTGGTCGGGCTGTCGCAGCCCTTCACCACGGCGAGACCGTGCTCCGGAGCGGCGTAGACGGCCGAGGTTGCGACGAACGACCCGCCGACCATCAGCGCCAGGCCCAGCAGGGCGGCAATCGGCACCCGGCGCAATCCTGCGCGCCGACGCGTCCTCGACATTGGCTTCTCCCCTCGCCACCTGGCCCCGAGCGGGACCATCCTGACCCGATCAGCCGGACGCGAGCGCGCCCGGAGAACCCGGGTATTCCCGCAGAAACTAGACCTTCACACCCCCCGACGGCAACTTTCGGCCCGGGTCCGGTCCCCGACCCGAGATGGCGTTCGTCCGGACACGGAGCGGGTTCGAGGACCGGTTCCATCGGCCGGATGGCCGATGGGTCCGGAGACCCGGACCGGAGAGATTGAGCGGACCGGGTCCGGGGGACACTCGTCCCCGGCGGAGGAGCTCGAGGATGCGACGAAACCGACTGCGACGGGGGAAATGCGGCTTTCCTCACATTCGCGCCCTCCGTGGCCGGATCCCGGGACGTCCCGCGCGCACATCCCGCCGAGAACGGGACCAAAGACCCCCCTCCTGGCTACGCTTCGCGTTCAACTCCGCGGGGTTCGGTGCCGATGGATACCAACGTGATGAGCAACAACCTGCGCCTGACCCGCCGCCTCCGTCGCTGTCGTGATCCTGACCGCGATCATCGGGAGCACGTTCGGCACCGCAGCGGTCGGTGCGCTCACCGCCGGTGACACCACCGCCCCGTCGGCACCGCAGAACCTGGCGGTGCCCACCACCACGAGCACCTCGATCACCGTGACCTGGTCGCCGGCAACCGACAACGTCGGGGTGACCGGCTACCGGCTCTACCGCGACGGCGGCCTCGTCGCCGTCGTCGGCGCATCGGCTGCGCCGAGCTTCACCGACACCGGCATGTGGCCGCGCAGCACGCACACCTATTACGTCACCGCGAGCGACGCGGCCGACAACGTTTCCGCCGCGTCGCCGATCCTCACCGCGTGGACGAAGGCCGACACGATGCCGCCGACCACGCCCACCGGGGTCAGCGGTTCCTTCTCGCGGAGCACCTCGACCGTGTCGCTCGACTGGAGCGCCGCCACCGACGACGTCCGCCTCGACCACTACGACGTCTGGCGCACGGTGAACTCGGTCATGACGAAGATCGGGTCGACCACCGACACCGCATTCGTCGACCAGACGCCGGTTATGAACGCCAAGAACCAGTACTTCGTCGTGGCCGTCGACGGCTACGCCAACATCTCGCCCTCATCGGCGTCGGTATACATCACCACCGACGGCATCGCCCCGACCGTGCCCGGCGCCCTGCGGATCACCGGCAGCACTGCCTCCTCGATCACGCTGGCCTGGGACCCGTCCACCGATGCCTTCGGCGTGAAGGCCTACACGGTGTGGCGCAACGGTCAGGCCATCGGCGAGCGTCTGGTCACCCAGTCGACGACCTACTGGGACGGCAGCCCCGCCCTCGCCCCGGGTACGATCTACGCGTACTCGGTGACCGCCCGCGATCTCAGCGGCAACGTCTCGGCGAGCTCCAACACCGTCTCGATGACCACCGCCACGGTCACGACCACCACCACGACCACCACCGTCGCACCCACCACCACGACCACCACCGTCGCACCCACCACCACGACCACCACCGTCGCACCCACCACCACGACCACCACCGTCGCACCCACCACC
>JBJSXF010000198.1:0-5902 GCA_046086225.1 Actinomycetota bacterium | reverse complement strand
CTCGAGGCGGCCGACTTCGCCGCGCCCGATCCGAACGCCGAGTTCCACCGCATCGTGACCGCCGACCCCCGCACCTCGGCGCTGGGCGTCAGCCCCGAACTCCTGGTGTCCGGTCTGACGGCTGTGCTCACCTCGCCCCTCGCCGGTCTCGCCGAGGGCCGCACGCTCTCCGGCCTCGTACGCGGCGAGCGGCTCGCCGAGCTGGGGTTCCACCTCCCCATCGCCGACGGTGCCGCGGCCCTGCCCCGCGCGGCCTTCGTCGACGCGGCGATCGCGAACGAACCACCCGAGATCGCCGCCGCCTTCGCCGAGATCCGCGACTCGTGGTCTGGCGCCACGGTCCGCGGGCTGCTCACCGGCAGCATCGACGCGCTGTTCCGGTTCGACGATCGCTACTACGTCGTCGACTACAAGACGAACCGACTCCAACCGCCTGGCGATCCGGCCACCGTCGCTCACTACGGCCGGGCCGGGATGCTCGACGCGATGCGTCACCACCGCTACCTGCTCCAAGCCCTGGTCTACACGGTCGCTACGCACCGATTCCTCGCCACGCGCCTCGTCGGCTACGACCCCGAGCGCCACCTCGGCGGAGTCGGCTACCTCTTCGTGCGCGGCATGGTCGGTGCCGGCACACCGGTCATCAATGGCACTGCGTGCGGCGTCTTCGCCTGGCGACCGACGGTGACGACGATCCTGACGACCGACGAGGCGATCGGGGGCATCCGGTGACCGCGACGACCGCCGGCGCCGAGACCCGGCCGCGCAACCCGGCCACCGCCGCCTTTGCGGCCGCCACGACCGACTTCCTCGTGCGTCACTACGCCGTCGACGACGCCGAGGTCATCGCGCTGATCGATTCACTCACGGCCGCAATCGCCGAGGGCCACGGCTGTCTGGCGATCGACCCCGGCGACCCGGTGACCGCCCGCCTGCGGTCGTTCGTCGCTTCCGGCCTCGTCACCGAGGTCGCCACCTTCGACGACCCGCAGCCCGCACCACTTCCCGGTCCGCTCGTGCTCTGGGGCTCGCGGCTCTTCGCCCAGCGACAATTCACCGACGAGCTCGACGTCTCCCGGGCTTTGGTGAAGCGGGCGGGCCGACCATTCCCCGCGCTCGACCGCTCGTCGGTGGTCGACCTCATCGACCGCGTTCTGCCCGTACTCGAACCCGAGCGCACCGGGGATGCGCCCGACGCCGTCGCCAACCTCCTCGCCCGATCGATGCTCACCTCCGGGTTCAACGTCCTCACCGGCGGTCCCGGTACGGGCAAGACCCACACGCTGGTTCGGGGTCTCGCGCTCTTTGCCCGCGCGCACCTCGACGGCGAAGGGCGTCTCCCCCGCATCGCACTCTGCGCGCCGACCGGCAAGGCCGCCACCCGAGCCAGGGAGATGATCGAGGCCTTCGTGCGGTCATCCGACGCTCGGGACGACGAGCATCGCCGCACCCTCGGCGCGGAAACCATCACCGCCATCGCGGAGATCGAACCGCAGACGATCCACCGCCTCCTGGGCCGTGATCCCGGCACCATCGCCGGCTTCCGCCACGGACCCGACAATCCGATCGAGGCCGACATCGTGGTTGTCGATGAGACCTCGATGGTGCCCCTCGCGCTCATGGTCGCCCTCCTCGGCGCGATCGGACCCGATACCCGCCTCCTCCTCGTCGGCGACGAGGCCCAACTCGAGAGCGTCGAACTCGGGGCCGTGCTCGCCCAGATGGTGCGATCCCGCGCCGCCCTCGAACGGGCCGCCGGTCGGCCGGTCGTCCACGAGCTCACCAAGGTCCACCGGATCGCCGGAGACTCGGCCGTCGGTGATCTCGCCCGGGCCGTGCGAGCCGGGGCCGAGGACGCCGTCATTGCCCACTTGGAGCAAGCCGCCGACGGTTCGGTGTCCGGCGTCACCTGGGCCCGGTCGGACCGCAACACATCGGTGTCGCATGCGGTGATCGATCAGGTGGCAGCCGATCTCACGCCGGCCGTAGCGATCGCACTCGAGCCCCGTCCCGCCGACGACGTTGCTCTGCGCCGGGCACTCACGATCATCGAGGGCACGAAAGTGCTCTGCGGACCCCGCCACGGAGCGGTCGGGGTCGCAGCATGGAACGCCGCGATCGCCGAGCGGCTCGGCCTCGGAGCACCCGACCGGGCGCCCGCCGGCACACCCGTACTGGTGACCGTGAACGCCCCGCACCTCGGCCTGGTCAACGGATCGATCGGGCTCGCAGTGCAGATCGACACCCCTGACGGTCCGGTCGACCGGATCGCCTTCTCGATCGGTGGCGAGATCCGCACCTTCGACCGGTCGGCGCTGCCGGCGTGGGAGCCGTGCTTCGCCATGACGGTACACAAGAGCCAGGGCTCGGAGTACGGGGAGCTCGTCGTCGCCGCGTTGCCCGGCGAGACCTCGCCGCTGCTCACCCGTGAGCTCCTCTACACCGCGGTGACCCGGGCGAAGAAGAACGTCGTCGTGGTGGGCTCGGAGCAGTCGGTCCGGACCGCCGTGAGCAACGAATCGTCACGGGTCTCGGGGATCGCCGCCATGGTCGAGGTGCTCGCCGCAACCACCTGACCGCCGGGCGCAGATCGACGTCCCGCGTGCGGCCGTTTCAGAGGTCGAGCGAAAGCTGGGCCGACGGGCCCGGGAGGGGCGGTGCCGAGGACCCTTGGTCCGGCGACGGGTCACCGGGCCGGACGTCGCCGTCGGTGCCCGCATCGACCTTCGCCAACGGGTCCTGGGTCGGTGCCGCACCGCCTGCCGCCGCCCACGGTTCGGCGCCGAGCCCGACGAGCGCCCGGTTGCCCGGCGGAGCACCCTCGCCCGTCCGGACGAGCACCCGCCCGAACCCACCGTCGAGCGCCTCGACCGCGCCGGCCCAGGTGCTGCCCTCGCCCTCGACGCACGCGACCACCACCGTGCGGTCGGCCAAGGCGTAGATCACCTTGTTGCGCGCCATCGCGTTGCTGTCCGAGAACGGGGCGCTCGGGGCATACGGCGTGACCAGGCAGAGCGATCCATCGGCGACCGCCCGCCGCACCCCGGCATCGTTGGCCGTGCGCACCAGCGCATCGGCGAGCACCCCGACCCCTTCGCCGCCCGTGGCCAACGCCGCGTCGAGCGCTACCCGACCGGCCCCTCGCCCCCCGCCCGAGACGACCACCTCGCCGGTTGCCGCGGCCTGCGCCGCCACCCCGCTCGCGAAGGCCTCGGCCGCCGAGTCGAGGTCGCGCGATCCCACGACGCCGAGACCACCGCGCCCCAGGTGCGCAACCGGGCCGGCGGCGTGCAGCACGGCCGGGGCCTGATCGCCGAGCACCGTGCGCAGACGTTCGGGGTAGTCGTCGTCGAGCGCCACGATGGTGACGATTCCCGACTGCTCGAGTCGTTCGATCTCGAGCGCCAGGGCCGTGGCCCGATCGAAGAGCGCAGCGACCCGACCGGCCGCATCCGGTCCGAGGCGTTCGCCGAGTGCGGCCTCCGGGAGACCGAGGAGCGCCGCCGGATCACCGATCGTCTCGACGAGGTGCCAGAGCTCGCGAGCCGAGAGCGGCTTCGCCTCCGCCGGCACCACCCGCGCCACCAGGAGGAGCGTCGCGAGCGAAGTGTCGGAACGTCGGGGCACGGGTCAGTCGCTCATCGCTCTCGCCAGCACGGCCGGGACGACCGGGCCGCTGCCATTCTGCCGGAGCAGGGCGCCGACCACGGTCAGCGTCCAGCGCGAATCGATGAGATCGTCGATGAGGAGCACCGGGCCGCTCGGCACCGAACCGGAGATCGCGAACGCGCCGTCGACGTTGGCGAACTGCTGGGCGCTGTTCTCCATCAGCCGCTGCGGCTCGGTCATCCGGGTCTTCGTGACGACCGGGAGGAACGGGAGCCGCAGCGCCGCGGCAACCCGCTCGGCCAGCGTCGGCACGAGGTCGGGATCGCGCCGGGACGGCACGCACGTCACCCATTCGGGCCGGTGCTCGAACCGCTGCTTGCCGAGCCTGGTGACGAGTGCCCGGACGAGCTCGTCGCCGAAGATCCCTTCCTGCCTCTGCTCCTGGACGAGCGACCCCCAGCCGCCGTCACCGAACATCGAGAGCACGACGCCAGGTTCGGCCCGCAGCTCGGCGGCGATGCGCCGCTGATCGGGCCACTGCTTGCGGGGCTCGAGCTCGAAGCTCTCCGAACGCAGGAAGGCCACTGCTTCCGCGGCGCGGGCCCGATCGACCACGACCGGGATCAGCGCGGCACCGAGGCACCGGGCACACCGACCGCACGGGGTCGAGGTCGGATCGTCGAGCTCGCGCCGCAGGAAATCCATGAGGCAACCGTTCGTGACGAGGTAGTCCTGCATGCGGTCCTGCTCGGCTCGCCGCTGGGCGGTGACGAGCTCGAGTCGCTCCGTCGGGTACTTCCACGGCCGCAGCGTGCGCCGGTAGCGGAACCCGGTGCGCTCGACGACCCCCTCGACCTCCAGGATCTTCAGCATGTTGGTCAGCCGCGACCGGCGCAGGTTGACCCGCTGCTCGATCTCGGCGAGCTTCACCCAGTCGCCCGATTCGGCGATCACCTCGATCACGGCCTCGGCCTGCTCGCGCTCGGGGAAGGCAGTGCGGATGAAGTAGTCCTGGATGCGGACGTCCTCGGCCCCGACGAGCGCGATCGCAAGCGCCCGGTCAAGCCCGCGGCCGGCCCGACCGACCTGCTGGTAGTAGGCGACGGCCGAGCCGGGCACCTGGAAGTGGACGACGAACGCGAGGTCGGGCTTGTCGTAGCCCATGCCGAGCGCCGAGGTGGCCGCCACGCACTTCACCTCGTTCGCCGCGAGCCGGGCCTCGATCGCCAGCTTCGACTCGGTCGGCTCGTCGCCCGTGTACGCGGCGCAGTCGATACCGCAGCGCTTGAGCCAGGCCGCCACCGTGCGGGCATCGGCGACGGTCAGCGTGTAGATGATGCCGGTGCCGGGCAGTTGCGGGATGACCTCGGCCAGCCAGGCGAGCCGCTCGGCCCGGGTCGGGAGGTGCAGCACGTCGAGGGCGAGGCTCTCCCGGTCGAGCGGGCCGCGCAGCACGACGAGATCGGCGCCGAGCTGGGCCGACACGTCGGCCACGACCCGATCGTTGGCGGTCGCCGTGGTGCAGAGCACCGGGACGGTGCCGGGGAGCAGGTCGAGGATGCGGCCGATGCGCCGGTAGTCGGGCCGGAAGTCGTGGCCCCAGTCGCTGATGCAGTGCGCCTCGTCGATCACGAGCAGGCCGACCCGCTGCGCGACGAACGGCAGGACATCGTCGCGGAAGCGATCGTTCGCGAAGCGTTCGGGCGAAATGAGCAGCAGATCAACCTCGTCGGCGCGGAGACGCTCGGTGACCTGCTCCCACTCCTCGGTGTTGTCGCTCGTGATCCGCGCCGCCCGTACTCCCCCGCGCTCGGCGGCGTCGATCTGGTTGCGCATGAGCGCCAGGAGCGGTGACACGATGAGCGTGGGGCCGGCGCCCCGGGCCCGCAGCAGGCGGGTCGCCACGAAGTAGACGGCACTCTTGCCCCATCCGGTGCGCTGCACGACCAGCGCTCGGCGCCGGTCTTCGACGAGTGCCTCGATCGCCTCGAGCTGGCCCGGACGGAAGGTCGCACCCGGTCCGACGAGCTCGTGGAGGGCGGCGGTGGCTTCGGCAGCGATCGTCACCGGGTCATCCTGGCCGGGAGGTGGGACGCGGCCGACGAAAGGCCAGTACCTCGGCCGCGATCAGCTCCTCGACCCGCTCGGGAACGTCGGATCGGCCCCGAGGTCCGCCCCCGGCAAAGCCCCTCGGAGACCTTCGTGTCCCACCCCCCGGGTATTCTCACCTCTGCTTCATCCAGAGCGGCTCGAGGGACCTGGCCCGACGACAGCCCGGCAACCGGCGCAAGCA
>JBJSXF010000197.1:0-7329 GCA_046086225.1 Actinomycetota bacterium | reverse complement strand
TTCATTTGTCCTCGCCTGCCGACTTGTGATGCCGTTCGGAACGGCCTAGTAACACATTGGGACGCGAACCACGTCACTGTGAGTTATCTCCAGTCCCTTCTGCCGAAAATCGCCAGCGCCCTGGAGCGCGAGTCAGCGGTTCCTTGACCTTGACGGAAGACCTATTCGCCGATCCCAACCGGGCGATCCGGTAGAGGACGTGGCGCACGAAGTCGGGGTATCGCGCGGGGTCGATCCCGGGATGGTCGAAGTCGCGGGTGGGGTCGTGACGCATGCCGATCTTCTCCATCACCCGACGGGACCGGGTGTTCTGCGGCACCGTGAATGACACGATCTCGGTGAGGCCGAGCGTGTCGAATCCGAAGGCGAGAGCAGCGCGGGCGGCCTCCGGGGCGTAACCGTTCCCCCAGGCCCGGTGCGTCAACCGCCAGCCGATCTCGACCAGGCCGGGGCTGATGGCATCCCATGGCCACAATCCGACGTAGCCGATGAACGGCTCGGCGGCGGCCGGAGGGTCGACCACCTCGACGGCCCAGAGGCCGAACCCGCGGGTCGTCCAACCGTCGATGATCCGGTCGACGAACACGTCGGACTCGGCTCGGCTGAGCGTCCGCGGGAAGTGCTCCATCACGACGGGATCGGCGTTCAGGGCGGCGAACGGCGCGCGATCCTCGCCGCGCCAGGGTCGGAGTTCGAGCCGATCGGTACGCAGACTCGGGGTGTCGAGGTTCACCGGGGCGGTCGTCGCCGCCGGAGGGCGACGCCCGCACCGACGATGCCCGCCCCGACGAGCACGATCACACCGATGAGCGCGGCGCTCGAACCACCGGAGTCGGTGGGCGGGGCGGCAGTCGTCGTCGGGGCGGGGGGCAGGGTGGTGACGCCGGTATTCGGGGTGCTCGTCGCGGGTGTCGGGGGCTTCGGCCCCGGTCCGACGGTCAGGACGGGCGCCGGCCGCTCGGGTTCGCTCCCGTCGGGTTCCGGGGGTTGGTTCCAGCGGACGATCTCACCGTCGGCGTAGGTCTGTACGGCCCGGAAGGCAATGGTTCCCGGTCCGGGGAGCGGCCCCACGGTGAGCACGAACTGCTCCTCGCCGTCGACCGCGATCTCGCCGCCCGACCAGGTCACGGATTGCACGATGGGGGCTGCGTCGTCGCGCTCATCCTCCGGGGTCGTTGCGACCGAGGTGGTCCAGCCCGGCTTGGCCGCGGGTTGTGCTGCAGGAATCGGCGCACCATCGGGGAACACGATGCGCAGCGAGACCGTCGGCACCGGGCGCTCGTTCGGAACCCGGAACGTGAGGGTCGGCGATGAGCCGGCGGGTGCCGCGTCGGGGGTCACCGAGACGTGCGCCGCGGCCGGCCCGGCCAGGAGGACTGCGGCGAGCGCGCCGACACCGAGTGCGATCGGGAAGCGGCGATTCCGGAGACTTCGGATCACGGGCACGCCTCCGGACGATAGCCGCACACCCGCATCCCGCTCGGGCCGGTTCGGTCGCTACGTTCACGGCATGGCCATCGGGGTTCGGAGCCGTGCACGGGGTCGCCCCTCGTTGGCGGCACCCGTGGCCGCCGTCCTCGTCGTTGCCGGCGTGGTGCTCGGAATGGCGGGCCCGGTCGGCGCCCATGCGGTGCTGCGATCGTCCAGTCCGGCGGCCGGGGCGCAGTTGCCGAGTGGGAGCCCGCCCGCTGCGGTCGAGTTGCGCTTCACCGAAGCGGTGCGGATCGAACCCGATGCGATCCGGGTCGTGCGGGCCGACGGCGTCGCGGTCGAGGTCGGCCCGGCCGATCGAGATGGCGGCGGCGAGGTCGTGCGGGCGGCGCTCCCGCGGATCGCCGATGGTGCATACCTCGTGGCGTGGCGAGCAGTCTCGGCCGACGGGCATCCGGTGCAAGGCGCCTTCGTGTTCGCAGTCGGGACGGCGAGTCCCGATGAGGCGGCGGGCCGGGCCGACGAGGCGCTGGCGGGCACGGCATCGAGCACGACGGTCGGGTTCCTCTTCGGACTGGTTCGCGCGCTCGCCTTCGGGGCGGCACTGCTGCTCGCCGGCGGTGCCGTGACGGCGCTCCTCCTCGGCGTCCGATCCGACCGGGGCGTGCGGCGTCTCCTCGCCGGGGCGGCGGGGGTCACCGTGATCACCGGCCTGCTCGGCTTCGCGTTCCAGGCCGCGGTCGCGCGTGGGCTCGAGTTCGGGGGGCTGGTGGATCCCGGCGCCTGGGGCGACGCGTTCGCGACGGTCACGGGCAAGGCCTGGCTGATCCGGGGTGCGCTCGGGCTCGCGTTCCTCGCCTGGCCGCTGCCGATCCCGGCGGAGCGGCGGCGGGAGCCGGTGGTTGACGGTGTGCGGGCGGCGCTCGGCGTGTGCGGGCTGGTCGCCGTCGCGGCAACCGGACACGCCCGGACCGGTCGGCTGGTGCCGCTCGGCTTCGCGGTCGATCTCGCGCACCTGGCTGCCGCCGCCCTCTGGTTCGGTGGGGTGGCGGTGCTCGTCGTGCTGCTGGCCCGGTCCGAGCCCCCGGCCGGCGTCGACCGGGTGGTGGAGCGCTTCTCGCGGATCGCCCTCCCGGCGATCGTCGTCGTGGCCGCGACCGGTGTGCTCCAAGCCTGGCGGCAGGTGGGTTCGATCGGTGATCTGACCGCCGGTTCGTACGGGCGACTCGTGCTGGTGAAGACCGGGATCTTCGTCGGCATCGTGGCGGTCGCCACGGTCGTGCGGCAGGCGACGCTCGGCCGGGTGCTGGCCCCGCCGGGCGCAGCTGCGCCGGAAGGGCACGTGATCGATCGCCGTCGGTTGCGCACCGCGCTCGGATTCGAGGTGGCGCTCGCCGGCTTGATCCTCGTGGCGACCGCAGCGCTCGTCGTCACCGTTCCCCCCGCCGAG
This sequence comes from Actinomycetota bacterium, assembly GCA_046086225.1. Lineage (GTDB taxonomy): Bacteria > Actinomycetota > Acidimicrobiia > IMCC26256 > PALSA-610 > JBJSXF01. The sequence goes on along the minus strand of JBJSXF010000197.1, from coordinate 4,448 downwards.
GGTGCGCCCGGGTCGGCGAAGCCGTTCGATGTGACGCTCCGGATCGAGGACATCTCGCTCGCAGTCGGGGTGACCCCGGCGGCGGTCGGACCGAATGCGCTCCACGTCATCGGGTACACGCCGACAGCCCCGGCCGAGTTCGCCGACCTCTCCGCACGGATGACACCACCGGGCGGGAACCTCCCGCCGGTCGATGTGCCGATGACCCGCGTGTCGGACGACCACTACGTGTCGACCCGGCTCCTGTTGCCGACGCCGGGAACCTGGCGGCTGGAGATCACCGCGGTCTTCGCCGACGATTCGGAATCAACCGTCGAGACCGACGTGCCCGTGCGCTGACTCCGGTGGGGCCGCGCTCAGGTCTTCGTCCCGCCGGTAGCAGCGATGAACTCCTTGGCCGTACCTGAGAAGTCGGTGCAGGAGACGTCGCAGCTCTCGGCATCGGTGTCGGTGTCGGTGAAGTTGATCATGGCATCGACGATCGGGCGGAACTCGGCGGCCGAGAGAGTCGAGGAATTGAGGAAGGCGAGATTGCCCGGGAAGGCCGATGACCAGAACGCGGAGACAATCGCGTCGGGTGCGGCGTCGGCCGGAACTCTGCCGATGAGCGTCCTCCCGAGCTCGCCGGCGCCGAACCAGAGTTCTCCGTGATCGCCGACGCGAAAGTTCCAATCGATTTCGTTGTCCCACACCTCGAGCAATTCGCCGGCGGGCATCGTGTCGATTTCGGTTGCATAGGCGAGCGGAGCCGTTTCGAGATCGAAGTTGCCGGCATCGCCCTGCCAGTTGATTGCCCAGCGTCGTCCGTCCTCACCGAGGGAGTTCGTCCATTCCCAATCGGTGCCGTCGAATGCGAACGGAACGTTCGATTGGTAGTCCTCGAGATCGAATTCCTCGCCCTGCTCGGTGCAGCCGCCGGTGATGGCGTCGTCGGGACGGACCCACCAGTGGACGTTGGGATCGTTGCGAATGTCATCCCACGTCGTGACGTTCGGTGCGCGGTGCTGCGGGATCACGAGCACGGTGCCGGCCAGTGCGGTTCCGACACCTACCCACTGACCGATGGGCAGCAGGAGATTGGTGCCGGCGTCACCGACCCTTACGGCGAACGCCTGGGTCAGGTCACCGAGACCGAGGTCGGCCAGGGTTTCGGCGTGCTCGTCGTACCACTCCTGGAGTTGTTCGAGGAGTGAGTCGGCGGCGGTGTGGGGATCGATGTCGGGTGCGATGTCGGCGCAGGCTGCGAGGGCGGCATCGGACAGGTCGGGCAGGCGAGGGTTGTCGCCTCGCTTCGGGCTCATGGTCTCTCCTCTGATTCGGGCCGCACGCTGATGGACGACCGGTCGCCTTGTCTAGCCTTGCTCACGGTTTCGGGGTCGATCCACCCCCGGTAGCGGCCAGGTACTCGTCGGCCGTGCCGTCGAAGTCGGTGCAGCTGACCGCGCAGTTCTCGGGATCAAAGTTGTCGTCGAGGTCGACGATGGCGTCGAACAGCGGGCGGAATGCTGTGGCGTCGAGGACCTCGGACTCCAGGCGTTCGAGAGGTGACGCAGGCGACGAGTCGGGGCCTCCGTAAACCTCGATGATCTCGGCGATGATGTCGGTGGATTCGACCGGTCCGATGAACGTCTCGCCGATGCCCCACTGCGAATGCCAGAGTTCACCGTCGGAGACGACGAAGTCGTGGCCCCGCTCGCCCCATCCTCCCTCGAGTTCCAGCCAGATACCGTCGGTGGCCGGGGATTTGACGGTGGTCGCGTATCGGCGTTGCACCTCTTCGAGCGCGAACGGACTATCCACTCCGCCCCAGTGGAAACCCGAATCGCTTTCTGCGTCCTGGAAGGTGTTGCTCCACTCCACACCGTCGAACGAGAACGGAATGAAGGGCTCGATTCCGTCGGCAACGGGGAGGGGCCGGCCATCTTCGGTGCGACCACCGGTGATCGCGTCTCCGGGCCGGATCCACCAGCGGCCCCCGGGGTCGTCGCGGAGCCCTTCCCAGGTAGTCACCTCCGGGGCGCCGCCGACGGGAACGACGAGCACCGAACCGGCGAGGTCCGTTCCCTCACCCGTCCATTCGCCGAGAGGGAGCAGCAGGTTGGTTCCCGCACCGCCGATGCGCACCGCGAACGCCTGACCGAGCCCGCCGAGCGCGAGGCCGGCCAGGTTCACGGCGTGCTCCTCGCGCCACTCCTCGAGCACCTCGGTGAGATCTTCGGGATCGAGATCGGGATCGATTTCGTCGACGATCGCGGCGCACGCCTCGAGTACGCCGGGCGTCAGCAGGGATTGATCGGGCGTCGGTCGGTCGGTCATCAGTTGCTCCCTTCGGATCGGAACGGGTTCGTGCGGGTGCTCGTCGGTTCGTCGGTGAACCACTCGAGCAAGGGGTGGCCGAACTCGAGGTTGGACCGGGCGTCGGCCCGGAAGGCAGTCAGCTCGCCAGGGTCGGCGGCGCCCAGCCGGTAATCGACCGCCAGGCGCTCGGCTCGGGCCCGGAGCGTGTCGGCGTGACCGGGACCGAGGGTCGCCGTGAGCCGTTCGACCACTTCGTCGAGGATCGCCCGAGCGCCATCGGCGTCGTCGAGCTTGGCGAGCGTCTCGGCGAGCATGCGGCGGCTCCGCAGGGTGTCCCGGTCGTCGTCGCCGAGGAACTCGGCCCGGTCGGCGACCAGATCGGTGAGGAGCATCACGGCCCGGGCGGGGTTGCCGACCCGAATGAAGTGCTCGGCCAGGTGGCCTCGGGCCGTGAAGGTGGCCCGGTTGGTTTCGCCGTACAGCTCGGAGACCTCGGCGACGTGCTCCTCGAGGATCGCTTGCGCAGCGGCGGCATCCTCGACGATCCGGGCCCCGACAGTTGCGAGATTGTGGCGGGTCATCACGGTCTCGGGATCATCGGCACCGAGCACCCGGGTGCGGTCGGCGAGGAGCGCGGCGTACAGGTCGTGGGCGCGTTGAAGATCGTCCAGGTTGCAGTAGCTCTCGGCGATGTTGCCGCGCGTGCGGAAGCAGTCGGGGTGATCAATCCCGAGCACCCGGACGCGGTCGGCGAGCACCGCCTCGAGCTGCTCGATCGCTTCGGCCGGCCGACCGTTCCGGCTGAGCTCGCGCCCGAGCCGGCCCCTCGCGGTGAGGGTCCGGGGGTCGTCGGGCCCGAGGTCGAGCACGAGCGACGCGATGTGCTCCCGGTACTCGACCAGCTCGTCGGTGAAGTGGTCGTGGGGCCGACGGGCCATCAGGCCACCTCGGGCAATCCGTCGAAGTCACTGACCTCGGCCTTCCGGATGCGGCTGATGATCCAGCGCAGATCGACGGGGTTGGCGTCGTGCCAGGCCTCGACGAGGTCGCGGGCGATATCGGCCGGCATCAGTCCGTCTCGGTCGGCCCACCACTCGACGGCGTCCGCTGCGTAGAGGATGCCGGCGATGGGACGGGCGGTGCGGATGGCGTCGAGCGCGGCGATCGGGTCGAAACCGAGGCCGAGCAGGGCGGCGAAGGCCAGGGAGGGAGCCCGGTTGACGCCCATGTGGCAGTGGACGACCACTCGGGCGTCGGGGTCGTCGAGGATCGCGAGGATGCCCGCGACACCGTGCTCGAACCAGCGGGGATCCTGGGCGCCGCCGTTGTCGTGGGTGGGGAGCCAGACGTAGGTGAGCCCGGGGGCCTCGCGGCGGACGAACTCCTCATCGGAGTGCTCGCCGCGCACGTCGACGATATGGGTGATGCCGGCGGCGGCCCACTCGGCGAGCTGGCGGCGGGCTGCGGTTCGGTTGGCGGGCAGGTCGCCGCACAGCGCGATCCGGGTGCCGGTGATCCAGCAGAGGAATCGCCACCAGGCGCGGGGGTCGGTGACCGGGGGGCGGGTGTGGTTCGTGGGATTTCGCATGGCGGGATTCCTCCGTCGTCTCGGAATTCGGCTTCTCATTGACCCAACGACGCCGGTCGCGAGGTGTGACAGTGCCGCCCGGGTTGGGCCCGAGAACTGCCCGGACGGGTCCTGGCGCTGCGCCGTGACAAACGGAGCGCAGAGCACTGGCCATACGTCACTTACATGTACGCTTAGGAGGACGGTCACCACAGCGGTCTACTGCCGGATTTCAAGCGACAAGCGGGGCGAAGGCCTCGGTGTCGAACGTCAGCGCCAGGCGTGCGTGAAGCTCGCCAAGGCGAAGGGATGGTCGGTCGGGGAGGTCTTCACCGACAACGACATCTCGGCCTATTCGGGGAAACGTCGACCGGAGTACGAGCGGATGCTCGAGGCGTTCCGCAGCGGCCGGTTCGATGCGTTGATCGCGTGGCATCCCGACCGGCTCCACCGTAACCCTCGCGAGCATGAGGACTTCCTCGACGTGGTCGACGAGACCGGTATCGAGATCGCGACCGTATCGGCCTGGACGATCGATCTCGCGACTGCGGCCGGTCGGGCGGTTGCCCGCACTATCGGTGCG
>JBJSXF010000196.1:0-3998 GCA_046086225.1 Actinomycetota bacterium | reverse complement strand
ACCGATCCCGGGGCTCGCACCGGAACCGGCACGACGGTCGACGCACCCGGCGGGAGCGAAGCGGGCAGCAACGCCCGGCCGCCGACGTCGTGCCGCATACCGTCGGCCCGGGTGAACCGGTAACCGATGCGGATCTCGGGGTACAGCGCTCCGCCGGGCCAGGTGGCGTCACCGGTGTTCGTCACGAGCACGTACACGTTCCGGTGCGCATCGGCGACGAGGTCGGGCACCGGCCCGAACGGCTCGATCCGGGCCCGGTAGGCCGTGTCGGCGAAGGTGCGCCCCGGCCAGGAGGCATCGATCTCGGTCCGTCCGACCCGGATCACCTCTCGAACGCTCCCAGTGGCCGGGGACGGAACCGCGGGTGCGGCCGCGGCGGCGAGGACAGCCCGGTCCGCTTCGGGCACCGGGGCGGTCGTGAGCTGCGAGCGGCGCTCGGGGACGTAGAAGCCGGCATTCAGGGCGATGCCCTCGGTGCGCAGACCGGGGTGGGTCCGCTCGTAGTCGGCGGCCTTGGCGGCTCGGGCCGCGAGCGGCTGCTCGAGCAGATCGAGGTGGTAGATCGGCGTGTCCAGGTAGCGACCGGGACCGGCAACCGGGGCGAGATCGTGCGCCAAGCGGGGCGGATGATCGACAGCCGGGAGGTTCCGTACGAGCCGGAGCTGGAAATCGGGGAACCACGGTGCTCCGGTCAGCCACGTGTCCGCATCGCCCCACAGCCAGCAGCGGGGCAGCCAGTAGTGGGTGACGTCGTCGGCCCGGGCCAACTCGGGGAGTCGGTCGAGGAGAGCCCGGCCCGGCACCTCGTCGGCATCGAGACGCAGCCGCCACCGGCCGGAGCACTGGGCGTTCAGCCAGGCGAAGTTGCGGCTCGAGGGGAAGGCGAAGTCGAACACCAAGCAGCGATCGACCTCGTGGAGCGCCTCGACGCGATCGGCGGCCCGGGAGTCGACCGCGACGACGATTTCGTCGACGACCGGGCGCAGCACGGCGATCCGGGCCGCGGTCGCCACCGGGTCGACCGTCATCGTGCAGAACGACAGGTTCGGAGGCACCGGCCGCGAGTCTGCCCGACGATGGAGCAACGCGTGCGAGGATGCGGGTGGGGTGCCGAACCGGGCCCCGGAGACGGAGGTGCTCGGTGACGTTCGAAGTGGTGCTCCTCGGCACGGGCAACCCGGTGCCCGACGCGAACCGGGCGGGGGCGGCGACCCTGGTCCGGGTCGGCGGCTCGCTGCTGCTCGTCGACACCGGGCGCGCGGTCACGATGCGCTTGGCCGCGGCGGGTGTGATGCCGGGCATGCTGGCGGCGGTCCTGCTCACCCACCTGCACAGTGACCACATCACCGACCTCAACGACGTGGTCACGACCCACTGGGTGACGAGCATGGAGCCGCGAGAGCTCTCGGTGATCGGGCCCCGGGGTACCGGGTCGGTCGTCGACGGACTGCTCACGATGCTCGCATCCGACGTCAGCTACCGCATCGCCCACCACGACGATCTGAACTGGGCGCCGCAGGTCGCGGTCACCGAGATCGAGGGGGGTGTCGTCCGGGAGGCGGACGGCGTCCGGGTGCTGGCCGCGGCGACGGACCACCGGCCGGTCGAGCCGACCGTCGGCTACCGCATCGAGTTCGACGGGCGGGCAGTCGTGCTCGCCGGCGACACGGTGCCCTGCGCGGGCTTGGACGCACTCCTCGCCGGGGCCGACGTGTACGTGCAGACCGTGCTCCGCGACGACCTCGTCGGGCTCGTGCCCCTCCAGCGGTTCCGGGACACGATCGACTACCACTCGACCGTCGTTCAAGCGGCGCAGACCGCGGCCCGAGCGGGCGTGCGCACCCTCGTGCTCACGCACCAGGTGCCGACCCCGGCGCCGGATGCCGCCGCCGAGTGGATCGCGATCGCGGCCGAGCACTTCGGCGGCGAGATCGTGTTCGGTGAGGACCTGACGACGATCACGGTCTGAGCGGGCGACGCCCGGACGGGATCGTCGGTAGGGCGACCCCGTCACCGTGATCCACGGGGAGTGATCGGCTCCGGGCTACGGTCTGCGTGTTCGCACGTCAGCTTTCGGGAAGGGGTCTCTTCATGATGACGCTCGGAGTCTTCGGTCTCATCATCTTGGTACTCGAGTTCGTGGCCCTCTGGGTGATCTTTACCAAGATTGGGATGCCCGGTTGGATGGGGATCGTTCCGATCCTCAACTACTTCATGGTCTACAAGGCGCGGGGCGTTCGGTCGCCGTTGCTGTGGACGGTGCTCTACGTCGTCGGCTCCTCAGCAGCCGGGCTGCGGGGTGTGCTGCTCCCGGCTCTCGTCCTCGCCGTGGTGTTCGCCGTGGCCCGATGGTTCTTCAGTTCGGACCTCGCCGAGATGTTCGGCAAGGGTGTCGCATGGAAGGTCTTCATCTGGGTCATCCCCGGGCTGGCCGCATTGATGCTCGCGTTCGGTGACGCGAAGCCCGACAAGCGGAACATCGCGCTCGCCCGCTAGAGGTCGAAGAACCCGGCGGTCGCGGCGACGAGGAAGTTCCGGATCGCGCCTGCATTCACTCCCGTAAGGGCGTGAACACCGCCTTCGACCCGGTCGAAGCGAAAGGCGTGGCGGGCGCCGAGGGCCTGCTCGGCTGCGCTCGAGAACGGCACGGCGTGCACCGGGTAGGCGACGATGGCGTCGTTCGGGCCGAAGGCGACGTAGACGGGCGGATCCGTCGTGTCGAGCCACCGCCCCGGGCCGAGCCGCTCGGCCCGGGCCCGGCACGGCAACTCGGCGACCCGGCAACCGAGGAGCGCTCCGGCCCCGACGCGCAGTCCGATGGGCGCGTTCGGCCCGGCGGCCGCAACGACGTCGGTCACGGGAACGATCGCGACGACGCCGGCGACCCGGGCATCGGTGGTCGCCAGCCAGGGTTCGGTGCCCGCCGGCTCGAACTCGGGCGCGCACGTCGTCGTCGTGCCCTGGATCCGGCAGCTCGCGGCGGCCAACAGCGCGAGGTGGGCTCCGGCCGAGCTTCCGGCGACGAACACCCGCTTCGGATTCAGCGCGAAACGGCGCGCGTGGCTCTTCAAGAACTTGATCGCCCGGCGGACGTCACGGATCTGGGTGGGACTCGTGCGATTCGGCCCGGCGAGTCGGTAGCCGGCACTCACCACCGTCCAGCCCCGGGCGAGCATCGCCACGATCGGACCGGTGACGGCGGTCCCCGTGATCGCCGATCGACTGCCGGCGGTCCAGCCGCCCCCGTGCAGGAAGAGGATGGTGGGGCTCCCGCTGGAGGGCACCAGACCGGGATCGGGTCGGTAGACATCGGCGAGGTGGAAGGTGGGATCAGGCCCGTACCGCACGGTCGAGCGGCGGCCGGCGGCGACGACACCGTTCAGGATGGCGGTGGCCGCGGCCGGCGGGGTCACGTCGTTCGGGCGGGGATCGGGGACGAGCGGGCTGGCGAACGTGCGAGCCCCGGCCACGGTGGCGGGCGAGAGCATCCCGGACGCGGACACCGACCGCACGGCGAAGAGATACTCAGTGCTCGGTGCGAGACCGCGGGCGAGGAAGCCTCGGCTCGTCGCGGGTAGCGCAGCGATCGGCGTCGGGCCCCGCCAGAGCCGGTAGCCGACGATCCCGGCCGGGTTCTTCGGTGCAGCCCAGGTGATCCGGATCACCGTGCTCGTGACTGCCCGCGCAGCGGGTGCGTTCGGCGGGGCCGGTGTGGCGGCCCCGGCCGGTTCGGTGAGCGACGGGCCCGCGGTGGCGAGCGCAACGCCGACGGCGAGGGTCAGCAAGATTCGCGGTCGTCCGCCTCGTCTCCTCTCGGGTCTCCGTCGTGCGGGAGTCGTGACCATGCTCGGGTCGGAGCTGCCGGGGCCTACGAGAGCCCGGGCGGGCGCGGTTCCGGATCCCGGAGGTCGGGCCGGGCGATCCGGTAGAGGACGTGGCGCACGAAGCCGGGGTACCGCACGGGGTCGATCCCGGGATGGTCGAAGTCGCGGGTGGGG
>JBJSXF010000195.1:0-2660 GCA_046086225.1 Actinomycetota bacterium | reverse complement strand
GCGCGAGCGGCTCTCGCGGCCGCCCGACGCGAGCTCGAGCAGATCACGAAGCGGATCACCGACGTCGCGACGGATCGCGAGAAGGCGGCGATCGAGCTCGGTCGCGTGCGTGCCGATCAGGCGGCCCTCACTCCCGAACGTGCCGCAGCCGACACCGCGGCGGCCGAGGTCGCGCGCCTGCGCGACGCCCTCGGCACTGCCGACGCGCCCGACGGGCCGACTGCGCTCGGCGAGCGCCGGCGCGCCGCTGAGACGGCGTTGGCGGCGGCGGAGGACGCCCGCCGGACCCGCGAAGCGGAGGCCTCACGGTGGCGGGCCCGCGCCGACACGCTCGCCGTCGCGCTCGACGAGGCCCACGCCGCGGCGGGTGGGGCAGAGATCGCCGAAGTGCCCGGCGTGCTCGGCCCGCTCGTCGACGTGCTCGAGATCGAGGAAGGGGCCGAGACTGCGGTCGCGGCTGCCCTCGGTGATGCGCTCCGGGCCATCGTGGTGGGCGGCGACGGACCGCTCCGGGCTGCCGTCGAACGGCTCGAGCGGGGCGACCATCGGGCGCTCCTGCTGCCGGCGGGCGGTCCGCTCCCGGTTCCGGTCGCTGCGCCGGCGGGCACCCGACCGCTCGGTGCGTGCGTCCGGGCGACGGCACCCGGGGTCGAGGCGCTCGTCGCCCGGCTGCTGGCCGGAACGGTGCTGGTCGACGGCGGATGGGAGCGAGCGCTCGACGTGGCGATCGCCGAACCGGGTCTCGTCGTGCTCACGCCGGCCGGTGACCGGTTCGGTGGCGCAACGCCGTGGCGGATCGGGGCGAGCGCAACTCGCGCGGTGACCCCGGCCGCGCTCGCCGACGCGACGACCCGGGCCGAGGACGCCGAACGTGGGGCCGAAGCGGCGGCCGCCGCCGTGGCCGCGGCCCGGACGACGCTCGACGCGGCCCGGACCGCCGAGCGGGAGGCGATCGAGGTCGACCGGCGGCGACGCGAGCAGCTCGAACGGGCCGCGACGCGTGCGGCCGAACAGCGGCGCACGGTTGACGTGCGGGCCGCCGCGCTCGCCGAACGGGAGACCACGCTCGGTGCCCGGATCGTCGAGCTCGACGATGCGGCCGCCGCGCTCCCCGGCGCCGAAGCGGACGCCCGGGCGGCGGTCGAAGCGGCAGAGGGAATCGCCGATGCGGCCGGCGCCCATGAGGAGCGGCTGCGGTCGGCCCGAGCGACGGCCGACGGGCTGCGTCGCGATCTCGATCGGCGCCGAAGCGCCAACGAGGAGCGCACCGCGGGATTCGCCGCCCGCCTGGCCGAGATCGAGGGACGGCTCGCGGCCCGACCCGACGAGGAAGCCCGGGCCCGGGCCCGGCGCGACGCGATCGAGGGGCGCCGGGCCGAGCTCGACGAGGCGGCTGCTCGCCTCACCGCCCGTACCGCCGAGACCGAGGCCCTCGCCGAGCGGCTCTGGGCCCGGCGGCGAGAGCAGTCGGAAGCCGCCCGGGAAGCGGGAGCGCGGCTCGATCGGCTCCGGGCCGACCGGGTCGGCGCCGAACGGTCACTGGGCGAACTCCGCGAGCGAGCGAGTCGGCTCGGGATTGAGGAGGCCGAGATCCGGCTGCGCCTCGAGCAAGCGGTGGAAGCGGTGCGGCGGGACTTCGACTGCGAACCCGACGCCGCCGTGGACGCCGAGGCCCCCCCGGTCGCCGAGGGAGCAACGCTCCCGAACCGGGCCCGCGAGCTCGAGCGTGAGCTCCGACTCATGGGCCCGATCAACCCGCTCGCACTCTCCGAATACGAGGCGTTGCTCGAGCGGCACGAGTTCCTCCAGCGTCAGCTCGACGACGTGAAGGAGACCCGGCGCGAACTGAACCGGGTCATCCGGGGGGTCGACGAGGAGATCGTCCGGGTGTTCGACGCCGCATTTACCGACGTGGCCCGGAACTTCTCGGCGCTCTTCTCGACGCTGTTCCCGGGTGGCTCCGGTCGGTTGGTGCTCACCGATCCCGACGATCTGCTGAACACGGGCATCGAGATGGAGGCCCGGCCCTCGGGCAAGACCGTGCGGCGGCTCTCGCTGCTCTCCGGAGGCGAACGGTCGCTGTGCGCGCTCGCGTACCTGTTCTCGGTGTTCCGGTCGCGGCCGTCACCGTTCTACCTGATGGACGAGGTCGAGGCCGCGCTCGACGACATCAACCTGCACCGGTTCGTGGAGCTCGTGCGCGAGTTCCGCGCCGAGGCCCAGCTCCTCATCGTCTCGCACCAGAAGCGAACGATGGAAGCCGCCGACGTGCTCTACGGCGTTTCGATGCCGCCGGGTGGTTCGAGCCGGGTCGTCTCCCAGCGGCTTCAGGACGTCGACTTCGAGGGCGCGGTCACAACACCCCCTGGGTAGCCTCCGGCCATGCTCTCGGTGGTACTGGTCGTCGTTGTCATCCTGCTGATCGCGCTGCTCGTCGGCTTCGTTGCGACCCGTCGGCGCCGCCGTGAGGTCGGGCCCGGCGAACCGGCACCGGTTGCCGTCGCGGAGCCGCCGGTTGTCGTCGAGGAGCCGCCGGTTGTTGTCGAGGAGCCGCCGGTTGTTGTCGAGGAGCCGCCGGTTGTTGTCGAGGAGCCGCCGGTTGTTGTCGAGGAGCCGCCGGTCGTTGTCGATCGGCCCCGTCTGCGCGAGCGGCTCGGACG
>JBJSXF010000194.1:0-29994 GCA_046086225.1 Actinomycetota bacterium | reverse complement strand
TCTCGGGGGTCACCCTGCTCGAACGGTCCCTCGTGAGGCGCCGCCCCGGCTACGACGAATACGTACGCCGCACGAGCGCGTTCGTGCCCCGGCCGCCGAAGCGACCGGGGCACGAGACGAGACGCTGAGCGGGATCAGCCGGCTGTGGGAGGCACCAGCACCCCGCCGAGCACGTGGATCGTGCCGTTCGAGGTCTCGATGTCGGTCGTGACGACCTCCACCTTGTTCTCCGGAGTTCCGCCGGTGATGAACACCTTGCCGTCCTCGACCGAAACCGTGAACTCGGCGCCGTTCACCGTCTTCACCTTGCCCGGCTTCACGTCCGCCGCCAGCACGTTGCCGGCCACGACGTGGTAGGTGAGGATGCCCGAGAGCTGGTCCTTGTTCTCCGGCTTGAGCAGGGTCTCGACCGTGCCCGCCGGGAGCTTGGCGAACGCCTCGTTCGTCGGGGCGAAGACCGTGAACGGACCCGGGCCCGAGAGGGTCTCGGCGAGGCCGGCGGCCTGCACGGCCGACACCAACGTCGAGAAGTCCTCGTTCGCGGCAGCCGTCTCCACGATGTTCTTGGCGGCGGGCGCCATCGTGGTGTCGGGGGCCATGGTGGTGGTCGACGACGAGTTGTCGCTGTCGTCGCTGGAGCAGGCGCCGAGGGCGAGGGCGGCGACGGCCACGAGGGCGACGCCGGTCGCGAGGCGGAGCATGCGGCTTCGCTTCATGGGAATTTCCTTCCGTCAAGGGTGATGTCCCCCCGTCTCCGGAGCGCCCCACCCGGCGGATGACCGAAATGTTGAGAACCCGTGGGGTTCGTCGTCCCGAGCCGACGCACCGCCGGCGGGGGAGAACGTCCGGCATCCACCCCGCCCCCGGCGTCGGACACCTCTCATGAGCACCGAGCCCGAGCCGCCGACCCAGGCGTCGGACCGCCCGATCACGGGTTCCCCGGTGCTCGTCGCCGGCGCCACCGGCTACATCGGCCGCCGCCTCGTGGCCGACCTGGTCGCCGCCGGCCACCGGGTGCGCTGCCTGGCCCGAACGCCCGGGAAGCTCGACGCCGAGCCGTGGCGCGACCGGGTCGAGATCGTGACCGGCGACGTGCTCGACCGTGCCTCGCTCGACGCCGCCTTCGCCGGAGTCGGTGCCGCCTACTACCTCGTGCACTCCATCGGCGCCGACCCCGAGTGGGAGGCCCGCGACCGGCTCGCGGCCGAGAATTTCCGGGATGCGGCCGCCACCGCCGGGGTCGGGCAGATCATCTACCTCGGCGGGCTCGGTGACGACGCCGGCGGCACCCTCTCACCCCATCTGGCCAGCCGCCACGAGGTCGGCAACGTGCTCGGCGCCGGACCCGTCCCGCTCACCGAACTGCGCGCCGCGGTCGTGATCGGCTCGGGCAGCGCGTCGTTCGAGATGCTGCGCCACCTCGTCGAGGTGCTGCCGATCATGACGACGCCTCGCTGGGTCGAGACGCGGGTGCAGCCCATCGCCGTCTCCGACGTGCTCGCCTACCTCACCGGCGTACTCGGCAAGCCGGAGGCCTACGGCCGCGTCTTCGAGGTGGGCGGAGCCGACGTGCTCACCTACCGCGAGATGATGCACCTCTACGCCGAGGTCGCCGGACTGCGCCGCCGGGTGATCCTCCCGGTTCCCGTGCTCAGCCCCCGACTCTCGTCGCTCTGGGTCGGGCTCGTCACCCCGCTGCCGGTCGACCTGGCCCGACCGCTCATCGACAGCCTCGTCAACGAGGTGATCGTGCGCGATCCGGCGATCGATGCCGTCGTCCCGCACCAGCCGATGGGCACCCGGGAGGCGATCGAGCTGGCGCTCCAGCGCGTCACCGAGCTCGAGGTCTCGACCCGCTGGACCGACGCCGAACTCTTCGGCCGATCCCCTGCCGACCCGATCCCGACCGACCCCCAGTGGGCGGGCGCCACCGTCTTCGTCGACGAGCAGCGGGTCGTCACCGACGCTGCGGCCGAAGCCGTCTACGCCCAGGTCACCTCGCTCGGCGGTGAGCGGGGCTGGCTCGTCGGCAACTGGCTCTGGTCGATCCGTGGGCTCCTCGACCTCGCCATCGGTGGTATCGGTCTCCGCCGCGGCCGCCGCCACCCCACCGATCTCCGGGTCGGCGACGTCGTCGACTTCTGGCGGGTCGAGGCGCTCGAGCCCGGACGCCACCTGCGCCTGCGGGCCGAGATGCGCCTCCCGGGCGCCGCCTGGCTCGAATGGCGCTGCTCCCCGACCGCCGACGGCGGCACCGTCCTCGAGCAGCGCGCCCTCTTCCGCCCGCGCGGCCTCGCCGGCCGGGCCTACTGGTACGCGGTGGCGCCGTTCCACCTCTTCCTGTTCGGCCCGCTCGCCCGCCGGATCACCCGGGATGCCGCCGCCCGGCCGGGGCGCCTCCCGGAGGGCGCGGCACCCCGTTAGCCTCACTCCCGCCGGCCGCCGGGAACTCCCGGCCGGAGACGACCGGACGGGACCGTGGAGCCGAATCTCACCGACCTCGAAGACGCCGCCCTCGTGCGCGCCCTCGTCGTCGGTGACGGCGTGAACGACGGTGCCATGAGCGAGATCGTGCGGCGGCACCGTCCGGCCGTGATCGGCTTCGCCCGCCGCCTCGTCGGCGATTCGGGCCGGGCCGAAGAGATCGCCCAGGACGTGTTCACCCGCCTGTGGGAACGCCGCGAACGCTTCGACGCCGACCGGGGCACGCTCCGGGCCTTTCTCCTCGCCCTCACGCACGGCCGGGCGCTCGACGTGCAGCGCTCCGACCGCGCCCGCACCCGACGCGAGACCGCCACCGCCGCACGCGAGCCGACCGCCGCCGCCGGTGCCGACGCCCCCGTCGTCGCCCGGTCGGTCGCCCAAGCGGTGCGCAACGCGCTCGAGGGCCTGCCCGAGCAGGAGCGCCGACCCGTCGAGCTCGCCTACTACGGCGGCCACTCGTACCGCACCGTCGCCGAGATGCTCGGGGAACCCGAAGGCACCGTGAAGAGCCGCATCCGCAACGGTCTCGCCCGACTCCGGGCCAACCTCGCCGCGCTCGACCTCGCGCCGGGCTGACGCGCAGCTCCCCTCAGAGCGGCAGGTCGTACGCGTCGAGCGCGTCCATCGCCGCGGTCCACCGGTCGACCATCGTGCGACAGAGGGCGAGATGGCGCTCGTCGTTGACGGTGAGCGCGCCGCACGCGATCACCGGGTACACGAAGGTCATCGCCGTCGCGTAGCGGTACATCTCCCAGGCCCAGTCCCGATCGACCTCGACGCCGAGGCTCCGCAGCTCGCCGAGGTAGAGGTCGAGGAGTTGCGCGTATCCGGCAGGGTCGTCGACCGCGATGCCCTGGGTGACGAAGTAGGCCAGGTCGCGCGGCCCGACCGATCGATCGATGAGCTGCCAGTCGATCGCGATGACCTCGCCGTCGGGCGCGAGGAACAGGTTGTCGAGTCGCCAGTCGGCGTGGGCGAGCACATGCGGACCGGCACAGAGCTTCTCGTAGAGCGCGGCGATACGCCCGGGATACGCATCCCCGAAGGCCCGCGCCGCGGGGGTGATGTGATCGCCGAGGTACTCGAGCGTGGTCGGCCAGGCCGCGTCGAACGCGAACGCCACCGCCGAGGGGTACGGCTCGTCGGCGAGCCGCAGGAGGAACGGCACCTCGGCGAGCGACGGATCGTCCCAGAACGCGGCATGGTGCCGGGCCAGCGTGCGCACCATCGGGCCGGCCTCGGCGACCGGAATCCCGACGACCGAGTCGAGCAGGGTGCCCCGGGCCGACACGTCCTCGAGCAGCAGTACCGAATCCTGGGTCAGGGGATCGTGCTCGGCGTGGAAGCACGCCGGGCGTGCGATGGTGACCCGCTCCGAGAGCGTCGAGTAGAAGCCGACCTCGCGCCCGTACATGTTGATGACCGTCGCGACGAAGCGGCCCTCGTCGGTCGGGGCCGAGAGCTTGGCGATCATCGTCGTCGGCGCGCCCCCGCCGACGAGCCGCAGCCGGAACAGCGAGCCGACGAGGCCCACGCCGACACCGATCGGCTCGACCGTGACCTCCGTGATCTCGCGACCGAGCACCTCGCTCAGCCAACCGGCCGTGAGATCCTCGGCAACCCGGGGTATGGCCATCGCTCGCCTCCTGCCCTTCATCCGCCGATCTGGCTCATCGAACGGGTCGGGCGCACGAAGTCGTCGCGCCCGATGCGGTGGCCCGCCCACTTGGTGCCCACCGCCGCGGTGATCGCCGCGGCAATGCGGTCGTCGACCAGGTCGACCGGACCATCGGCGCGCAGCGCGGGCCGGAGATCGGTCTCGTCGAGCGCGAACAGGCAGGTGCGGAAACGCCCCTCGGCGGTGAGGCGCACCCGGTCGCAGTTGTCGCAGAACGGCTCGGTGACGCTCGGGATCACCCCGACGTCACCCGCGCCGTCGCGATACCGGTACCGGGCCGCAGGCTCGACGTGACCGGCCCCGGCCGACGACTCGAGCGGGAAGACCGCGTCGATCCGTTCGAGGATCTCCCGGGCCGGCACCACCTTGTCGTGACTCCACTCGCCCTGGGCGTCGAGCGGCATGAACTCGATGAACCGCATGCCGACGCCGCGCTCACGGCCGAACCGGGCCAGGTCGACGACCTCGTCGTCGTTCACGCCCCGCATCACCACCGCGTTCACCTTCACCGGCGCCAGGCCGACGGCGAGCGCCGCGTCGATACCCGCCACCACCCGGTCGAGGTCGTCGCGCCGGGTGAGGGCGAGGAAGCGCTCGCGGCGCAGCGTGTCGAGGGACACGTTGACCCGCCCGAGTCCGGCGTCGGCGAGTTCGGCTGCGAGCTCGGGCAACCGGACACCGTTGGTCGTCAACGCGAGATCGACGCCGAGGGGCGCGAGCATCCGCACGAGCCGGGGCATGTGAGCCCGCACCAGGGGCTCCCCGCCGGTGAGCCGGATCGCCTCGAACCCGAAGCGCTCGACGCAGACCCGGGCCACCGTCGCGATCTCCTCGTAGGAGAGGAGCTCCTCGCGGGCGAGCCAGTCCATGCCTTCCTCGGGCATGCAGTAGGCGCAGCGGAAGTTGCACCGGTCGGTGATCGAGATGCGCAGATCGCGGACCCGCCGGGCGAACGGATCGATGAGCGGGACCGGGACGGGGCGACGGCCCTCGGGGTGCACGAGGGCCAGGTTAGGGAGGCCCGCCCGCACGGCGTCCGGCGGCGGCGGTTCCGGGGCTCAGAGGAGGATGACCCGCACCTCGTCGCCCGCGGCGGGACCCGGTCCGTCGGGCAGCAGGGCGAGACCGTTCGCCGCCGCCATCCCCGAGAGCACGTTGCTGCCCTGGGCGCCGGCCCGCTCGCAGACGTAGCTGCCGTCGACGACCCGGACCCGCACACGGTCGAGGTGCATCTTGCCGTCGGCCCGCCGGGGCATCGCGCCCCCCGCCCGGGCCCAAACCGGTTCGGGCACCACATCGGTCCGGCCCGCGAGACGACGCAGCGCCGGACGGGCGAAGCACTCGAAGCTGACCCGCGACGAGACCGGGTTGCCGGGCAAGCCGAAGGCGGGTACTGAGCCGAGCATCGCGAACGCGAGCGGCTTCGCCGGCTTGATCGCCACCTGCGCCCACAGCGAGACGCCACCGCGCACCGCGGCCAGGCGGTCGAGCACCACCTTCACGAAGTCGTAGTCGCCGACCGACACGGCGCCGCTCGTGAGGATCGCGTCGGCCCCGACCGCCGCGGCGGTGAGCGCCGCCTCGATCGCCGCTTCGTCGTCGCCCACGACACCGCCGTCGACGGGCTCGCAGCCCGACGCGGCGAGGAGGGCGAGGAGCATCGGCCGGTTCGAGTCGCGGATTCGGCCCGGCGCGAGGGGGCCGTCGGTGACGAGCTCGTCACCGGTCGAGATCACGGCGACGCGCGGTCGCGGATGACAGACGACGCTCGCCCGGCCGAGGCTGGCCAGCACCCCGACGTGCGCCGGGGTGAGGAGGGTGCCGGGAGTGAACACCTCGGTGCCCGCGCCGACGTCGCCGCCCGCCGGCCGTACGTGGTCGCCCGGCTCGGCCCGCTCGACCGTGACCGTCTCCCCGTCGGTGCGCGTGCGCTAGACCATCACCACCGCATCGGCCCCGGGCGGCATCGGCGCTCCGGTCATGATCCGGATCGCCTCACCCGAAGCGACCGCCGTGGTCGGAGCCCGACCCGCAGGAAGCTCCCCGACCACCCGCAGCGCGCCGGGGGTGTCGGCGGCCCGCACCGCGTACCCGTCCATCGCGGTGTTCGCGAACGGCGGCACGGGCTCGGCGGCCGTGACCGACTCGGCGAGCACGAGCCCGGCGGCGTCGGTGAGCGGCACCGGGCGCGCCGCGAGAGGAGTCACCGCCGCGAGGATGCGGTCGCGGGCTTCCTCGAGCGGGATCACGCGTCGGGACGGTCGGCCACGACCGTGCGCAGCCAGGCCAAGAGCTCGGGGCCGAGGTCGGTTCGATCCAAGGCGAGCGCAACGTTCGCCCGCAGGAAGTCGAGCTTGCGGCCCACGTCGTAGCGCAACCCCGGGCTCACGCACCCCGAGACCACCTGATGGTCGAGCAGTGCGCTGATCGCGTCGGTGAGCTGCAGCTCGCCTCCGGCGCCCGGCTGCAGGCGCTCGATGTGGTCGAACACCTCGGGGGTGAGCACGTATCGCCCGATGATCGCCAGGTTCGAAGGTGCCACCTCGGGTGCGGGCTTCTCCACCACGCCGCGCACCTCGACCACACCGGGCCGATCGGTGGTCGCCGGATCGACGCAGCCGTACGACGCCGTCTGCGCGGCGGGCACCTCCTCGAGACCGAGCACCGAACCGCCCGTCGCCGCGTGCTCGATGAGCATCGCGCGGAGCAGCGCCGAATCGTCGACCATGATGTCGTCGGGGAGCAGGACGGCAAACGGCTCGTCACCGACGATCGCCCGGGCGGTGCCGACGGCATGACCGAGACCGAGCGCCTCGCGTTGCCGGACGAAGCACACGTGCGCGAGTTCGGCGACGCGCCGCACCTCGGCGAGCGCTTCGTGCTTGCCCGAACGTTCGAGCGCAGCCTCGAGCTCGGGGCTGCGGTCGAAGTGATCCTCGAGCGCACTCTTGTTGCGCCCGGTGATGACGACGATCTCGGTGATGCCGGCCCGCACCGCCTCCTCGACCACGTACTGGATCGCCGGCTTGTCGACGACCGGGAGGAGCTCCTTGGGCGCGCTCTTCGTGGCGGGCAGGACACGCGTCCCGAGCCCGGCGGCGGGGATCACTGCCTTGCGAACGCGACCCGTCGTCACGACGGCCTCCCTCCGATGTCGTGCTCCTCACCCCGGACGAGCCGCGAGATGTTGCCGCGGTGGAGGAAGATGATCAGCGCGGCCAGGGCCACGATGATGGCGATTTCACCCGTGGCCGGTCCGGTCACCAGCACGAGCAGCGGGAACGCCACGGTGATCGTGAGCGAGGCCAACGACGATTTCCGCAGCACCCGGGCCACGACGAACCAGACGACCGCGAGGACCGCCGAGATGGCCGGATAGCACACCGTGAGCGCGCCCCCGGCGGTCGCCACTCCCTTGCCGCCCTTGCGGACGATCGGGAAGGTGTGACCGAGCACCGCAGCGCTGCCGAGCACCAGCCCGGCGGTCCGACCGTCGATCGCGAACCCGACCCCGGCCGCCACTGCGCCCTTCGCGAAGTCGACGGCGAGCACGAGGATCCCCCACCGCCAACCGAGGAGGCGGCCGATGTTGGAGGCCCCGGGATTCCCCGAACCCTCACCGAGCACGTCCCGGCCCCGGGCCCGGGCCACGGTCACCGCGGTCGGGAAGGTGCCGAGCGCCCAAGCAACGGGGACGAGGAGGACGACGGCCATCCCCGCCATTCTGACGCAGGAATCGGGAAGCGATCCGCCGCCTCCGTCCGCCGACCGCGGGCGGCTCGGGGCGGCCGGGGGCGAGCGAGCGGCCCGTTCCGCCCCGCAGTACGATTGGCACTCCCCACGATCGAGTGCCAGCCCCCGGGACCCGTTCCCGAGGCGGCGAAGATCGGGAGCCCTCGCGAAGACGGAGTCCGCCATGCCGACCTACGAGTACCGCTGCGCCCGCTGCGACGAGCTCATCGAGGTCTACCAGTCCTTCTCCGACGCCCCCCTGACGAAGCACTCGGGCTGCGGCGGGAAGCTCACGAAGGTGCTGTCACCGGCCGGGATCGTGCTGAAGGGGTCGGGCTTCTACAAGACCGACAACCGCGGGAAGTCCTCCTCCGGGGGTAGCAGCTCGCGTTCCGACAGCTCCACTTCCTCCGGCTCGGGCGATACGGCGACCACCGGCGGGAGCACTCCCACGCCGGCCGAGCCGAAGAAGTCCGACGAGAAGAAGTCGTCGGGCAAGGCGAAGAGCGGCGGCTCGTCGTCAACCGCTCCCTGAGCGGCGCATCCCCGGGCGACGCGCGGCGAGCCGCTCGCGCCGGAAGCACCCCTCCCGCTCGCGTCGAAAGCCCGACGAAAGCATTCGAAGGTGTCCCCGGCCGCCGGCCCGGGCGGGCGATGGCCGGCTGGCCGGGGACAGGCAACGCCCGAAGGCGTCGAGTCCGGTTCCAACCAGCGGCGTGCGCCGTTTGTTCCCGGGAGTGGGCACTCTAGTCAAGAACCGTTAACCTCCGCACGTCATTCGCCGGTCATTACCGGGTTCTGCGTCGACGCAGAATCCGTTCCTACCCACCGACGACTCGCTTCCTCCCACCGATCACGGCGCCGCGCGCCCTGAGTACGGGAGGAAGCCCCGTGTCGACGAACAACGCCGGGTCGTCCGGCCCTCGCGGGCCCGCGACCGGAATCCCGACCGAGCCCACCACAACCGCTCGCGTCCCTCGCCCCGACACGCGCGGACGGTCCCTCGTGACCCGAGCCGCAACCTTCCGGGTGGTCGCCGTCGGCGTCGCCCTGCTCACCGCGATCGTCGTCGGGTCGGATCTCCGGCGCCTGCACGACCGGGCCGACGCATTCGGTCCCCCCGTCGGCATCGCGGTCGCCGCGCGCGATCTCCCGCTCGGCCGACGCCTGACCCCGGCCGACCTCCGCATCGTCATCCGACCGGCGCGGGCCGTCGCCGCCGACGCGCTCCGCTCGATCGATGCCGCCGCCGGACGAACCCTCGCCCGACCGCTCCTCGCCGGTGACCCCGTGCGGACCCGGGGCCTCGCCTCGACCGGACACCCCGGAATCGCCGGGCTCGTCCCCGTCGGTCACCGGGCCGTCCGAGTTCTACCGGCCGACGGATCCCGGCCCCCGGCGGGCACGACCGTCGACGTCTTCGCCGTCTCCGACATCCTCTCGGCCGACGCCCGCCGCGCCGCGATCGTCGCGGTCGGAGCGACCGTCCTCGGCGGGCGCACCGAGCCCGACGGCGGCACGGCCGTCACCCTGCTCGTCACCGAAACCGAGGCCCCGGCGGTCACGGCGGCTTCGATCAGCGGGCGGATCGGACTCGCCCTCGCCCCGCCGCCGACCGACCCGGACACCGTCGGCGCCCCGCCCCCGCTCGGATGAGCCCGTCCGGCCCGGAGGCACCCCGGGTTCGACCGCTACCGTCGGGCCCGTGACGATCAGCACCGTGATCTTCGACTTCGGCGGCGTGGTCTCGAGCCCGCTCTTCGTCGGCCTCGGGGCCTTCGAGGAGGCCGAGGGCTTTCGACCCGGATCGCTCATCAGCCTGCTGTTCGGCGACACCTCCTACATCGGGGTCGAGGGCCGATCCGTGGCGGCCGCGGTCGCCGCCGATCCCGACGGCGCCGAAGCCGCCGGCGAGATCGTCGACGAACCCGACTGGCACCTGCTCGAGAAGGGCGAGATCGACCTCGCCACCTACTTCACGCGGCTCGTCGACAAGGCCCCCACCGTGCTCGGTCGAGCGATCGACATGGACGCCTACGCGCGGTTCTGGCGCAACAGCGCACCCGGCGTGCACTGGATGACCGTCCACAAGATGCGCGAGCTGCGGGCCGACGGGCTGCGGGTCAGCCTCCTCACCAACAATGTCCGTGAGTTCGGCGACAACTGGCGGTCGATGTTCCCGGTCGACGAGCTCTGCGAGGACGTCGTCGACTCGAGCCACGTCGGCATGCGCAAGCCCGAGGCCGACATCTACCTCCTGGCGTGCGAACGACTCGGCGTCGCACCCACCGAGACGATCTTCGTCGACGACAACGCCGAGAACATCGCGGCGGCCCGGGCCGTCGGCATGGAGGCCGTGCACTTCCTCGAACCCCGAAGCGCCCTCGCCGAGATCGACGCGATCCTCACCCGCCGCGGTCGCGCCTGAAGTTTCCGACGCGCTGCGTCACGCCCCGCTGAGGGTCATCTCGCCGATCAGGAGCGTGAGCCCGGCGGTCGCACCGGGCAGGAACACGAGATCGGACCCGACCTCGACGATGTCGAGGAGCATCCGCTGCAGCGTGGAGGCGATGGTCACCTCGCGCACCGGAGCCCCGAGCTCGCCGTCGCGGACCACGAGCCCGACCGCGCCGACCGAGAAGTCGCCCGAGATCGGGTTCGTGCCCGAGTGGAGCCCGCTCACCGACTGCACGTACAGCGCGTCGCCCGCCCGGCGCAGGATCTCGTCCGGACCGAGCGATCCCGGCTCGAGCCGCAACGCCCGCACCCCGACCCCGGGAACCGACGCGAACGAGCGGGTCGCGCTCGCGGTCGTCGGCACCCCCGCGCGCCGACCGGTCGCGACGTTGTGGAGGAACCGCTGCAGCACGCCGTCGACCACGAGATCGTTCCGGCGGGTCGGGATCCCCTCCCCGTCGAAGCGGGCCGCGCCCGGTGCCCGCGGATCGGTGGGATCGTCGACGAGCCGGACCCCGGGCGCGGCCACCGCCTCGCCGAACCGGTCGGCGAACAGGGAACGTCCCTTCAGCACCGCCTCACCGTCGAAGGCACCTGCGCACACCCCGAGGAACGCCCGGGTGACGAGCGGGTCGAGCACGATCGGGATTCGTCGCCCCGGCACCGGCCGGGCCCCGAGGAGCCGGCACGACCGGACGACCGCGTCGCGCGCCGCGGCCTCGAGATCGAGCTCGCCGACCGCGCGTCCGGTCGTGAACCCGTATCCGCTCTGCGTCCCCGAGCCGTCGTCGGCGAGCGCGGCCACCGACGCCGAGCAGGTCGTGCGCCGCGACTCGGCCTCGATCCCGGTCGAGGTCGCGAGCGCCGACTCGGAGCGCGCGTCGCCGTAGCCCGCACCCTCGACGTTGCGGATGCGGGGATCGCCGGCCCGGGTGGCCCGCTCGAGCTCGAGCGCGAGCCGCACCTTCTCGGCGGTCGGCACCGTCGCGAGATCGGCGCGCCAGAGATCGAGATCGGGTGGGATGCAGGCCGCAGCGTCGGCCGGGGTCGCCAGCCCGCAGTGCTCGTCGACGGCACTGAACCGGGCGTTGTCGCGCGCTTCGCGCAGCGTCTCGGCGACGACCTCGGGCTCGAGCGAGCCCGCCCAGGCGAGACCCTGCCGGCCGCCGACCACGACGCGAACGCCGATGCCCTCGACTCCCGCCGTCGTGAGCGACTCGACCTCGCCGTCGTAGACCTCGACCTCGGTCTCCTCCGACCGCACAACGTAGGCCTCGACCTCCTCGCCCGGTCCCGCCCCGCCTGCGACGCGGCGGGCGAGGCCGAGGAGATCGTCGCCGACCGAGCCGCTCATGCCGCCGTCCCGCCGACGGTCATCTCGCGGACCAGCACGGTCGGCTGACCGGCCGACACCGGCACACTCTGCCCCTGCTTCCCGCACATGCCCGTCCAGGTCTCGAAGTCGTTGCCCACGGCGTCGACCATCTGCAGCACCTCGGGACCGTTGCCGATGAGCTGCGCGGCGCGGATCGGCACGGTGATCTCCCCGCCTTCGATGAGGTACGCCTCGGTGATGCCGAACACGAAGTCGCCGGTCGCCGGATCGACCTGACCGCCACCGAGCTGGACGCAGTAGATGCCCCGATCGACGCTGCGGATGATTTCGTCGGGATCGGCATCCCCCGCGAGCAGGAACGTGTTCGTCATGCGCGGCATCGGGAGCGAGCGGTAGGTCTCGCGGCGACCGCTCCCGCTCGGGAGCCGCCCCGCCTTGCGGCACCGCATCGTGTCCCACAGGTAGTCGGTGAGGATGCCGTCCTCGATGAGCACGTTGCGCCGGGCCGCATGGCCCTCATCGTCGATCGCGATCGTGCCCCATTCCCGCCCGTAGGTGCCGTCGTCGACGAGGGTCACGAGCGGCGACGCGACCTGCTCGCCGACCCGCCCGGCGAAGACCGTCGCGTCCTTCTGCACGTGATCGGCCTCGAGCCCGTGCCCGCAGGCCTCGTGGAAGAGCACGCCGCCGGCGCCTCGCCGCAGGACCACCGGGAGCCGACCACTCGGGGCCGGCGCAGCATCGAGGAGATCGAGGGCCCGACGGGCGGCCCGCTGCCCGACCGACTCCGGCCTCACCTCGTCGAACAGCTCGACGCCCATCGTGCGACCCGGCGCCTCGAAGCCGGTCTGCATGCCCGCGTCCCCGGTCGCCACGCACTGCACGGCGAGCCGGGTGCGAACCTGCTCGTCACCGGCGTGGAGCCCTTCGGAGTTCGCAACGAGGATGCGCCGCCGGGCGTCGGCGTAGGTCGCCGTGACCGAGCGGACGGCGCCGCCCTCGGCCCGGGCCGCGGCTTCGGCCCGGACGAGCAGCTCGGCCTTGGCCGCCTTGTCGACACCCGTCGGGTCGACGGTTCCCGGTCGGGCGGGCGCGTCGACCCGGTCGCCGAGCGGCACGACCCGGGCACGACCGCCCCCGGCGCGAGCGGCCGCGGCCGCCGCCTCGGCCGCCCGGAGCAGCCCGGCCCGCGACAGGTCGCTCGTGTGGGCGAAGCCGGTGGTGTCGCCCCGCACCACCCGCAGGCCCGCCCCCCGGTCGCGGCCCGACACCAGCTCTTCCATCCGGCCGTCGTCGAAACGCCCGTTGGTGGTGCGCCGATCCTCGGCGAAGACCTCGGCGAAATCGCCCCCGTCGCGCAGGCCGTGGGCCAGCACCTCGTCGAGCACGTCGCGTTCGATGAGCGGTTCCACCGTGCCTCCTGCTCGCCTTGCCGTCGGTTGCCGCCACCTCGCGTCGGGTCGGGCGGAGTCCCCTATCGTACGGCCCGTGCCGCCCGCTCCCGGATGCTCTGCTTCGGTCGGGCTCACCGTCAGCGACGCCGACACCGCGGTTGCGGCCCGCAGCGGTGACGTGCCCGTGCTCGCCACGCCGAGGGTCGTCGCCCTCGCCGAGGAAGCCGCCGTCGCGGCCGTCGTCGACTCGCTCGATCCGGGCACCACGACGGTCGGCTACGAAGTGCAGCTCACGCACATCGCCCCGACGCCGGTCGGGGGTCGGGTCACCGCCGATGCCGTGCTCGAGCACATCGACGGCCGTCGCCTCGCGTTCCGGGTCTCGGTGAGCGACGCCCGCGGGCTCGTGGCCGCGGGCCGGGTCACCCGGGTCGTGGTGATCCGGGACCGCTTCGTAGAGCGGGCGAGCGGCGACTGATCGGATCGGCGACCGACCCGGCGATCAGCGAACCGGCGTCGGCACCGTGGCGAGGAAGCCGGCGAGCGCATCGATCCACGCGCCGGGGTTCTCGAACTGCGGCGAGTGCCCCGCACCGGGGATCACGACGAGGGTCGTGCCCGGGATCGCCTCACGCATCGCGTGCGAAGCCTCGACGAACGGCCCGTCCTGCTCACCCACGAGCACGAGCAACGGCGCCGTGAGCGACGCAGCGAGGGCCGGGAGATCATCCGACTGGCGGGCGATGGCCCGGGCCAACGCACCCCACATCACCGCCGACAGGTTCTCCCACTTCGCGTCGACGTACTCCTGGAAGCCCGAGCGCTCGTCGACGAGCCGCTCGTACGCGGGAGTCGTGAGTGGCTGGGCGAAGTCGAGGAGCTCCTTCAGGGCTGCCTTGCCGTCGTTGAGCGCCACGTCGGCCGCGAACTCGAGCAGACCCGGATCGAAGCCGGGCACCGGACCGGGGGTGCTGTCCATCATCACGAGCGCGTCGACGCGGTCGGGCGCGGCGAGCGCCACCTTGCGCGCCACCATGCCGCCCATCGAGTGGCCCAACAGTCGGAACGTGGCGAAGCCGAGGTGGTCGGCCACCCCGAGGATGTCGCCGGCGAGCCGTTCGAGCGAGTACGCCGCCGGGTCGTCGGGCTGATCGCTCGCGCCGTGACCCCGCAGGTCGAAGGTCACGACCGTGTGATCGCTCGCGAGGGTCGCGACGTGGTCGGCGAAGTCCTCCTTCGCACCGCCGAAGCCGTGCACGAGCAGCAGCCCCGGGCCGCTCCCCGCCACGACCGCCTCGAGGCCGATTCCGTCGTCGGTGACGATGCGCATGGGGACATCGTCGCCCAGGGCGCCCCCGGCGCGCCACCCGACCGGGAGGTCATCGCGGCACCTAACCTGAGCCCGATGATGCCCGGGGAGGGGGACTCCGACCGGCGGCGCGGCACGGGCTGGCGCCTCGCCCTGCGTCTGGGCGTGACCGGCGCCCTGCTCGTCGCCCTGCTCGCCAAGGCGCCCCACCCGAGCGAGCTGCTGCCCGACGGCCACCTCGACACCCTGCTCCTGCTGGCCGCCGCCGTCGTCACGACCTTCGTCGGCGTGGTGCTCGCCGCCTGGCGCTGGCAACGCGTCCTGCGCCTCTTCGGCGTCACCCTGCCGCTCCTCGTGCTGACCCGCCACTGCCTCTCGGGCATGTTCGTCGGCAACGTGCTGCCCTCGACGATCGGGGGCGACGTCGTGCGGGTCACCCGGGTCGGCGCCGCGACGGGCTCCCCGAGCGACGCGTTCGGCTCGGTCGCGCTCGAGCGCCTCACCGGATTCGTCGCTCTCCCCCTGCTCGTCGCCGTCGGCATCCTCATCCATCCGTCGGTGCTCGACGCCGGTCACATCTGGTTGCCGATCCTCGTCGCCGGGGCGACGCTCGCGCTCCTCACGCTCATCCTCACCGCGGCCGGGCACCCGCGCCTCGCCGGTCGCTTCACCGACCACGAGAACTGGGCGCGTTACCTGGGCGCCGTGCACCGAGGGGTCGACCGCCTGCGCCGCGATCCGGCGCAGATCGGACCGGTCGTCGCGACGGCGGTCGCGTACCAGTGCTCGGTCGTCGCCGTCTACGCGCTCATCTTCCGGGCGCTCGGGATCCCCGTCGCGGTCGGGGCTCTCCTCGTCTACGCCCCGGCGGTGCTCATGCTCCAAGTGCTGCCGGTCTCCCTCGCCGGGCTCGGCGTGCGAGAAGGCACCCTCGTGCTCCTCCTCCACGGCACCCTCGCCCGGGCCGGCCTTCCCGACAGCCGTGCCGTCGCCGCCGGCCTGCTCTGGTACGGCTGCACGCTGCTCGTCAGCATGCTCGGCGCCCCCGCCTTCGCCTTCGGCGGGAGCCGACACCGGGCCGCGGAAACGGGATCGGCACCGGAATCGACACCGGAATCGACACCGACGGGAGCCGACCCTCATGCCCCGGACCGCGGGTCGGCGCCGTGAGCACCGGTGAGGTCACCGCCCGCCGCGCCGCGCTCCCGGGCGCCCGGGTGCTCTCCGACGGGCACGTCCTCTACTGGTGGGCCGAAATCCTCGCCATCGGCGCGTTCTACATCGTCTACAGCTTCGTCCGGAACCTCAACGGCGGCGGGGGCGGGGCCATCCCGCCCGACGCGCTCGCCAACGCCCGCCAGATCATCTCGGTCGAGCGCGCGCTCGGCATCTACCACGAGCTGACGATCCAGCGGTGGGCCCTCGAATGGCGCCCGCTCATCATCGCCGCGAACTACTTCTACGGATCGCTGCACTTCGTCGTGACGATCTTCACCGGAGTGTTCCTCTATCGCCGCTTCGCCGACGACTACCCGCGGTTCCGCAACACCCTCGCCATCGCCACGGCGGCCGCGCTCATCGGGTTCTCCCTCTACCCGCTCGCTCCGCCCCGCCTCCTCGGCGACGCCCTCGGCCCGGGCTACGAATACGTGGACACGCTCCTGCGCGATCCGGCGATCTGGTCGTTCAACTCGGGCGGGATGCAGAAGATCTCCAACCAGTTCGCCGCCATGCCGTCGGTGCACGTCTGCTGGTCGACCTGGTGCGCGCTCGCTCTCGCTCCCCGCTGCCGCCGGACCTGGACCCGCACGCTCGCCATCAGCTACCCGATCATCACGCTGGTCGTGATCGTGATCACCGCCAACCACTTCTTCCTCGACGCCGTCGGGGGCCTGGCGATCCTCGGGTTCGGCTGGATCGTGGCCCGCCACGTGACCCGGGCCGGCCGGAGCCCCGTCGCCACCTGACCGGACCCCCGCCGCCCGGCCGCCGTGTCCGGGTCGCAGTGAGGAGCGGTGGCGCCGCGATCCCTATCCTCGCCCTCCGTGACGACCCCCCGGTACGAGCTCGACCACGTGGCGATCGCCGCCGCCGACACCTCGGAGGCCCTCGCGTTCCTCACCGGCGAGTGCTCCGGCACGATCATGTTCGGCGGCGAGGGCCCGGGATTCCGCCCGATGCAGGTGTGGGTCGGCAGCCCCGACGGCGACGGCATGTCGGTCGAGCTGCTCGAGCCGCACGCCGTCGAGCGCAACGACTTCCTCGCCCGGTTCGTAGCCCGCCACACCGCCGGACCGCACCACCTCACGTTCAAGGTGCCGAACCTCACCGAAGCGATCGAGCGGGTACGCGGCGCCGGCGTCCATCCGGTCAACATCGACATGAGCGATCCGGGCTGGATGGAGGCGTTCCTCATGCCGCGGGAGGCCCACGGCACCGTCGTGCAGCTCGCCGAGACGAACGAGCCCGCACACACCCGGGCCGAGCTGCTCGCCCACGTCGCCGAGAACGGCCCGAGCATGAACCCCCGCTGGTGGGGCGAGCCGACCCCGCCGGCCGGACCGCCCGCGCGACTGCGGCGCGTGGTACTCCGCACCCCCGTTCTCGCCGACGCCCTCGGGTTCTTCTCCGGACTCCTCGGCGGTGACATCGAGCGCGAGACGGCCGATCGCGTCGAGCTCGTCTGGCCGAGCGGATCGCGCCTCGCGCTCGAACACCGGCCCGACGCCGACCCCGGCGTCGACCGGCTCGAGGTCGCCGGGCTCACCGCCGAGCGCACCCTGCTCGGCGCGCGTTTCGTCCCCGCCTGAACCCGACGCCACCGAACGGCGCGCACGTCAGGTCGGGCCGGCGCCGGGACCCACCGCTCCGGTTCCGTTCGCGCCCGATCCGATGAGCCGGCGCACCGCATCGTGCACGGCCCGGTCGGCGAGCGAGAGCTGAGCGCCGCGCGCCGTCACCAGGGCGAGCCGACGGGGTGGCATCCGGGCGAGGGGCACGACCCGCACCCGGTCGCCGAGGTCGGCCGCCGCCGACTCGGGAAGCACCGAGACCCCCGCCCCCGCCGCGACGAGATCGGCGATGAGCCGGATCCCCTCGACCTCGATCGGAGCCCGGAGCTCGACCCCACTCGCCCGGGCGGTCGCGTCGAGCTCGTCCCGCAGCGGGTTGCCCGCCGGCGGGAGGATGCACGGCTCGCCCGCGATCACGGCGAGCGGCACCGGCGCCTTCCGCCGCAGACGGGAAGCGGCGGGCACGATCGCCACGAGGTCCTCGTCGCGCAGATGCTCGACGACGAGGCGAGCGTCGGCCAACGGCTCGGTGAGCACGGCGCCGGCGAGTTCGCGCTCGGCGACCTCGACCGCGAGACGCTCGGAGGCACCTTCGGTCAACCGCAACGAGAGCCCCGGTGCGATCCGCCGCATCTCGGCCACGAGGAGGGGGGCGAGGGTGCGGCTCACGGTGCCGACGAGACCGAGGGTCGCGTGGCCCGTCTCGAGTCCTCGGAGCATCGAGATGTCCTGTTGGAGTGCCTCGATCTCGCTGCGGATCGACCGGGCCCGGTCGACGACCCGCTCACCGAACTCGGTCGGCACGGCCCCCCGTCGGCCCCGCACGAGGAGGGGCACGCCGAGTTCGGCCTCCAGCAGGCGTACGTGCTCGGACACGTTCGACTGCACCGTGCGGAGCCGATCGGCGGCCGCCGTGAAGCTGCCCTCCTCCGCGACGGCGAGCAGCGCCTCGAGCCTGCGGAAATCCACCTCCGGTCCCTCCTCCCGATACCACCCGATGCCGCCCGGTACCACCCCGTGCCGGACCGGTTCTCTCCGTTCGCGCTCGGCCCGGTGCGCCGATCTGCCATCGATTCTAGCGATTGACATTATCTATAACTTGTCTTTGACAGATAGCCACGTGATCGGTTTCACTATCGGGGAACACAGAACCCGGGGGTCGGTTCCCCCCCCTCCGGCCCCCGGGTTCTCCCTCCTTCCCCCACCGGAGGCAGTGCGATGACCACCGAGACGATCACCGAGCTCATCTTCGGCGGACCGCTCACCTGGACCGAGGACGCAGCGTGCGCCGGCCAAACCGATCTCTTCTTCGCCCCGGCCGGCGAGCGACCCGAAGCCCGGGCCGTGCGCGAGGCCCAGGCCCGCACCGTGTGCGGGAGCTGCCCGGTGCTCGTCGAATGCCGAGCCTGGGCCCGGGAGCAGCGCGAGTACGGCTTCTGGGGAGGCGAGTCCGAAGAAGAGCGCGCCGCCGCCGGCTACCGGGTCGACATGCCGGTCGGTCGGGTCGCCCGGTACCCCCGGGGCAACGGTCAGCCGGTCGAGCCCCGCGAGGCCCGCATCGCCTGAGCGGTTCGCGCACCGCTTCGTTAGTCTCCGGCGCGTGTCCGCCGAGCCCGAGACCCCACCCGGCGTCGACCTCGAACGCCTCCGTTCCTTCTTCACGGCGAACGTTCCCGGCGCCACCGATCTCCCGCTGCGCGCCGAGCTGATCTCGGGCGGCCGCTCCAACCTCACCTACTCGATCGGCGACGGCGTCCACGAGTGGGTGCTGCGCCGTCCACCCCTCGGACACGTGCTCCCGACCGCGCACGACATGGCCCGTGAGCACCGCATCATCCGGGCCCTCGCCGGCAGCGCCGTGCCCGTCCCCGCCGCACTCGCGTTCTGCGACGACGTCACCGTGAACGACGCGCCCTTCTACGTGATGGAGAAGGTCGACGGCGTCATCCTGCGCACGCCCGCCGACCTCGCCGGGCTCAGCCCCGATGAGGCCCGCCGGTGCTCCGAGGCCCTCGTCGACGTCCTCGTCGCCATCCACGCCGTCGACTATCCGGCCGCCGGCCTCGCCGACTTCGGCCGCCCCGACGGCTACGTCGAACGACAGGTGCGGCGGTGGGGCGAGCAGTGGGAGCGATCCAAGACCCGCGAGCTGCCCGAGATCGACGAGCTCGCCCGACGGCTGCGCGCCGCCATCCCGCAATCGCCCGCTCCGACGATCGTGCACGGCGACTACCGGCTCGACAACGTCATGCTCGCGCCCGACGATCCCGGTCGCATCGTCGCAGTCCTCGACTGGGAGATGGCCACCCTCGGCGACCCGCTCGCCGACCTCGGCCTCTTCCTCCTCTACTACGCCCGCGACGAGGGCAGCACCGGCACCGTCGGCGCCACGATCTCACCCGACGCCGGCTTCCTCTCGCGCGACGGGGTCGTCGCCCGCTACGCCGAGCGCTCGGGGCGCGACCTCTCGCAGCTCGACTTCTACGAGGCGCTCGCCGCCTACAAACTGGCCATCATCCTCGAGGGGATCCACGCCCGCTACCTCATGGGCAAGACCGTCGGTGACGGCTTCCAGCACATCGGGGCACTCGTCGAGGTGATGGTCCGCGGCGCGCTCGACGCCGCCTCGGCGTCCGCCATCCCTGCGCTCCGGGGCTGAGCCCGCCCCGACCCGGACCTAGGGTGGCGCCATGACCGTCCGGTGGAACGCCCAGCCCACGCTCCGGCGCCCGGCGCTCGTCGCGGCGTTCGCGGGCTGGAACGACGCGGCCGATGCCGCCACCGACGCCGTGCGCTGGCTCGTCCGGCACACCGGGGCCCGGCCCTTCGCCGAACTCGACCCCGAGGAGTACGTCGACTTCCAGGCCTCGCGCCCCACGGTCGAGCTCTCCGACGGCGTCGTCCGCACGATCACCTGGCCGTCGATGCGCTTCGCGGCAGGTTCGGTTCCGGGGAGCAGCCGGGATCTCGTGCTCCTCACCGGGGTCGAGCCCAACCTGCGCTGGCGCGCCTTCTGCGACGACATTGTCAGCGTGGCCCGCACGACCGGGTGCGAGATCGTCGTGACTCTCGGCGCGCTGCTCGGCGACACGCCCCACAGCCGCCCGACCCGCTGCACCGGCTCGGCGACCGACGAGGTGCTCGCCGCGCGGCTCGGCATGCAACGCTCGCGTTACGAGGGCCCCACCGGCATCACCGGTGTCGTGCACGACGCCGTGCGCCGAGCCGGCTTCGCCTCGGCCTCGATCTGGGCACCCGTGCCCCACTACGTCGCCACCCCGCCCAATCCGAAGAGCACCCGGGCCCTGCTCGAACGGGCGAGCGAGCTCCTCGACCTCGGCCTCGACCTCACCGAGCTCGACATCGCGGCCAGCGCCTGGGAGCGCTCGGTGTCCGAGGTCGTGGCGGGTGACGCCGAGATCACCGGCTACGTCGAGCGGCTCGAACGGCGCTTCGACGAAGCCGAAGCCGAACCGGTCTCCGCCGACGACGACACCGACCTGCTCGACGAGCTCGTCGACGAGCTCGATGACGACGACTGGTTCGACGAGGACGACCTGCCCACGGGCGAGGCCCTCGCCGAGGACTTCGAGCGCTACCTGCGCGAGCAGCCCGACGACTGAGCGGCGCCTTCAGCCGAGCAGTTCGGCCGCGAGCCCCTCGAAGAGCCGCGTCGACAGCACGAGCGAATCGATGTCGACCCGCTCGTCGTTGCCGTGGAACATCGAGCCGAACTCCTCGAACCCGATCCGTCGGCTGAACAGCCCGAACCCGTACGCCACCGCCCCGTCGCGTCGGAAGAACCGAGCGTCGGTCGCCCCGACGCTGAAGTAGGGCACGAGGGCCGAGCCGGGAACGAGCCGCCCGGCGACCCGTTCCATGGCGTCCCACAGGGGGGTGTCGGCCGGCGAGACCGTCGACGGGTTGTCCTCGAACGGCGAGATCTCGACGTGCGCCGCGAGCTCACCGAGCGCATCGGCCAGCATCCGCTCGAGCTCCCGGGCCGTCTGACCGGGCAGGCTCCGCACGTCGACCTCGAGCTCGACGTGGTCGGGGATGACGTTGGTCTTCGTGCCCCCCGAGATCACGGTCGGTGCGAAGGTGGTGTGCGTGCAGGCGTGGGCCTGCCGGGCCATGCCGACCGGGAGCTCATCGCACACCGCGTCGACCCGGGCCGGGTCGAGCAGCCGCGGGCCCCAGTCGCCGAACTCCATGCCCTCCACGAACCGGCGCCAGGTCTCGTGCACCAGCGTCGGCGGTCGGTAGTCGGCGATGCGCCGCACGATCTCGGCCGCGGTCACGAGCGCGTTGTCGGTCCGGAACGGTTGGGAGGCGTGGCCCGGCGTGCCCCGCACGGTGATCCGACACCAGTACGAGCCCTTCTCGCCCACGATGACCGGGAGCCGCGGCCCCTGCGAGTGGGGCATCTGGAAGCCGCCCGATTCCGTCACCACGTAGTCGGCCCGGACCGCATCCCGCTCGTGCCGCAGCAGGTACTCGGCCCCGTACGTGCCGAGGCTCTCCTCGTCGGCCACCGCCAGATAGACGAGCGAGCCCTTCGGCCGGAAGCCCGAACGAGCGAGGGACCGGGTCGCGACCGCCATCGTCGCGGTGAGGTTGAGCATGTCGATCGCGCCCCGCCCCCACACCTCGTCGTCGATGATCTCCCCTCCGAACGGATCGCGACGCCACCCGTCGGGATTCGCCGGGACGACATCGGTGTGGCCCATGAGCAGGAGGGTCGGGGCCGTGGGGTCGGTGCCCTCGATGCGGGCGACGAGGCTGTCCCGACCGTCGAGCGCCGCGAACCGCTCGACGTCGAGGCCTGCCGACCCGAGGTACTGCGCGAGGACGTCGGCGCTCCGGGACTCGAACCCCGATTCCGGGGTGCCGTCGTTCACGCACGCGTTGCGGATGAGGTGGGCCAGGAGGTCGGCCGACTCGGCCCGCACTTCGGCTTCCCCGAGCGCGCTCCCCGTCACGCCGCGCCCCGCACCGGGGCCATGCGGTACACGAGCATGCCGTCCTCCTCGGAGCGCTCGGCGCCGCCCGCATGCACGAGGTGCTCGAGGTGGGCGAAGGTCTCGCTCTCGGCCATCGTCCCCCAGTGCCGCTCGGGGAAGACCTCGCGTGACAGCGCCGGAACGGTCGCCGGTCCGATCGCCAATCCGGCCCGGCGCAGCAGGTCCATACGTTCGGCGTGGTGCTCGGCGATCGCCGCGACCCGGCCCGGCACGTCGGCGAAGGGATGCCCGTGGGCCGGGAGCCCGAGCCGCACATCGGGCAGGTTCGCGACGAGTTCGAGGGTGGCGAGGTATGAGCGCAGCGAATCGGCTTCCCGCACGCCCGACACGTGCGGGGTGATCGACGGCAGCACGTGATCACCGGTGAGCAGCGTGCCGTGCTCGGGATCCCAGAGACACAGGTGGTCGACGGTGTGACCCGGGGTGTGGACGGCGCGCCACTCGCGCCGACCGATCACGATCCGCTCGCCGTGCTGCACCCGCTGGGTCGGCTCGGGTGGGCTGAACAGGAAACGCATGGCCCGGATCATCATCCGCCGCTTGAACGGCGGTCCGTCGGTGACAGTGCCCCACGGGGTCGGACGACCCCAGCCGCCCGAGGTGGTCTGCTCCGCCTCGACGATCGCGTCGTCCTCGATCGTCGGGATCTCCTCGGGCGCGTCGACTGCCTGCGCGAAGGCGGCGGCCTCCAGCTCCAGTCGTCGCGCTTCCTCGTCGCTCAGCGCCCGCTGCGGCGACGGGCCCTTCACCGTCCACGTCGCGAAGGCCCGGTGGGTCACCAAACGCGCGCCCGTCTCGTGCGCGATCCGGCCCGCCCCACCGAAGTGATCGGGGTGGGAGTGGGTGACGATCACGGTGTGGATGTCCCGCAGGCGATAGCCGGCCGTGGCCAGCCGCTGCTTCAGCGCCTTCCAGGACTGCGGACCGGGGAGACCGGGATCGACCACCGCGATGCCCGAATCGTCGACCAGGCCGTACATGTTCACGTGCCCGAGCCCCGGCATCCAGATGGGCAGCTGCATGCGCAGCACACCCGGCGCGACCTCGGTGACCCCCTCCGCAGCCGGCTCCTGCTCCTGCCGCGGCGGTCGGGATCGGGGGGCCGGGTCGGTCACGCGCCGGAGGGTAGCCGCCGCCGACGCGACCCCGGGCCGGACGCCGCGCCCACCCGCGGCCCCGGATGAGCTCCGGACCCGCTCAGGTGTACGCGAGCGGCGCGAGCTTGGCCCAGGGTCGGTTCGCCTCGGCGATCGCCCCGCAGCCGAGCACGAGCTCCTCGTCGTGTCGCCGGGTCACGACCTGGAGGCCGACCGGCAGACCGTCGGACGCGAGCCCGCAGGGAATGCTCACGGCCGGCATCCCCGACATGTTGAACGGCGCGGTGAAGGGAACCGAGCCCATGCCGCCGACCGATTGACCGTCGATCTCGAGCGGGGGCGGACCCTCGGCCCGGAACGCGGTGGTCGCCGTCGTCGGGGTGAGGAGCAGGTCGACCTCGTCGAATACGGCCGCGATCGCGGCGAGGAGCTCGTCGCGCCGACGCAGCGCCTTCAGGTACGCAGGCATCGTCATGGCGGGCAGGATCTCGTAGCCGCCCCGCACGACCGGGGTGAGCTCCTCGAGCGGTCGGGCGAACACCCGCTCGCCGTAGTGGCTCGCGCCCGACACCACCGAGAGCAACGCCCACGACGTGCCCGGCCGCGGGAAGCGCACGTCGAGATCGACGAGTTCGATCCCGGCATCGGCACACAGCGCGACCGCCGCGGCGTGCGCCATCTCGGCGACCTCGGGCTCGCACGCCGCGAACCCGAGCGTCGAAGACCACGCCGCGCGCAGCCCCCGCACCCGCTCGGCCGCCCGGCCCGACACCAGCGCATCCTCGTAGGACGGCGGCTTCGGGAGGGAGGTCGGATCGATTGCCGTGGGCCCGGCGATGGCGTCGACGTAGCGGGCCGCGTCGCGCACCGAGCGGCACATCGGTCCGGGCACCGCAGTGAGCCCGTTGTCGAACGCTGCGTGATTGCCGACCCGACCGAAACTCACCTTGAAGCCGAACAGACCGCTGTACGCGCTCGGGATGCGGATCGAGCCGCCGCCGTCGCTCCCGGTGCTGATCGGAGTCATGCCCGCCGCGACCGCTGCCGCCGAACCGCCCGACGAGCCACCCGGAGTTCGCTCGGGATCCCACGGATTGCGGGTAGTTCCGTGCAGGTAGGTGCGGGTCCAGTTGACCGACCCGAACTCGGGTGAGGTCGTGAGCCCGAGGAACACCGCGCCCGCGGCGCGCAACCGGGCCACCTCGGTGCAGTCGGCTGCGGCGATGTCATCGGCGAACACTCGCGACGCGTGGGTGTCGGGCCAACCCTCGACCTGGGCGAGCTCCTTCACCCCCATCGGCACGCCCGCCCACGGACCCGGGTCCTCGCCCGCTGCGACCTGCGCGTCGATCTCGGTAGCCCGGGCCCGGGCCCCCTCGAGGTCGAGGTGGCAGAACGCGTTGAGCTCCGGATCGAGGTTCGCGATCCGACTCGCGAACGTGTCGACTAGCTCGGTCGAGCGGAGGCGACCGTCGCGCACGGCGTCGGCGAGCTCCCAGGCATCGAGTTCCCAGATCTCGGTCACGGGCGGATCGTACGGCCTCGCACCGCCTACGGTCTACGCCGTGCCCCGGATCGCCGCCGCCCTCTGGACCATCTCGCCCGCGCTGATCGCCGCGATCGACGAAGGCCTCGGACCGCCGGTCGATGCCTACGTGAACGGCGCCCAGACCTGGTTCGTCGACACGGCCGACGAGGTCACCCTCGAGTTCCGGCTCCACCCGGCGGCCCGGTACACGCTGCCCGCCGGTTGTTCCCACCACGAGATCCTGGAGACGTTCACCGACCTCCTCGGCGCCGGCGCCGATCCCCACGCCCTGCGCCTCGGGAGCGATGTGCGACCGCTCAGCGCATGCTGGGACGGACTCGAGTGCTACGCGGCGTACGACGATGCGCTCGAACCGGCGGATCTCGTCACCCGGGCCCGTGCCGTGCTGGGCCGGGAGCCCGACCGGTCGGGCATGGTCGACCACGACGCCGTGGCCGACGCCTGGGAGCAGGCCCGGGGCGACGCGTCCATCGTCGCGCTGCTGCTCGAGCAGCTCTCCGGCTGAGCGCCGGTCGGCGCCGGAACCTTCCGATCCGGCGAACAGCCCCGATCAGAGCCCGTGCTCGCCGCGCCAGATCGGCTCACGCGGCTCGTCGAACCAGGTCGACACCGCCTCACCGTCGATCGCCCGGAACGCCAGATCGAGCCAGCGGTGCGCGCCGGCGAGGGGCTGCGGGAGCCGGTCGCGAGCGAAGAACCCGACTGCGCTCGTCTCGAGCGGATGGCCGGCGAGCTCGCCGCCCGTCATCCGGCAGTGGAAGAGGAGCGAGTACATCGGGATGTGCGCGAAGCCGAGACGGAGCCCGTCGAGCACGGCGATGAGCGAGACGACCTCGCACTCGATCCCGGTCTCCTCGGCGACTTCCTTGATCGCGATCTCGGAAGGCGAATAACCGATGTCGGCCCACCCGACCGGGTAGAGCCACCAGCCCGAATCGGCCCGTTGGGTGAGCAGGATCTCACCGCGGTCGTTGCCGACGACGGCGGCGACCGCGACCTTCGGCGTGACGTAACCCGCGACACCGTTGCCGACGCTCGCCAGCCACTCGTCGAACAGGACGTCGGCCTCGGCCTCCTCGAACGCCGCCGCCCGTATGTCGGACGCGACCTTCAGCACTTCCTCGAAGCGCTCGCGCTCGTAGAGGCTCTGGGTGAAGCCGAGGCCCGTCCGGGCAATCCCCGAGAGGGTCTCGGCCCAGCGGAGCAGATCGGCGGCATTCGGGCCGGCATCGGCGGTCTCGCTCACGGCCGCACCCTACCGACGACGGTCGCGACCCGTCACTCGGCCCCGACGACGGCGAGGAGCCCCGCACGGATTCGCGCCTGCTCACCCTCATCAGCGGTCTGCGCTCCCGAACGCACGTAGAAGACGTCGACCACCCGGTCGCCGAGCGTGGCGACCTTCGCCAACCGCACGTCGAGTCCGAGCGCAGCCAGCGCGCCGGTGAGCCGGGCGAGGAGTCCGACATCGTCGGCAGCCTGCACCTCCACGACCGTGTCGAACCCCGGTGCGCCGGGCACGATCGTGACCGTCGCGGTCGCAACCGATCCGCCGCGACGGGCGTAGGCCCGCCGGCGCTCAGCGACGCGCTCACCGATGTCGAGGGTGCCCGCCAACGCCGCCTCGACGAGCGCGACGACCGCGGTCGGATCCTCGGTGGCCCGCCCGAACGGGTCGGTCGCCCGGAACACGTCGAGCGCCGTGCCATCGGACGTGACGAACAGCCCGGCCTCGGTCACGTCGAGTCCGCACGCGGCCATGGCCCCCGAGAGCGTCGCCAGCAGCCCTGGACGGTCGGGGGCGGCGACCGTCACGACCACTTCATGTCCTGCTCCCGTGCAGCGCACGACGGGCTCAGTGCCGACCCCGGCCAGAAGCGACTCATGGTCGACCATCGTGTCGACATCGACGGCCAGCAGATACGCGTCGGGGAGACGACTGGTGAACGCCGCCGCCCGCTCGGCGCCGAGGCGCGCCCCGAGCGCATCCCTCCGGTCGGCCGCGAGTGCCAGCGCCTCCCCGCGTTCGATGGATGCCGCCGTCTTCACGAAGAGGTCGCGCAGGAGCGCCGCCTTGGTCGGACTCCAGGCCGCCGGGCCGGTCGCACGCGAATCGCCGATGGTGAGGAGGTAGAGAAGCCGGAGACGCTCACCGTCGCCGACACAAGCCGCCGCGATCCCATCCACGACAACGGGGTCGGAGAGATCACGCCGCGTCGCGGTGTCGGCGAGCAGGAGGTGGTCGCGCACGAGGAAGCGCAGGATCTCGCGCCCTTCGCTGTCGAGCCCGATCCGGCGGGCGACCGCATCGGCCGTGGCTTCTCCGAGCACAGCGTGATCACCCGGCCGGCCCTTGTCGATGTCGTGCAGCAACGCGCCAAGAAGAAGGAGTTCGGGCCGGCGACAGGACCGGGCGACCCGGGCATCGAACTCACCCGATCCGACCGTGGCCGCATCACCGGCATCGAGGAGCGCCGCACACTCGGCGACGGTCTCGAGCAGGTGCCGATCGACCGTGAAGCGGTGGTACGCGTTGCGTTGCGGGAGCGAGCGGACGTGGTCCCACTCCGGGAGCACTCGCCCGAGCGCACCCACGTGATCGAGCGCCTCGAACACATCGACTGCGCCGGCGCCCGATCGCAGCAGTCGCAGGAACGCGGCCCGCTGCCACACGTCCCACGCCGGCAACTCGGCGGCTCCGAGCCGACCGAGTGAATCGCGATCGAAGGAGCACCGCCGTTCGGCGGCCGTCGCTGCTGCCTCGAGGAATACCGCGGCCGGGATCGAGCCGTCACCGGGATCCTTGATGAGCACTCGTCCACCGCTCACCGTGATCCCGGGTGCCACTGCCTCGGCAGGCCCGCTCACGGTCACACCGTCGAGCACCGTCGACCAGACGTCACGTGCGATCCACGCAATCCGGCGCGCTGCTGCGGCCAGGCTGCGCACGAACGAGTCCGCGTCGGCCACTCCGAGCCGGGCCGCGACCGCATCCTGCTCCTGCAGGACGAGTCGGTCGGATCGTCCGCCGGTCACTCGGTGGAGCGCGACTCGGGCTTCGAGGAGCTCGTCCATCGCCGCATCGAGCATGTGGCGATCCGCCGAAGAGAGCGCGCCGGTCGCCACGAGCGCATCGAGACCACCCGCGGAGTCGACTGCCCACCCCGCCCAGCCCAGAGCCTGGCCGTCACGGAGACCGCCCGAGCCCTCCTTCAGGTCGGGTTCGAGCACGTCGGCGACCGGACCGGGATGGAGTCGGCGACGATCCGCCTGAGCCGCGAGCGGCTTGAGCACCCGCTCGGGCCGATGGGCGGCAATGCGCCGGGCACCCGCCTCGAGCGCTCGCCCGACGGCGGCGTCGCCGGCGACGACCCGCACCTCGAGGAACGACGTCAGCGCGTCCAGATCGTCGGAGGCCAGCGCCAGAGAATCGGCGAGGGTCCGGCTCGCGTGGCCGGTGACGAAGCCGGCATCCCAGAGCGGGTACCAGCACCTTTCGCTCGCCGACCCGAGCACCCGGGTCGCCGACCGACCCTTCCGATCGGCCACGAGGAGTACGTCCAGGTCGGATCCCGGACAGAGCTCCCGCCGGGCGTAGGACCCGAGCGCCACGAGCGCGAGACCCGGCTCACCGAGAGCGGGGATCGCCTCCGCCGCCTCCCCGAGGGCCGCGTCGACCGTGTCGGCCAGCGCGGCGCAGAAATCGTCCCCGTCCGGACCGCCCGGCGCGAGCGGTTCCTCGCGCCGGGCACGCAGGCGCCGAGCGCCCGAACGGTCCGGATCAGAGGGCGTCGGAGCCCGCTTCACCCGTTCGGATGCGCTGGACGTGCTCGACCGGGACGATCCACACCTTGCCGTCACCGATCTTGCCCGTACGGGCCGCCTCGACGATGCAGTCGGCCACTTCGGCAGCTGCCGAGTCCTCGACGAGGATCTCGAGCTTCACCTTGGGCACGAAGTCGATCGTGTACTCCGCACCCCGGTAGACCTCGGTGTGACCGCGCTGCCGGCCGAAGCCCTGCACCTCGGTGATCGTGATGCCCTGCACGCCGGCAGCCTTCAGGGCGTCCTTCACGTCGTCGAGCTTGAACGGCTTGACGATCGCCGTGACGAGCTTCATGACTCGCTCCTTCCTGTGTCGTCGGGGAACGGAACCGGACCGGACCGCCGGGCCGTCACCGCTCCACCAGCTGGTAGCCGGTCTCGGAGTGCTGCCCGATGTCGAGGCCGGACGCCTCCTCCTCCTCGGAGACCCGGATGCCACCGGGGATGACCTTGTTCAGCACCCAGGCGAGGGCGAAGGTCACCACGAAGGCGTACACCAGCGTGGCACCGACCGCCACGAGTTGGTCGCCGAGCAGGTTGGTTCCGCCGCCGAGGAAGAGCCCGTCCGGGGTCACCGAGTTGATCGCGTCGTCGGCGAAGAGCCCGAGCAGGAGCGAGCCGAGCACACCACCCACGAGGTGGACACCCACCACGTCGAGCGCGTCGTCGTACCCGAACCGGAACTTCAGGCTCACAGCCAGGTAGCAGAGCACACCGGCGATGAGCCCGAT
Organism: Actinomycetota bacterium; assembly: GCA_046086225.1. Lineage (GTDB taxonomy): Bacteria > Actinomycetota > Acidimicrobiia > IMCC26256 > PALSA-610 > JBJSXF01. The sequence continues at coordinate 586 of JBJSXF010000194.1, read as the reverse complement.
GTAGATCGGGGCCATGCCCCCGACGAACCCGGCGCAGGGCGTGATGGCCACCAGGCCCGCCACCGCGCCCGAGGCCCCTCCGAGGGTCGTGGCGTGACCGGTCTTCAGGCGCTCGGCCACGAGCCACCCGATCATTGCTGCCGCCGCTGCGAGGTTGGTGTTGATGAACGCCTGCACCGCCAGACCGTTCGCCGCCAGCGCCGACCCGGCGTTGAACCCGAACCAGCCGAACCACAGGATGCCGGTGCCGAGCAAGGTCAGCGGGAGCGAGTGGGGCAGCATCGGGTGACCGGGCCAGCCCCGCCGCTTCCCGACGACGAGCACCACGGCCAGCGCTGCGATACCGGCGTTGATGTGCACGACCGTGCCACCGGCGAAGTCGAGCGCACCGAGCTTGAACAGCCAGCCCGTGCACAGGGCCTGCTAAGAGCGAAATTCCTGGAATGGGGCCAAACTTATAATGGGCGACAAGCTCACCCACCATTCCCGAGGCCTTTTTGGCATCGGCGGGAGCATCTTTAAGATCCATTGTTAATGCGCCATAGCCGAGACCTGCAATGACATCTAAGGTATCAGATGCCTGTGC
>JBJSXF010000193.1:0-5939 GCA_046086225.1 Actinomycetota bacterium | reverse complement strand
GCCTCCCTTCCGTACCCGTTCGGTAGAAATCGGTAGAAGACGGTAGAAGCCTGACGAGCGCGGAGAGGCCGGTCGCGGCGGCGGGGGAGGTGCCTACCCTCTCCGGGACCGGGCCTCTAGCCTGCCCACACCAACCAAAGGAGACCCGGAATGCCCTCAGCTCTCATGTTGCATCTGATGATCGTGGTGAGCCACACAGTTGAAATCGCGCCCGCAGCCGTCCGTCTTTCGGCGCGAGGGCTCGGCTTCGCGATCCGGGTCGTCTTCCCCGGCTAGCCGTTCGGCGTGTCGCGGCGTTTCGCGGCGACGCGTGCTCGGAGTTCGTCGAGTTTTGAAGTTTCGTCGCGGACCTCGACGAACCCGAGGTGAGCACGGTCGGCGGGGGTCAGGCCGCACGCCGCCAACATCCGGGTGATCTCCTGGTCGAGTGCTCGGAGCGCCGTCCGGTCTCGCCAGTCGCCCGAGGCGAGCACCTGGCCGCGGAGCTCGACCCGCTCATCCACCGATTCGCACAAGATGCCGACCACGATCGTGTCGACCGCGGTGAGCCATGCGGCCGCGGGACCGGACCACAACGCCTCCCAGAGCGCCGTACCGGCCTCTCCGAGCCTGGTCGGCACCGGGGGCGGCTGACGGAGCCGAGTGACGGTAGCGAGCGGCTCAGGGAGTGCACGTTTGCCAGGGTTCCCAGCCCGACGTTTCTGCTCGACCGGCTTCCTCGGTGTCGGCATCAGACCTCGACTTTCGTCCGGGAGGCGCGGCAACGTGCGCGAAGGGGGATGCGGGTCCTGGCGGGAGGCTTGTAGCCCGTGGTCACCGGTGCCCCCTCCCCTGGTGGGGAAGAGGGGCTGATGGGGGTGCGTGAGGTGATGGGGAGGGTGTTCTGCTCAGTGTGATGGCGGGGTGCGACAGGTGCTGGTGCGGTCAGCCAGGTGTGAATAAGTTGTGGTTCTGTGCTCGGGCACAATGCCGGAGTGTCCGACGGTGCAGTGGGGTGATGAGGGTGCGGCGTTCTCGGCGGGTGTTCGGTCTGGTGGTGGTGTGTTCGGGCCTGTTCGTCGGGGCACCGATGGCGGGGGCGTCGCAGGCGGCTGGGTCGGGGGCCGCGAATGCGCAGGGTGGGGGTGTCGGCCCTGCGCCCGCGATCTCTGCCGGTGATGACCATTCGTGTGGGTTGTTGGCGAACGGGTCCGCCCGCTGCTGGGGATCGAACGGCTACGGGCCGTTGGGGAACGGCACTACGACGAACAGTTCGGTACCGGTGACCGTCCCCGGCGTGTAACTCATCGGTGAGCCGTCAGCGATTGATGGAGCGGTGAACAGCACGGCCTGGTCGATCGTCGCAACTCCGCTCCCGACCGGTACGACTTCCAGCAATCTCTCCGAGGTGGCGTGCACAGCTGCGAACAAGTGTTGAAGAGTTGGCGCCGCTCACGTGTCCGGTACCACTCGGCGATTGGTGATCCGCTTCACGCCGTAGCGGGCGCGCGATCCGGGCATCCATTCTCGTTCTATTCCTCCGGTTCTCGTGCGCCACAAGGCAAGATGTCGACATGAAGTTGCGTCGATTCCTCCTCGGAGCCGGCCTCATTGCGGCCACGGCGCTCGGCCCGGGGTCGGCGGCGAGCGCCCATGACCCGATCATCCTGACCGCCGAGCAGGCGACGCCCGACGTCGGACCGCTCCTCCTCGACGGCATGGTCTCGTTCGCGGTGTACGGCACGCTCGAGGCCCCTGGCGCGAGCCGGGGGTTCCGGGTCCGTTTCGCGGCCGGTGACACCTTCTCGCTGTCGGCGCTCGTGCCCGACCTCCCGCCGGAACGTGACCTCGCGGATTCCGACTACCCGAGCATCTCGGTGACGAGCCCGACGGGAGCGCGTACCGAACTGGAGCCCGGCCCGGTCACGACCTTCGCCGAGCCCTTCTCGAAGACCAACTACCGGCGCTACCTCACCTGGACGGCGCCGGCCGAGCCGGGCACCTACGGCGTGACCGTCACCGGATCGGTGCCGGCCCGCTTCACGGTCTCGGTCGGCGTGCGGGAGGAGTTCGGGACTGCGGTCGAGGACGCGCCCAACCGCGGCGTCGGGGTGGGTGGCGTGCAGTCCTGGTACGCAACTCCGCCCCCGTCGGTCGCGCCGACGACCACACCGGGATCTTCGCCGACAACGACACCGGCGGAGAGTTCCGCCGGCGGTGTCGGCGGCAACCCGGTGTTGATCGTCGTTGCCGTGGTCGTTGTTGCCGCGATCGCCGGTGGTGTGACGGTCACGGCCAGGCGGCGGCGGCAGTCGGCGGGTCGGGACGGCGACGCCACTCCCTGACCGGTCAGGGCGCGGCGAGTGTGCGGCTGCCGGCCGTGGCGATGCGGAGCGCCGCGAGTGGCGGCTACGACTGGGAGAAGCGGAGCACCCACTCCGAGCGGAACTCCGGGAGAATGGTGATGTCCACCGAGCCCGAGGCGCCGTCGTAGCGACCGGTCCCACCGGTGATGGCGATCTGTTCGATCCGGTCGTCGGGTCGCCCGTTCGGGCTGGTGAAGTCGGAGAACGTGGTCGTCCCCGACGCGGTGACCGCCCCGTTGGTGAGGGTCATGACGACCGACTTCACTGCGGTGCCGAGTCCGTCGGCTTGCCGGGTGAGGGTCTGGACGATCTCGGCCCGGCCGACGGTTGCACCCTTCGCAGTCTTCAGCGTGAGGCTCAGGGTGCGGATGTCGCCCGGACTCGCGCCCGCCTGCCCGAGATCGGCGATGCCGACGACGGCGCCGCTCCCGATCAGGGTCATCGCCCGCGGCGGTTTGCCGGGGCCTCCGGCCCGGGCCGGTCCGGCGGCGATGATCGAACCGACGACGAGCGCGAGTGCGACGAGGGCGAACGGGACGGAGCGGCGAAGACGGATGGCAGTCATGGACCGAGCGTAAGCCGGGATCGCCGGTCGGGGCGAGCGGACGTCAGGTGACGGCGATGATCATGGCGGCGGCGAGCACGGTGCGGGCGCTCCAGCCGACGGTCCGGATCCAGTTCGTGGTGACGAGCCGACGGGTCGTCTGCGGGTCGTGGCCCCGGGCCAGCCGCTCGTGGGCCGGGACCTGCAGGCTGATCGTGCTGAGGTGGATGATGCCGAGGAGCGCGAGTCCGGCGATCGGCAGGGCTCGGCCCAGGCCGTCGGGCGGGACCGCAAGCAGCAGGAGGGCGGTCAGCGCCTCGAGACCCATGAGCGGCCCGACCACGAACGCGGTTCGTTGCTGGTGGTCGCGTTCGAACGCCGGGAAGTCGGTGCGGTCGGCCCGGTCGAAGAGCGGGTAGTGGACGATCTGCACGAACCAGATCAGCCCGCCCATTGCCGCGGTGGCCGCCAGGTGCACGGCGAGGAGGAGCACTCCCTGGTCGCTCAGGTGAAGAGCAGCACGAGGCGACCGGGCGTCTCGGCGTCGAACGGGGCGGGGAGCGGGGCTGCGTACCCGACGGCCCAGCAGAAGGTGGCTGTCCGGCAGGTCATCGCCGCGAGTGCGCTCGAGCTCGTGCCGACCGGGAGCGGCGTGGTGACGCCCGTCCACGCCGTGCCGTTCCACCGCACCACCATCCGCCGCTTGATGCCCGAAATCGTCGCCGCCCCGACCGCCCAGCAGTTGCTTGCGCCGGTGCAGGTCACCCCGTCGAGGCGGCTGCCGGTCGCGCCGGACGGGTTGGGCACGCTGACCAGCGACCAGGCCGTGCCGTTCCACCGGTACGCGAGCCGCTGGGCGGCGCCGGTGGTCGTGGAGTCACCGACCGCCCAGCAGTCGGTCGCCGCGGCGCAGGTGACATCGTTGAACTCGCTCGTCGTGGTTCCGGTCGGAATCGGCGTAGAGACGCTTGACCAGGCGGTGCCGTCCCAGCGCAGGAGGAGACGCTGCTCATTCACCGGCGGATCCCACGGGTTCTGGCGGGCCGTCGTCGAGAACGCGCCGACCGCCCAGCACGCCGAAGCCGACGTGCAGGTCACCGCGGCGAGACGGCTCTCGGCCGTGCCGTTGGGGAGCGCAGTCGAGACGATCGTCCAGGTGGTGCCGTCCCACCGCAGCATCAGGCGGCGGACCGTTCCCGAAACCGTCGCTTGGCCGACGGCCCAGCACGAAGTGGCGCTCAGGCACGTGACGTCGGAGAGCATGCTCCCGGTGGCGCCGGGTGGCAGTGGCGGGGTGACGAGCGACCAGGCGGTGCCGTTCCAGCGCAGCATCAGCCGGCTGGTGTCCTGGCCGTCGGGGTCGTAGGTGCCGACCGCCCAGCACGCCGATGCGGTAGCGCACGCCACCCCGTCGAGGCTGCTCGCCGTCGAGCCGACCGGGAGCGCAGACGTGGCGACCAGCCAGGCGGTGCCGTTCCAACGGAGCAGGAGTCGATTCTCGGTGTAATCGACGCTGGCCGAGCCGACGGCCCAGCACGCCGAGGTGGACACGCAGGTGACGTCGCGCAGGGAGCTGGAGAGGGTGCCGGCCGGCAGAGCAGTGGGAATCACCTCGATGCTCGAGGCGGTCGCCGTTCCGGTGAGCGAGAGGACGAGGCGCCGCACCTCGCCGTCGGCGAGGATCGAGTAGCCGAGGCCCCAGCAGTCGGTGGTGGTCGAGCAGGTCACCCCGAGCAATGAGCTCGAGGCCGCGCCCGGCCCGTTGGGCGTCGCGTTCACGGCCCAGGCGGTGCCGGTCCAGCGCAGCGCGAGCTGGCGCATGATCCCCGACACCTTGGCGCGGCCCACCGCCCAGCAGTCGGAGCCCGTGGCGCAGGCGACGCCGGAGAGGACGCTCTCGCCGTAGTTCACGGGGAGGGTGACGGTGGTGAGCGACCAGGCGGTGCCGTTCCAGCGCAGGATCATGCGCTGGAACGTGCCCGAGACCTTCGCCTGACCGACGGCCCAGCAGGCGTTGGCGGCCGTGCAGGCGACCGACGCCAAACGGCTGTCGGTGGTGCCCGACGGCTGGGGCGGGCTGACGGCCGACCAGACGCTGCCGTTCCAGCGGTAGAGGAGGAGGCTGTCGAAGCCGAGGGTGGTGGCGTAGCCGACAGCCCAGCACGAGGTGGCCGTGGCGCAGCCGACGCCGTCGAGGCGACTCGCCGTCGCGCCCGACGGGAAGGGCGCGGTCGCCGTCGCCCACGCCGTGCCGTTCCAGCGCAGCAGGAGGCGCTGATCGGCCCCGGACACCCGGGCCACTCCGACCGCCCAGCACGCGGAACTGCTCGTGCAGGTCGCGCCGAAGAGAGCGCTCGTCGTCGCGCCGACCGGGGTCGGCACGTTCACGACCGTCCACGTCGTGCCGCTCCAGCGCACGGCCAGCGCCTGCTGCACGCCGGACACGGTGGCGGAGCCGACGAGCCAGCAGTCCGCTGCGCTCGGACAGGTGGCTCCGGAGATCGCGCTCTCGGTGGTGCCGGTGGGGAGCGGCGTGTTCACGATCGCCCACGCGGTGCCGTTCCACCGCACGACGAAACGGCTCTTGACCCCGGCGACCGTGGCGTCGCCGCCGGCGAAACAGTTGTTCACTCCGGTGCACGCGATGGCTCGCAGGACGCTCGCGGTGGCGCCGGTCGGCATCGGGGTCGGGACCACCGTCGCATCGGCGGCGGCGACCGGAGAGGCCAGGCCCACGACGAGGCCCACCGTGAGGAGGAGCGTGGCGGCGTGACGGCGCTTCCGACGCGATGTTCGCAGCTGGTCTCGCCGTTCCGCCATGGTCGTGGAGCTCCCGAGTCCGGGCTTCCCGCCGGGCGTTCCGGCGTCCCGGAGAGCATTCTCGCCGAAGTCGCACGCGTCAATCAATCGGATGCCCCGCACGCGTGGTAATGAGAGTCCGTGGCCCACTACCGAACCCGTGTGCTGTCCCCGTGGTCGGCCGATCGGGCCTTCGCCTACCTCGCCGATCTCCGGAACTTCGCCGAGTGGGACCCGGGCGTCACCCGGTC
>JBJSXF010000192.1:0-7852 GCA_046086225.1 Actinomycetota bacterium | reverse complement strand
GCGGGCGCAGGCGGCGACGGGCCAGGCGAGCAGGGGTACGAGGAGGGCGAGCTCGGCCCGGGTGAGGGCGGCGGCACCGATGACGAGACCGAGCGCAGTGAAACGGCGCAGGTCCGGCTGCTCGGCGGCGCGATAGGCGAGGAGCACGGCGAGCGTCGCCAGCAGGATGGCGAGGGATTCCGAGAGCAGCATCCCGTCGTACAGCCAGACCTGGGGTGCGACGGCGACGAGGGCGGCGGCGAGCACCCCGACCCGACGGCCGCCGACGCGCCGTCCGAGGAGCGCGGCGACGGGAATGGTGGCCGCGCCCATCAGGCTGGAGAGCACCAGGTGCTCGGTCACCGAGCGGAGACCGACGAACGACGCGCTCGCGAGGATCGTCATGTAGAGCGGCGGGTGGTCGGCTGCCTCGACTGCCCGCCCGGCGACGGCGAGAAGGTAGGGCTGTTTGAATCCGCCGCCGTCGGCGAGCAGGTTGGCGCCGTGGTGGTAGAAGAACGGATCGCCGAGCGGTTCGTAGCCGTGGTGGGCGCCGAGCCCGTAGACGAGCCGGATGGCGAGGCCGACCAGCGTGCACCCGATGATCGCAGCGACGAACAGTCGGTCGCAACGATCCGTGGCGCCGGTCACGGGGCGGCCGTCCGGATCCGGTGCCGGGCGCCGATCCGCCGGGCGAGGAGCACGACGGCCACCGCCGCGAGCACGCACAGCGACGGCTCGGCCCCGGCGCGGAAGCGCTGCTGGCCGTAGGTGAGAGCCGAGACCAAACCCGCCGAGGCCACCGGCGCGAGGAGCGGCCAGACGGTCCGGCCGCGTCGGAGCATGAAGCCGGTGCCGACCGTCGCCAGTCCGAGGAGGACCCAGCCGAGCGCCGTTCCGGCGAGCTGCACCCGACGCGGTCGGCCCTCGAGGCTCTCGTAGTCGACCTGGGCCCGGGGGGCCCAGAGTCCGAAGGTTCGCAGCACGCGTACAGCGCCGACTCGGGGTAGCTCGGCGAGGTGGTCTCGGGCGTACTGCGCGCCCTCGCGGAGGTGGCGCGCCGCGGCTGTCCGTTCCGAGAATCCGGGCTCGGCGATGGCGAATCCCTCGAAGCATGCGACCGCCTGATCGGTGGACGCCGCGCCGCCGGTCGAGAAGGACTCGCGCCACAGCCCGTTCAGGCGTCCGCGGTAGGTGGCATCGCAGTTCGCGCCGTCGACGAGGGTCGCAGCGTTCGTGGAGATCGGGACCGGTCCGTCGAGCCGGACCGCGTTCCTGATCGTCCAGGGGGCGACGACGCAGGCGGCGACACCGAGAGCCACCGCGGTCCGGAGCAGTCGGGGCCGGAGGGTCGGGGCCGACCGCCAGGCGACCGGCCCGACCAGGAGCACGGCGAGGAGGGCGCCTTCGGCTCGGGTGAGGGTCAGCGCCCCGAGGGCCGCGCCGAGCGCCGCGAAGCGTGCGGCTCCGGGCCGTTCGATCGCCCGGAAGGCGAGGAGCAGGGAGACGGCGACCAGCGGGACGGCGAGCGCCTCGGCCATCAGAATGGCCTCGCTCAGGAAGAGCATCGGTGAGACCGCGGCGATGGCGGCCGCAACGACGCCGACCGTCCGTCCGGCCGCGCGGCGGCCGAGGAGGCCGGTGAGGGCGACGGTCACGCCGCCGAGGGCGGAGAGGGCGAGGCGCTGGGCGGTGACCGTCGAGCACCCGATCCGGTCGAGGAACGCGAGGAGCAGCGGGAAGAGCGGCGGATACTCGGCGGTCGGTCGTTCCCGGCCGAGCAGGAGCGCATCGAAAGGGCGGATGTAGCCGTCACCGCGGGCGAGTCCCCGGCCGAGCAGGTGGTACGCGGAAGCGTCGCCGATGCGCGGCACGACCGGGTCGACGAGCAGCACGAACCCGACGCGGATCGCCACCGCGAGCACGACGACGACGGCGAGCATTCGGGCGAAGCGACGGTCGGACCCGAGGCCCGGAGCGGGGGACACCGGAGTTCGACATTACCGGTGCCGGAGCGGTCGCGGACGGCTGCCGTAGGTTGCGGGCATGGTGACGTCGACTGCGGATCGCGGCGCCGCACGACGGCTGTTCCCGGTGCTCGTGTTCGTATCCGTCGCGGCTCCGTTCGTCGTCGTGCTGGTCGCGACGATCGGGGAACGTTGGTATCCCGGATCCGACATAGCGCTCGAGATCCTGCGCATCGCCGACGTCGGGGGGCGGCACACTCCTCTGACCGGCGTCATCTCCCGGTTCGGCTGGGACCATCCCGGACCGCTCCTCTTCTACGTGCTCGCGCCCTTCCACTGGGTCGGCGGAGTCCGGGGCGTCCTCCTCGGAGTGCTGCTCGTCAACCTCGCCGCTGCGCTGGGTGTGTGCTGGGCGGCCCGGCGCCGGGGCGGCGACGCCGCGCTGCTCGTCTTCGCGGTGGCGATCCTCGTCCTCGTGCGGGCAGCCGGCGCCGGGCGGCTCGTCGACCCGTGGAATCCGTGGGTGGCGGTGCTGCCCTTCTTCGCGTTCCTCGCGCTCATGTGGTGCGTCGCCGAGCGGGATCTCGTCGTGCTCCCGGCCGCAGTCCTCGTCGGTTCGTTCGTCGTGCAGGCGCACGTCGGGTACGCGCCGCTCGTCGTCGTGCTCGGGGCCGCGGCTCTGGCTCTCACGGCATTGCGCCGATCCGACGAGACGGGGGGATTCGGTCCGGCACGGCGCTCCGTCGGCGTCGCGGTCGGGCTCGGCGTGCTCGCCTGGCTCCCCCCGATCGTCGACCAGCTGGCGGGGGACGGCAACCTCGGTGACATCGCCGGCTGGTTCCGACGCCCCGGTGAGGCGCGCCTGGGACTGGCTGACGCATTCGGGGTGATGGGACGCGAGCTGCCGCTCACGTGGATCCACGGCAATGAGGTCCGCGCGACCGGATTTCTGCGGGGCATCGTGCTGCCCGCGTCGACGTTGCCCGCGCTCGCGTTCATGGCCGTGGCCGGCATCGCCGCATTCGTCGCCTGGCGGCGCGGTGGTGCCGACGCGACTCGGCTCACGCTGCTCGTGGCCGCAGGGACGGTCGTCGGGGTCGGGGCGACGTCGCGCATCACGGGCTTGATCGCTCCGTACCTGTTCCGGTGGTGGTGGGTGCTCGGCGCCGCCTGGTGGTGCGCGCTCGTCTGGTCGCTGTGGTCGGCGGTCGGCCGTCCGTTCCCGGACCGGGTCCGAATCGGTGCGGCGGTCGGAGTCGGGATTGTGGCCGTCGCCGTCGGCCTGGGTGCGACCTCGGCCCGGTCGCCGCAGCCCGAGATCTCCGAGGCGGTGGCCGCGCTCATCGGTCCGACCGCCGCAGCGATCCGCGACGGCGAATCGGCGGTGGTCCGCTGTACCGGCGCCGGCGATCTCGACGCCACCTGCCTCGCGCTGCTCCTCGCGCTCCGGGACCGCGGCCGTGACGCGTACTTCCCGCCGTCGCGTGCCCGGGAGGTCGGGGTGCGGCGGACCCGGCCCGCATCCCGGGCCGACACGGTCGTCACCGTGCTCACCAGCGACGACCGCGCCGAGCGGGGAGTGACGCTGCCGACCGGGGCCCGGCGGCTGGTCACCTACGAGTTGGCGACCGGGCTCGGCTTCGTGGTGTGGGCGACGCCCGCTACGCCCGCTCCGTGATGGGCGGTCGTGGTCGACGACACACCGCGAACAGCACCGGTGTCGTCGGGGTGATCGCGCTGGTGATCGCCAGGTGCGACTCGTCGATGCCCGAGCCCACCCCCGAACGCTCGGGGCCGAGCCGGCGGTAGACGGCGGGGAGGAGACGGCTGTACGCCCAGACGTAGACCCGACGAGGGAGGCGGGTACGCAGGCCCAGCACGTCGAGGCGGAGGATGCGCTCACCGCTCGCCCGGCGGCGCGCGAAGTCCTCGAGGAGCACGTCGTCGCCGTCGAGGCCGAGGCATTCGACCTCCTCGAAGAACAGTGCGAGGAGCGAGACGAGCTGGGCCGGCTCGAATCGGTAGAGGTGGAACGGGTTTTCGAAGTCGGCCGGGGCGTTGGGCGTGATGACGAACGCGGTGCCGTCGGGTCGGAGCACCCGGGCGAGCTCGGCGGCGTGGTGCACCGGATTGGCGAAGTGCTCGATGACGTGCGAGGACACGACGGCGTCGATGCTGCCGCTGCGCACTCCGAGCGCGGCGCCGTCCATTCCCGCGAAGTGCGCACCGGTGGGTCCGAAGGTGCGCCGGGCGTCGACTGCGGTCGGCGGGTCGTAGTCGATGCCGACCACGGTGCGGTCGGCCCGGGCGAGCCGGACGGTCTCGTGGCCGGCGCCGCACCCGACGTCGAGCACGGTGCCCGGGCCGAGGCGAGCCGCAACCTCCCGGTAGCCGGCGTCGTGCAGGGCGAGGAGGGAATCCGGTGTGGCTCCGGGGAGGGGCCGTTCGCCGGTCAGGCCGTCGGAGGGCATTGCGGCAGCGTAGGCCGGGCGCCCACCTCGCGAACGTCCGGCGGAAGTACGCTCCACCGGCGCTCATCCGCGCGATGCCCCAGCGCCGACGGTGGGATGTGACCGAGCAGCCGAGCGATTCCCGACCAGCCGACGACGTCGCCAAACTCGGTGACATCGCGGCGGCGGCGGGCATCCGCCGCGTCACGATGCTCGCTTGGCGCGACCTCGACGACCCCGAGGCCGGAGGCTCCGAGGTGCATGCGGCCCGCGTCGCCGAGTTGTGGGCTCGGGCGGGCATTGCGGTCACGATGCGCACCTCCTTTGCGGCCGGGCACCCCTCGACGGTTCGTCGGGACGGCTATCGCGTCGTGCGGAAGGCCGGTCGGTACATGGTGTTCCCCCGGGCTGCGCTCGCCGAGGCCGTCGGACGGCACGGCGACGCCGACGCGCTCGTCGAGATCTGGAACGGCATGCCGTTCTTCTCGCCGGTGTGGTCGAAGCGGCCGCGGGCCGTCTGGCTGCATCACGTCCACGACACGATGTGGGAGATGACGTTGCCGCCGCGGCTCGCCCGACTCGGTCGCACCGTCGAGTTCCGGGTCGCGCCGCCGATCTACCGGCGGGCGGCGGTGGTGACCCTCTCCGAGTCGTCGCGACGGGAGATCGAATCGCGCCTCCGGTTGCGCGACGTGACGGTGGTGCCGCCCGGTGTCGATCCGGTCTTCGCGCCCGGTCCCGACCCCGAGGATCCCGAACCGCTCGTCGTCGCGGTGGGGCGCCTCGTCCCGGTGAAGCGATTCCACGTGGTGATCGCGGCGCTCGCGGGGCTGAAGGTCCGCTTCCCCGGCTTGCGGCTCGTCATCGTCGGCGAGGGCTACGAGCGCCCGGCGCTCGAGGCCGAGGTGGCCCGGCTCGACGCCGGCGACTGGGTCGAGATGCCGGGCCGGGTGGCGGGCGCGGAGCTCGTCGCCCTCTACCGGCGGGCCTGGTTCGTGGCGAGTGCATCGGCGCACGAGGGCTGGGGGATGACCCTCACCGAGGCGGCCGCGTGCGGCACGCCGGCCGTGGCCAGTCGGATCAGCGGGCACGCCGATGCCGTGGTCGACGGCAGCACCGGGCTGCTGGTCGACGGCGTCGACGGGTTCGCCGACGCGTGCGCGCGGCTGCTCGGGGACGACGGCCTCCGGCAGCGGATGGCGACGCAGGCTCGGGCTCGGGCTGCCGAGCTCACGTGGGGTGCGACGGCGCGCGGCACGCTCGAGGTGCTGGCGGCGCAGGTGACCCGACGTCGGTCCCGGTGAAGGCAGCCCCTCGTCGCGCGCTCGGGTTCATCGCGCTCGCCGTCGCTGCGTACGTCCCGCCGCTGCTCAGCGCACCGGGTCGGGTGGCGGCCGACACCAAGCAGTACCTCACGCTCGATCCGGGTCGGCTGCTCGGCCGGGCGGTGTCGATGTGGGACCCCCACATCGGCATGGGAACGGTGACGCACCAGACCATCGGCTACCTGTTCCCGATGGGACCGTTCGCCTGGGTGGGCGAGCGTCTCGGATTGCCCGACTGGGTCGTGCAGCGACTCTGGCTCGGATCGCTGCTGTTCGTGGCCGCGACCGGGATGCTGTGCCTGCTCCGGGGCTTCGGGCGGCACGGCCCGGGGGTCGTCGTGGCCGCCGTGGCCTACATGTGGACGCCGTACGTTCACGATTACGCGGCGCGCATCTCCGTGCTGCTCCTGCCCTGGGCGGCGTTGCCCTGGATGATCGCAGTCGTGCGCGACGGCCTGCGCGAGCGATCCGAGGGAAGGCTGGGGCGCTGGCGGGCGCCCGCATTGATGGCCCTCATCGTGCAGGCGGTCGGCGGGGTCAACGCGACCGCGCTGCTCCTGGCCGGCCTCGGGCCGGTGCTCTGGGTGCTCCACGCGACGTTCGTGGTGCGGGAAGCGTCGGTGCGTCGGGCCTGCGGGCTCGTCGTGCGCACCGGTGCGCTCACGCTCGCGGCCTCGGCGTGGTGGATCGCCGGTCTGCGGATGCAGGCGGGTTACGGACTCGACATCCTGCGTTACACCGAGACCGTCGACACGGTGGCCCGCACGTCCTCGCCGAACGAGGTGCTCCGGGGTCTCGGCTACTGGTTCTTCTACGGGCAGGACCGCCTCGGACCGTGGATCGAGTCGGCGAGCGACTACACCCAGCACCTCTGGGTGATCGCCGCCGGCTACCTGCTCGCCGCGGTCGCCGTCGGCGCGTTGGCCTTCGTGCGGTGGCGCCATCGCACCTTCCTCGTGGCTCTGGTCGTCGTCGGGGTCGTGATCGCCGTCGGCACTCACCCGTACGCGACCCCCACACCGCTCGGCGCGCTCTTCAAGTCGCTCGCGGCCGGATCGACGGCGGCGCTGGCGATGCGGAGCACGGGTCGGGTCGTCCCGCTGGTCGTCTGCGCGTCGGCGATCGCCGTCGGGCTCATGGTGGAGGTCGTGCACGGTCGGCTCCTCACCGCGGGTCGGCGTCGTCTCGCGTTCGCGGTGCCGGTGCTCGTGCTCGCGCTCGTCGCCGTGAACTTCCCGGCGGCGATCTCGCGCAACTTCTACGGTCGCAACCTCCAACGTCCGGAGCGCATCCCGGCTTACTGGACCGAGGCCATCGGAGCCCTCGACGCCCGCGATCACGGAACGCGGATCCTCGAGGTGCCCGGCGCGGACTTCGCCTCCTACGCCTGGGGCAACACGGTCGACCCGATCACGCCGGGGCTCACCGACCGGCCCTACCTCGCCCGTGAGCTCATCCCCTACGGCACGGCCGGCACCGCCGATCTCCTCAACGCGATCGACCGTCGGATGCAGGAGGGCGTCGCCGAGCCCGAGGCGCTCGCCGCGCTCTGGCGGCGCATGGGCATCGGAGATGTGGTCGCTCGCAACGACGTCCAGTGGCAGCGCTACGACCTCGTCCCGCCGGCCGCGCTCGCGTCGTTGCTCGCCCGGGTTCCCGGGCTCGGCCCGCCGGTGGCGTACGGCCCGCCCGCCCCGTTCACGGTGGCCGGCTACGAGGACGAGATCTCGCTCGGCGCGGCGACGGCCCCCCGACCGGTCGCCCCGGTCGTCGTCTACCCGGTGACCGACCCCCGGCCGATCGTTCGGACGGAGCCAGCCGCCGGGGGACTCGTCGTGAGCGGTGACGGCGAGGGTCTCGTCGACGTCGCCGCCGCCGGCCTCCTCGACGCCGGGGGCGTCGTCCGCTACTCGGCGTCGATTCCGGCGGCGCGCGATCTGCGGGCCGCGGTCGCGCCCGGTGCCGTGCTCGTGGTCACCGACGGCAACCGGTTGCGGGCCCGCCGGTGGACCTCGGTCCGCGACAACCTCGGTTACACGGAGCAGGCCGGCGCCCGGGACGCGCCGCTCCTCGTCGACAACGGCGACGCCCGGCTCCCCGTGTTCCCGGGTGCGGCGGCGTCGGCGTCGAA
>JBJSXF010000191.1:0-26063 GCA_046086225.1 Actinomycetota bacterium | reverse complement strand
GGATCGTTCTGACCTCTGTACGACGTCCGCTCGAGTTGCTCCTCAAACTCCAGGGCCCGGGGAGCATCACCGAGTGCGGTCCGGACGAGAATGTGGGATCACCCCGGATGATCCAACGCTGACGTCCCCGGCCCGCGCCCTGCCGCCGCCAGCCACACTCCGGGGGCGTCGGGCTCACCGCCCGGGACCCCGATGACGAACGCGCCGGGCGCCTCCACCGGGAAGCGACCCGAGCCCACGAGGACCTCGCCGCCGACGGTGCCGCCGTCCGGACCCGCCTCCCATTCGAGATCGAGACCGACCGGCAGCCGCTCCCCAATCTCGCGACCGGGCGGCCACGCCTCGGCGACTGCGTCGAGTCGGACGCCGAACGCCTCGCAGCCGATCGTCCAGTGGACGCCGGGCTCGCCGCACCACCACTCCGACCAGAGGCCGTCGGTGCGGATCTCGAGTCCCTGCCGCGGCCGGGGCACCTCGTCGTCACGGACGACGACCACGCCCGGATACCCGGGGACGTCGACGAGGTAGGCGCAGAACGCGGCTCGCTCGGTCCCGACCTCGAGCGCCACGAAGCCCGCCGGCCCGCCCGACCAGACGCACCGCCACGCGCCGGTCGTCATCCGAGCGGCGGGTAGTAGGTCTCCGGGGTCTCGACCGCGGCGTCGCCCGCGGGCAGCGCCCCGTCGACGAGCGAGAGGAAGGGGTAGAGATCGAGGCTGTCGCGCGGCACGGTCCAGTCGAGATCGACGCCGGCCAGCGCGGCGAACGGGCGCAGAAACGTGAAGTAGACGTACGCGCCCGCGTCAATCCGCGCCGAACGCTCCATCCCCGCGATCGTCCGGTAGAGCCGCTTCTGCGCGGCTTTGGCCGCCCCGGCGAGCGCGTCGCGCCCCGCCTGGTCGATCGGGACGAGCCGACCGTCCGCCACGTCGAAGAAGGCGCTGCGCTCGACGTGCGACCAATAGTCGGCCGGGTCCGTGACCGACGTGCCGAAGTCGGTGACCCGCAAGGAGACGTCACGCAGCACGAACGCGCCGAGCACCTCGGTGAACGGCATCTCGCCCGCGGCCTCCGCCGACCACGGGAAGTGCGAGGTCCCGAGCGCGTTGAACCGGCGGAGGAGCAGCACCCGACCGTCCGGCAGTGGGTAGGGACCGGTGTCCTGGTAGCCCGAGCGGGTGTCGAACCACAGGAGGAACAGCCAGGAGGTGAGCAGCGCGTTCAGCCGCGTCGCCGGGATCGGCGCGCACGCCTCGGCGATCTCGGTCACGAGCGCCCGGTACGGGGTGGCGGTGCCGTCGGCGTCAGCCGCCTGGTGAGTGCCGTCGTCGAAGCGATACGCCCCCGCCGCCCGCGACCAGAAGTCGAAGATCACGCTGAGCCGCTCGGCGTCGTCGTCGGGATCAAGCATCCCGCCCGCGGCGAGCACCTTGCGCCCGACCAACGGGAAGTTGGGGACGGCCCACAGATGCACCGGATCGACCGACCCGAGGAGCGAGTGCCCGGCCCGTCCGAGATCGGCGGGGTCGGCGGCGGCGGTGATCGCCCGGATCATGTCCGGGTAGCGCCGGTACGCCTCGACACAGGCCACGAGGATGTAGGCGCTCACCGGGATGAGCGCCGATTCGAGCGCCGTGCGCTCGGTCGTGAGCGCATACGAGATCCGGGAGTGGTACCCGAGCCAGCGGTCGATGTCGGCCCGGTCCATCAGGCCCGTCGCAACACGCCCGGATCGACCGAGCAGTCGAGCTCGACCGTCTCACCGTCGACCGGGTCCTCGTCGAGCACGGCGGCCATGATGCACGGCACCTGGTACTCGCGGCTCACGATCCCGATGTGCGACTGGGGTGTGCCGGATCGGCACACGACGGCGGTGAGTTCGTCGAAGATCGGGGCGAGGAACGTGGCGCCCGCATCGGCGACGCAGGCCACGACCCCCTCGGCCGTGGTGTCCATGAGATCGAGGACGTCATCGGGCGAGGAGAGCACCCGCCAGGTGCCCCGGACAGGCTCGGCGGCGAACACCCGCGTGCCCCGTCCGATCGCTGCATCCTCGCTCGCGGTCATCAGGGGCGAAATGTAGCCGTGCGCCCCGCCGTTACGATCGGGCCGTGACCGCGCTCGACGGCGACGCCTGGCTCGTGCTCCACGAGATCCGCCTCCGGGGCCTCGTCGAGCCCGACTCGGAGGTCGCCCGGGGCATCCGGGCTGTCGGCATCGACTCCCTCATCGAGGTCGGGTACGTCGCCGTGGCGGCCCGCGGCTGGCGCTGCACGCCCGAGGGCCGGGCCGCCCACGCGGCCTGGGCCCGAATCGATCCCGAGAGCGACGCCGAGCACACGCTCGCCCGCCTCCTCCCCCGTTTCGACGCCGTGAACCGGGAGGTCATCGCCACCTGCCACGCCTGGCAGGAGCAGCCCGGCGACTGGCAGGTGCTCGACCGCCTCACCGCCGTGCACGACCGGGCGGTGCCGATCCTCGACCGGACGACCCGGGCCCACCCGCGGTTCGCCGGATACCGGTCCGCGCTCACCACCGCCGTGGCCCGGGTCGACGCCGGCGACGGCGCGTGGGTCGCGTCGCCCCGCTGCGACTCGTACCACACCGTGTGGATGCGCCTGCACGAGGATCTGCTCCTCGCGCTCGGCCGGGATCGTCAGGTCTGAGCCTTCCGATCGGGTGAGCCGGGAACGCCCGCCGGTACCTTCTCCGCATGGTCGACTTCGCGTACCAAGAGATCCTGCCGATCGGGCCCGACACGACGCCCTACCGGCTCCTCACCACCGAGCACGTGTCGACCGTCACGGTCGACGGCCGCGAGATCCTGCGGGTCGCGCCCGAGGCGCTCACACTGCTCACCCGAACCGCGATGCTCGACATCGCCCACCTGTTCCGGCCCGGGCACCTCGCCCAGCTCCGCGCCATCCTCGACGACCCCGAGGCGTCACCGAACGACCGGTTCGTCGCCACCGAGCTGCTGAAGAACGCGTGCGTGTCGGCCGGTCGGGTGCTGCCGTCGTGTCAGGACACCGGCACCGCGATCGTGAAGGGGATGAAAGGAGAGCAGGTCTGGACCGGGGGCGGCGACCGCGAGGCGATCGCCCGGGGCGTCTTCCGCGGCTACGCCGACGCCAACCTCCGCTACTCGCAGGTCGCGCCGCTCACCATGTACGAGGAGCGCAACACCGGCACCAACCTGCCGGCCGAGATCGAGATCGAAGCGGTCGACGGGGCCGCCTACAAGTTCCTGTTCATGGCCAAAGGCGGCGGATCGGCGAACAAGAGCCTGCTCTTCCAGGAGACGAAGGCGCTGCTCAACCCGACCTCGCTCATGACGTGGCTCGACGAGAAGCTGCGCACGCTGGGGACGGCGGCCTGCCCGCCGTACCACCTCGCCCTGGTGATCGGGGGCACCTCGGCCGAGATGACGCTCAAGACCGCCAAGCTCGCTTCGGCGCGCTACCTCGACTCGCTGCCCGTGACCGGCAACGACCTCGGCCGCGGCTTCCGTGATCCGGAACTCGAAGCCGAAGTCCTGGCCCTCACCCAACGGTTCGGCATCGGTGCCCAGTTCGGCGGGAAGTACTTCTGCCACGACGTGCGGGTGATCCGCCTCCCCCGCCACGGTGCTTCGTGCCCGGTCGCGCTCGCCGTGTCGTGCTCGGCTGACCGGCAGGCGATCGGCAAGATCACGGCTGACGGCGTGTTCCTCGAGCAGCTCGAGGAGGATCCGGCCCACTACCTGCCCGAGGTGACCGACGACGACCTCTCGGGCGATGTGGTCAGCATCGACCTCACCCGGCCGATGGACGAGATCCGCCGGGTGCTCTCGGCGCTGCCGGTCCGCACGCGCGTGATGCTCACCGGTCCGATGGTCGTCGCCCGGGATATCGCCCACGCCAAGATCAAGGAGCGGCTCGACGCCGGCGAGCCGATGCCCGAATACCTGCGCGACCACTGCGTCTACTACGCCGGGCCGGCCAAGACTCCCGAGGGCTACGCCTCGGGCTCTTTCGGACCCACGACGGCCGGTCGGATGGACTCGTACGTCGACCAGTTCCAGCGGGCAGGCGGATCACTCGTCATGCTCGCGAAGGGCAACCGGTCGAAGGCGGTGACCGACGCCTGCCGGGAGCACGGCGGCTTCTACCTCGGCTCAATCGGTGGCCCCGCCGCTCTCCTCGCCCGCGACTGCATCACCTCGGTCGAGGTGCTCGAGTACCCCGAGCTCGGCATGGAGGCCGTCTGGAAGATCGAGGTCCGCGACTTCCCTGCCTTCGTCGTGGTCGACGACAAGGGCAACGACTTCTTCAGCGAGGTCTCGAAGCCCGTTCGCGGTCCAGCAGCGCCCGCTTGAGTCCGACGCGGTCCGCTCGACCGCCGAAGCCACCAATCCCGGTCGCGGCCGTCACCCGGTGGCACGGGATGATGAACGGCACCGGGTTCGCGGCCAGGGTCGTGCCGACCGCGCGGGCCGCGCCCGGGCGTCCGGCGAGCGCGGCGAGCTCCCCGTAGGTGACGGTCTCACCCCAGGGCACCTCGCGAGCGAGGGCGGTGAGCACCTCCCTCCGGAACGGCGTCAGATCATCGAGGTCGACGGGCAAGTCGAGTACCCGTCGACGCCCGGTGAACCAGCCGGCGAGCACCGACTCGATTCGCCGATCGGGCCGGGTCGGACCGGGCCGGCCGGGCCACCCGACCGGATCGGATGGCTCATCCCCGGCGGACGGGAGCGTGATGCGGCGCACGCCGAGGTCGCCGACGACGACCGTGATCGTCCCGTACGGAGTCTCCTGCTGCCACCAGCGCGAGCAAGCCCCGGTCACCATCCGACTCAGATGAGACCGAGGTCGGCGACGGTGTCGCGCTCCTCGCCGAGCTCGGCAACCGAAGCGTCGATCCGGGCCCGGGAGAACTCGTCGAGCTCGAGGCCCTGGACGATCGACCACTCGCCGGCCGCCGTCGTGCACGGGAACGACGAGATGAGCCCTTCGGGCACGCCGTACGAGCCGTCGGAGCAGACCGCCATGCTCACCCAGTCTCCGGCCGGCGTGCCGAGCGTCCAATCCCGGACGTGGTTCAGGGCTGCGTTCGCCGCCGAGGCGGCGCTCGATGCCCCCCGGGCCTCGATGATCGCCGCGCCGCGCTGCTGAACGGTCGGGATGAAGTCGTTCTCGATCCAGGTCTGGTCGACCAGACCGGCGGCGATCTTCCCGTCGATCTCGGTGCGGAACAGGTCGGGATACTGGGTCGCCGAGTGGTTGCCCCAGATCGTCATCTTCTGCACCGCGGTGATCGGCGTGCCGACCTTCCCCGCGATCTGGGCCATCGCCCGGTTGTGATCGAGGCGGGTCATCGCCGTGAACCGGTCCCGCGGGATCGATCCGGCATTGCTCATCGCGATGAGGCAGTTGGTGTTCGCCGGGTTACCGACCACGAGCACGCGGATGTCGTCGGCGGCCCCGGCGGCGAGGGCTCGGCCCTGCGCCGTGAAGATCGCGCCGTTGACCTCGAGCAGCTCCCGGCGCTCCATGCCCTTCGTGCGGGGCCGCGAGCCGACCAGGAGGGCGTAGTTCGCTCCGGCGAACGCGGCGTTCGCGTCGTCGGAGGTCTCGACCCCGGCGAGGAGCGGGAACGCGCAGTCCTGGAGCTCCATGACGACACCGGCCAGCGCGCCGAGCGCCGGGGTGACCTCGAGGAGGGAGAGGATGACGGGCTGGTCAGGGCCGAGCAGATCGCCACTCGCCGCCCGGAAGACCAGGCTGTATCCGATCTGGCCGGCTGCGCCGGTGATGGCAACGCGTACGGGTTCGTTCACGAGGGCGAAACCTAGCCCTCGCCCGCAACCTCGTCCGAAGCGACGGCGAGGAGCAGGGTGCGGGCCTCGGTCAGCTCGGCGATCCGGGCGGCCGCCGCTGTCGCGTTCCCGCCGCCGTCGGGATGGGCTTCGCGCAGCAGCCGCCGGAACCGACGGTTGACGTCGCCTCGGGCGATGCGCATCCCGGCCCGCAAACCGAGGGTCTCCATCGCCCAGCGCAGGTCGGGGTCGAAGCCCGACCAGGCGACCTCCTCGGGCGGGCCGCCCGGCCGCCATTGGCCGGGCGTCGCCAAGGGCGGCGCATCCCACTCGGACCCGGCCAGGCGGCGGACCGTCACCCCCCGGGCGAGGCCCCGCCAACGGCCCGCCACGACGAGCCCGATGACGTCGAGTGCCGCCGCTCGGGCCGAGCCCGGGAGCGACGCCGCACCGAGCACCGCGCCGAGCACCTGGGGCACGGGAGACCCGTGCAGATCGAGCTCGACGACCGCAGCCCCGTCCTCGCCGAGCACGCGGTGGCTCGAGCGGTCGAGGCCGTGCACGTCGTGCTGGAGGCGGTGGCGGAGCGCGATCCGGGGGATGGACAGACCGCTGCGGGCGTCGCGGAGGAGCCGGACGAGGAGCTCACGACCGTCGTCCTCGACGGCCGGGAGGTGCTCACGTACGACGGCGCCCAGGAGCGCGATGCCGTGCCCGGGCCCCGAGGTGGGGAGGTAGGCCTGCTCGAGCGCGACCCGGCGGATCGGCATGTGCCGACGGGTGTGCCGGATGTCGAGCGCAGCGAGGAGCACGGCGTCTCGGTCAGCGGGCGGCCGCGACGATCGCGAGGACGACGACGTACACCACGGCGACGGCACCGGCGAGGGTCCAGAGGGCCTGGCGACCGAGGACGCTGCTCCCCCGGGCCGCCGGACGATCGAGACCGCAGACCGGACAGCGGGCGGCGTCGGCGGTCACAACCGTCCGGCACACCGCGCAGGTCGGCAGCGTCCTGGGTTCCTCGGTACTCATGCGGCACCTCCGCGCTGGGCCCTGCGCTCGGCGGCTTCGACGGTCTGACGGAGCAGCATTGCCCGGGTGGTCGGTCCGACACCACCCAGTCGCGGCGTGATCCAGCCCGCGACCTCCGCACAGGCCTCGTCGATGTCGGGCACCAGGCGCCGCCCGTCCATGGTCATCCCCGCGCTCACGAGAGCCGCTCCGGGCCGGACCATGTCGGGCGTGACGATCGACGGACGGCCGGCCGCGGCGATGATGATGTCGGCCGCGAGGGTGTACGTCGGCAGGAAGTGGGAACCCGTGTGACACACCGTCACCGTGGCGTTCGCGTGGGGCTCCTTCAGCGTGAGCAGAAGCGTGAGCGGTCGCCCGATCGTGAGCCCCCGACCGATGATCACGACGTGCTGCCCTTCGATCGGAACCGAGTTGGCCGCGAGCAGGGCCTGAATCCCGAGCGGCGTGCAGGGTCGGGGCCCGACCTGGCCTTGTACGAGCCGACCGAGGTTCACCGGATGGAGTCCGTCGGCATCCTTCGCCGGGTCGATGCGCATAAGCGTCGCCGCTTCGTCGAGGTGGCCGGGCAGCGGAACTTGGACGATGTAGCCGTCGACCGCCGGATCCGCGTTGTAGGCGTCGATGACGGCATCGAGCTCGGCCTGGCCGACATCGGCGGGGAGCTCGGTATGGATCGACCGGATGCCGATCTCGGCGGAATCCTGGCGCTTGAGCCGCACGTAGGCGTGACTGTTCGGATCGTCGCCGACGAGGATGGTTCCGAGCCCCGGCGTGATGCCTCGGGTTGCGAGCACCGCGACCCGGTCCTCGAGATCGGCCTTGACCGAGGCGGCCAGGGCGTTGCCGTCGAGCAGGGTGGCCGCCATCAGTGGAGGAAGTGCCGTTCGCCGGTGAGGACCATGGCCAGTCCGAGCTCGTCGGCCCGGGCAATGACCTGCTCGTCGCGCATCGCGCCGCCGGGTTGCACGACCGCCGCGACCCCGGCGGCGGCCGCAGCCTCGATGCCGTCCTCGAACGGGTAGAACGCGTCGCTCGCGCAGGCCCCGCCGACGGCCCGGCCCGCGGCTTTCCGGGCCGCGATCTCCGCCGAGTCCACTCGCTTCTGCTGGCCGGCACCGATGCCGACTGCCTGGCCGTCGCGGACCAGCACGATCGCATTCGACTTGACGTGACCGCACAGCCGCCACGCCAGCTCGAGGTCGCGCCACTGGTCGGTGGTCGGAGCGACCTTCGTGACGACGCGCCAGTCGTCGCGTCGGGCGGCGAAGTGGTGGGCGGCCTGCACGAGGAAGCCGCCGGTGATTTGGCGAACCTCGTACGGGTCGACGACCGGCGGAGGACCTTCGAGGATGCGGGTGTTCTTCCGCTTGGCCCGCAGTGCCTCGATCGCCCCGGGTGCGTAACCGGGGGCGACGATCACGTCGGCTTGCGGGCCCGCGACCATACGTTCGACCGTTTCGGTGTCGACGGGACGGTTGAGCGCGACGATCCCACCGAACGCCGACTGCTCGTCGCAGGCGAGGGCCCGCTCGTATGCGCCGGCGAGGGTCGGGGCAACAGCGGCGCCGCACGGGTTCGCATGCTTGATGACGGCGCAGGCCGGCTGATCGCCGAGGTCGTGGACGAGGCGCCATGCGGCGTCGGTGTCGTAAAAGTTGAGGTAGGAGAGGGCGAGGCCGCTGTGCTGCTCCGCCGTATCCCACCAACTCTCGACACCGGGGCGCCGGTAGCGCGCCGCGGCTTGGTGCGGGTTCTCGCCGTAGCGGAGCGCTTCGGCGGTGCGCTCGAGCGGCAGGACAAGGTGCCGGGGGAGCAGCTCGTCGGTCTGGAGCCAGGAGACGATCGCCGCGTCGTAGGCCGCGGTGCGGGCGAAGGCCTCGAGCGCGAATGACCGTCGGGTCTCGGGTCCGACGGTGCCGTCATTGGCCCGGAGCTCCTCGAGGAGTGGGCCGTACTGCTCAGGCGAAGTGACGATCGTCACCCATGCGTGGTTCTTGGCCGCGGCCCGGGTCATCGCCGGACCACCGATGTCGATGGTCTCGATGTCGGGCTGCTCGAGGAACGGGTAGAGGTTCGAGACGACGAGCTCGAAGGGGCGAATGCCGTGGCGGTCGAGATCGTCGCGGTGCCGATCCCGACCCAGGTCGGCGAGGAGCCCTCCGTGGATGTTCGGGTGCAGCGTCTTCACGCGACCGTCGAGCATCTCGGGTGAGCCGGTCACCGCTTCGACTCGGGTGACCGGGATACCGGCGGCTTCGAGCGCCGACGAGGTGTTCCCCGAGGAGACGATCTCGACGCCGAGCGCGTGCAATCCCCGGGCGAGGTCGATGAGTTCGGCCTTGTCCCACA
The DNA here is from genome assembly GCA_046086225.1 of Actinomycetota bacterium. Classification (GTDB taxonomy): domain Bacteria; phylum Actinomycetota; class Acidimicrobiia; order IMCC26256; family PALSA-610; genus JBJSXF01. The sequence goes on along the minus strand of JBJSXF010000191.1, from coordinate 16,882 downwards.
CGGAGACCAGCGCCCGGCGGATGCGCACCCTCATCGCTCTGCCAACCTTGCGACCACTTCGGGGTAGAGCCGGCGCTCCACTTCCTTGATCCGCTCGTGCAAGGTCTCCTCCGTGTCGTCGTCGAGGACGGGAACGGCTTCCTGGGCGAGGATCGGCCCGCTGTCGACATCCTCGGTGACGAGGTGGACTGTCATGCCGGTGATCTTCACACCGTGCTCGAGCGCATCACGTACCGCGTGCCAGCCCTTGAACGCGGGGAGGAGCGCCGGGTGGGTGTTGACGGCCCGACCTGCGTAGGCGTCGACGAACGACTTCGAGAGGATCGTGCCGAAGCCCGCGACTGCAACGAGGTCGACAGCATGGTCTTCGAGAGCCGCCACGACCCGGTTCGTATACTCGACCCGATCGAATTCGGCCGAGTAATCGGATCGCTCGAGGAGGACTGCCGGCACTCCGGCCGACTCGGCGATTTCGAGTGCCCGGCAGCCACGGTCGGCAACAACGACGGCAACGGGAAGCTTCCGATCCAGCATGGCGCCCAAGATGGTTCCGCTTCCGGAAGCGAGGACGCCGACCCGCACGACCGAACCCTAGTCCCGGGGTAACGAGACGCTCCGAGCCGGGCAACCGATCGAGCCCCAGCGGCACCCGGCCCCGGAAAGCGTTACGAAGATTCGCCGGAGGAATCTCTGTAACGGTGTGTGGCGTTGTGTCCCAGGTGCCCCGTATGGTCACCACGACTTCCCCCGCACATCGTCCCCAATGAGCGGAGGAAGTCCGTGGGATTCGTTCAGCCGGCCCGATCACCCCGTCGCTACCGCCGCCCTCCGTTCGGCGCCGAGGCGCGACAAGAGTTCCTCTCCCGCCGCGACGCGCTCCTCGAGCGGGCCCGGCAGCTCGACGCCGCCCAGCAGGAGCTCGGCGCTCGGCTCGCCGAAGTCCGCACCGAGCTGGCCGAGATCCGGATCGTGATGTGGCCGCGCGTCGAGCCCCACGACATCGTGCGCGGGTTTCGCCACACCCGGGTCAACGGACCCGCACCGATCCCGCCCCCCGCTCCCGGCGCGCTGCCCGTCCGCGGCCGGTCCCTGCGCCTCGCCGCCCTCGCCGTGCTCACCCGGCACGGACGACCGATGCGACTCGTCGAAATCCACCGCGCCCTGCACCTCGAAGGCTGGGAGATCGACGCTCGGTTCCCGGTGAAGCGGCTCGCCGACGCGCTCGGCTACGAGGTGCAACTCGGTCGGGCCCGCCGAGTGGCCCGAGCCGTGTACACCGTCGGGATCCTCGGGCCCGCCGACCTCCGGAAGATCGCCCGCCTAGAGCCCCGCAACGACCTCGGCCATGAGTTCACCGGCAGCGGTCGGGTTGGTCGCGACCCGGACCCCAGCCGCTTCGAGCGCAGCCATCTTGGCCTGAGCGGTTCCCTTGGAACCCGAGATGATCGCACCGGCGTGCCCCATCTTCTTGCCGGGCGGGGCGGTGACCCCGGCCACATAACTCACGACCGGCTTCGACATCTTCGCCGCGATGAACTCGGCTGCTTCCTCCTCGGCCGATCCACCGATCTCGCCGAACATGATGACGGCCTTCGTGTCGGGGTCGGCTTCGAAGAGCTCGAGGCAGTCGATGAAGCTCGTGCCGGGAACGGGGTCACCGCCGATGCCGACGCACGTCGTGACGCCGATGCCCTTCTCGTTCAGCTCGTTCAGGGCCTGGTACGTGAGCGTGCCCGAACGGCTGACGATGCCGACCGGACCCCCGGCTCGCGCCACCTCGGCCGGAATGAACCCGATGTTGCACTCGCCCGGGGTGAGGAGTCCCGGGCAGTTCGGCCCGAGGATCCGCGACCCGGGGAAGTCCCGCAGGACCCGGTTGTAGAACTGGGCCTCGTCGTGCATCGGGATGCCCTCGGTCACGACGACGATGAGTCCGATGCCGGCCTCCGCCGCCTCGATCACCGCCGCCGCCGCCGCCGGCGCGGGCACGATCACCATCGTCGCGTCGGCGCCCGTCGCTGCGACCGCCTCGGCGGCCGTGGCGAACACCGGGATGCCGTCGACGTCGGTGCCTGCCTTCTTGGGCGAGACGCCGCCGACCACCCGGGTTCCGTAATCACGGTTGCGCAGTCCGTAGAAGCGGCCCTGACCGCCGGTCAGCCCCTGGACGATCACCTTTGTGTCTGCGTTCACCAGGATGCTCATCGGGCGGCCTCCGCGCGCTCCACGGCCGTGCGGGCCGCCTCGATCATCGTCGGGCGGCTCACCAACCGGTCCGACTCGTAACCCTTCAGGATCTCTCGGCCCTGCTCGGCGTTCGTGCCGTCGAGCCGAATCACGATCGGAGACGTGATGTCGACCTGCGACAGCGCCTGAACGATGCCGTTCGCGACCTCTTCGCCCTTCGTGATCCCGCCGAAGATATTGATGAAGATCGATTTCACCGACGGGTCGTTGTTGATGACCTCGAGCGCATTCGCCATCACCTGAGCGCTCGCGCCGCCCCCGATGTCGAGGAAGTTGGCCGGCTTGCCGCCCACCTCGTGGACGATGTCGCAGGTCGCCATCGCGAGACCGGCGCCGTTCGCGATCACGCCGACGGTGCCGTCGAGACCCACGTACTGCAGGCCCTTCTCTGCCGCATCGCGCTCGCGGGGGTCACGCTTCTCCAGGCCCTCGAGTTCGTTCCACTCTTCGTGCCGGAACCGGGCGTTGTCATCGAGCGTGACCTTGGCGTCCAGCGCGTGGACCCGGCCGTCGTCGGTGAGGATCAGCGGGTTGATCTCGACGAGATCGGCATCCGCGTCAACGAACGCGGTGTAGAGCTTCATCAGGATGTCGAGCGCCCCCTCGGGGATGCCTGCGGCCGCGATCCATTCCCGGCACTGCGCCTCCGACAGCCCGTCGACCGGATCGATCGTGATTCGGGCCAGCGCCTCGGGGCGCTCCTCGGCCACCTGCTCGATCTCGACGCCGCCTTCCGCCGACAGCATGCCGAGGAACTTCTTCGCCGACCGGTCCAGCGTGAAGGAGGCGTAGTACTCGTCGGCGATGTCCGACGCGTGCTCGATCCACAGGCGACCGACCACGTGACCCTTGATATCGAGACCGAGGATCGACCCTGCGTGCTGGCGTGCCTCGTCGGCGTTCGTCGCCAACTTCACGCCACCGGCTTTGCCCCGACCACCGACGAGCACCTGCGCCTTCACCACGACCGGGTAACCCACCCGATCCGCGGCGGCGACCGCCTCGTCGACCGTGTCCGCCACCGCGCCGTCGGACACCGGGATCCCGTAACGCGCGAAGAGCTGCTTGCCCTGATACTCGTAGAGGTCCATAGGGCGAGAAACTAGGCGTTCCGCGACACCTCGCGTCGATCCAACGCCTCGGCCAGCCACCCCGTGATGTCGTCGAGGCCCGAGCCGGGGGTGAAGACTCGGGCCACCCCGACCGCCCGGAGCTCGTCCCGGTCGTCATCGGGAATGATCCCGCCGGCGAACACGAGCACATCGTCGAGATCCCGAGCGGCCAGCTCGGTGACCGTCGCCGGGATGAGGGTCATGTGGGCACCGGAGAGGACCGACAGCCCGATCGCATCGGCATCCTCCTGGAGCACCGCCTCCGCAACCTGCGCCGGGGTCTGGAACAGCCCCGTGTAGACGACCTCGAAGCCCGCGTCCCGCAGCGCCCGAGCGATCACCTTGGCGCCCCGGTCGTGCCCGTCGAGTCCGGGCTTCGCGATGACCACCCGGTAGGGTCGCAACACGTGTCCTCCCGAAGTGCCGACGCCAGGTTGATCGCCGGAGCGACCGTAGCCGTCCTCTTCGTCGGCTTCCTCATCGCCGGGGCCGCCCTGCTCGCGACCCGGGGCGCCGACAGCCCGATCTGTCCCGAACTCAACATCGGCTCCGCCGCCGGCATCCGCAGCGGTCTCGAAGACGGCGGCCCCTACCCGCAGACCGGCGGCGGCGGCTGCACCTTCTGGCTCGCCCTCGCCGACGGCGACATCGTCGCCTACCGGGCCCGTCAGCCCGAAGACTGCACGCTCCGATGGCGCCGAGACCATTGGGAGTGCGGCGGACGCACCGTGACCGCCGACGGTCTCGCCGAGTACCCGGTCACGGTCCGAACGGTCGCCGGCATCGACGCCGTGTTCGTTGACCTGCGGCCGACGGTGGAACCGACGGTCAGACCCGCTCCAGCGGGGCCCACGACAACAGCAGCGTCTTCTCTCCCGCGTCCCTGAACCGGACCCGGGCCTCGGTCTTGTCGCCCGTTCCGGTGAGGTCGACGATGACGCCCTCGCCGAACTTCTCGTGGCGCACGTCGTCACCGACCCGCAACCCGAGCGTCTCCGCGCCCCGCGCCCCGACGGGCTCGCGGCGCTGCGCGGCGGCGACGACAGCATCCCGGTGCGCACCGAAGCCCGTGCCCCGCCGCTCCGGCTCGCCCCGCACCTCGACCAGTTCGGCCGGGATTTCGTCGAGGAACCGACTCGGTGGGCGGTAGTCGGTAGCCCCGAACATCATCCGACTCCACGCGTGGCAGAGGTAGAGGCGCTCCTCGGCCCGAGTGAGCCCGACGTAGCAGAGCCGCCGTTCCTCCTCGAGCTCGTCGGGATCGCCGAGGCTGCGCACATGGGGGAAGACGCCGTCCTCCAGCCCGACGAGGAAGACGACGGGGAACTCCAGCCCCTTCGCCGAGTGGAGCGTCATGAGCGTCACCGCGCTCTGCTCGGGGTCGGCCTCGTCCAGATCGGTAACCAGCGAGATCGCCTCGAGGAATGCCGGCACCCGGGGCCCCTCGAGCGCATCCTCCCCCGCGATCGCCGCGAGCACGGCCGGCTCGCCCCGGTCGAGCTGCTCGTCGAACGAACGAGCCGAACCGACCAGCTCCCGCAGGTTCTCGATCCGGCCCTGGGCCTCGATGCTGCGCTCGGCTTCGAGCTCGGCGAGGTAACCCGAGCCGACGAGCGCCGCTTCGAGCGCCGCCGCCGCACCCCCCTCGGACGCCACCTCGACCTCGGCCATGAGCGCGAGCAGGTCGCGCATCCCGGTGAGCGCCCGACCGGTGACCCCGGCATCGGCCGCTCGCCCCAACGCCTCCCGGAAGGTGCAACCCACCCCGGCCGCCAACGACTCGACCTTGGCGATCGACGCGTCGCCGATCCCCCGCCGCGGGGTGTTCACGATCCGCTTCCAGGACACCTCGTCATCGGGGTTGACCATCGCTCGCAGGTAGGCGATCGCGTCCTTCACCTCGCGCCGGTCGTAGAACTTCACCCCGCCGAAGATCCGGTACGGCACCCCGGAGGCGACCAGCGCCTCCTCCAGCACCCGGCTCTGCGCGTTGGCCCGGTAGAAGACCGCCGTATCGCCGAAACGAGCGGTGCCACCGTCGACGAGCCGGTGGATCTCCGCCGCCACGAACCGGGCCTCGTCGTGCTCGTCCTCGCCCTGGTAGCGGACGATCGGCTCACCCTCGCCCCGCTCGGTCCACAGGCGCTTGCGCCGGGTCGTCGCGTTCCGGGCGATCACCGCGTTCGCCGCCTCGAGGATCCGCTGCGACGACCGGTAGTTCTGCTCGAGCACGACGACCGTCGCCTCGGGGAAGACCTCCTCGAAGCGCAGCAGGTTCCGGAAGTCGGCACCCCGGAAGCGGTACACGCTCTGGGCGTCGTCACCCACCACGGTGATGCTCCGGTGCTCCTCGGTGAGCATCCGCACCAACTCCCATTGCGGCGCGTTCGTGTCCTGGAACTCGTCGACGAGGACGTGCCGGAAGCGCGCCCGGTACCGATCGAGCACCGCCGGGTGCTCGCGGAAGAGCCGGACCGCGAGGATGAGCAGGTCGTCGAAGTCAACCGCCGAAGCCTCGGTGAGTCGCCGCTGGTACTCGGTGTACACCTCGGCGAGGCGCTCCTCATGGGGACCGACGGCAGCCGCCGCGAACTCGCCGGGCAGGACGAGCTCGTTCTTCAGCGCGCTGATCCGTCCGTGGAGCTGACGGGGCGGGAAGCGCTTCGGGTCGAGCCCGAGATCGCGCCGCACCCAGTCGGTGAGCCGCTGGGCGTCCGACTGGTCGTAGATCGTGAACGACTGTCGGTAGCCGAGGAGCGACGCCTCCCGGCGCAGGATCCGGGCGCACGCCGAATGGAAAGTCGAGACCCACATGCGTCGGGCCACCGGGCCGACGAGGTCGGCGACCCGCTCGCGCATCTCCCCGGCCGCCTTGTTGGTGAAGGTGATCGCGAGCACCTCGAACGGCGAGGCGTCCAGCTCACCGACCAGGTAGGCGAGTCGGTGGGTGAGCACCCGGGTCTTGCCCGACCCGGCCCCGGCCACGACGAGCACCGGACCCGCCGGGAGCGTCACCGCCTCGAGTTGGGCGGGATTGAGTCCGGAGAGATCGGGCGCGGCCATGAAAGAGACATGGTACCGGCGCGAATTACAGCGATGTCACGGTCGACGGCGACGCGACGGGCGCGTCACCGCGCCGACTACGACGCGTGCTCGGCGGCCGCGGTGTACGAGCCCGAGCGGGCCAGACCGTTCATCCGGGCGCGGTGCAGGTAGGCCGCCTGGCCGGCGCCGCCGTTCGCGTCGGCGCCCTGCCACGCCTTGAGCGCAGCGGCCTGCAGCGCACGGCCGTACGAGAACGACAGCTCCCAGGGGTTCGGGCCCATGCGGTTCATCGCGTCGAGGTTGGCGGTCGCCTCCTCGTCGCCCTGACCTCCGGAGAGGAAGACGATGCCGGGTACGGCCGCGGGCACCACGTCGCGGAAGCACGCGACGGTCGCCGCCGCGACCACCTCGGGCGCCACGGGGTACGACGCATGCTTCTTGCCCGGGATCACCATGTTGGGCTTGAGGAGCATGCCCGCGAGGTCGACCCGCTGGTCGGCGAGCTCGGCGAACACCCGGGTGAGGGTGGCCCGGGTCACCTCGTCGCAGCGCTCGATCGAGTGGCCGCCGTCCATGAGCACCTCGGGCTCGACGATCGGCACGATCCCCTCGTCCTGGCACAGCGCCGCGTAGCGGGCGAGCGCATGGGCATTCACCGCGATGCAGTAGTCGCTCGGGATGCCGTCGGCGATGTCGATGACCGCCCGCCACTTCGCGAAGCGGGCCCCGAGACCCCGGTACTCGACGAGCCGGTCGCGCAAGCCGTCGAGCCCCTCGGTGACGAGCTCGCCCGGCGCGCCGGCGAGCGGCGTCGTACCCTTGTCGACCTTGATGCCCGGGATGACGCCTTGCGAGGAGAGGACCTCGGAGAGCTGCCGTCCGTCGGACGCCGCCTGGCGGATCGTCTCGTCGAAGAGGATGACGCCGCTCACGTGGTCGGCCGCGCCGACGGTCGTGAACAACATCTCGCGGTAGGCGCGCCGGCGGTCCTCGGTGGACTCGACCGAGATCGAGTCGAAGCGCTTCTTGATCGTGCCGCTGCTCTCGTCGGCGGCGAGGATTCCCTTACCGGGGGCCACGAGGGCGCGGGCGATCTCGTTCAGTTCGGACATGACGTCCCCCTTCTCACTCCCACTCGATGGTGCCGGGCGGCTTCGAGGTGATGTCGTAGGCGACCCTATTCACGCCCGGGACCTCGTTGACAATCCGGCTCGCGAGCCGCTCGAGGAGGTCGTAGGGCAGGCGCGCCCAGTCGGCGGTCATGGCATCGTCGGAGGTGACGGCCCGCAGCACGATCGGATACGCGTACGTGCGGTCGTCGCCCATCACGCCCACCGTGCGCACGGCGGGTAGCACCGCGAAACTCTGCCAGATCTCGCGCTCGAGCCCCGCCCGCCGGATCTCCTCGGTGACGATCGCGTCGGCCTGCTGGAGGATCTCGACCCGCTCGGGCGTGACGGCGCCGACGATGCGCACCGCGAGGCCGGGCCCCGGGAAGGGTTGGCGCCACACGATCTCGCCGGGCAGGCCGAGTTCCTCGCCGACCGCTCGCACCTCGTCCTTGAACAGGTGCCGCAACGGCTCGACGAGCTCGAACTCCATGTCGTCGGGCAGGCCGCCGACGTTGTGATGCGACTTGATGTTCGCGTTGTCGGCCCCGCCCGACTCGACGATGTCGGGGTAGAGGGTGCCCTGCACGAGGAAGCGGGCGTCGCCGAGATCACGCGCCGCTTCCTCGAACACCCGGATGAAGAGCTCGCCGATGATCTTGCGCTTGCGCTCGGGATCGACGACGTCGTCGAGCGCGTCGAGGAACCGATCCCCCGCCTTCACGTGCACGAGATCGACCGCGAACTGGTCGCGGAACGTCGCCTCGACCTGGTCGGCCTCGCCTCGGCGGAGCAGCCCGGTGTCGACGAACACGCAGGTGAGCTGGTCACCGATCGCCTTGTGCACGAGCGCGGCGGCGACGGCCGAATCGACCCCGCCCGAGAGGCCGCAGATCACCCGCTCGTCACCGACCTGGGCCCGGATCTCGGCCACCGCGTGCTCGATGATCGACACGTTCGTCCAGGTGGGCCGACAGCCGGCGGCGTCGAGGAGGAAGCGCCGGATCGCCGCCATGCCGTGCTCGGTGTGCGCCACCTCGGGGTGGAACTGGAGTCCGTAGCAGCCCCGGTCGCGATCCTCGAAGGCGGCGACGGGCACGACGTCGGTGCGAGCGGTCACGGTCGCGCCCGCCGGAGCCCTGGTGATCGAGTCGCCGTGGCTCATCCAGGTGATCTGCTCGTCGGGGAGTTCGGCGAACAGGAGGGACGAGCCCTCGGCGTGCACGACGGTACGCCCGTACTCACCCGAGCCGGTACGGGCCACCTCGCCGCCGAGATCGCGGGCGAGGAGCTGGGCGCCGTAGCAGATGCCGAGGATCGGCACTCCCGCGTCGTAGATCGCAGGGTCGATGCCCGGCGCGCCGTCGACGTGCACGGAGGCCGGCCCGCCCGAGAAGATGACGGCCTTCGGACGGCGGGCGAGCATCTCCGCGGCCGATGTCGTGCGCGACACGATCTCGCTGTAGACGTGCGCCTCGCGCACCCGCCGGGCGATCAGCTGGGCGTACTGCGCGCCGAAGTCGACGACGAGGACGAGATCGGGCTCGTCGCTCATCCGGTCATGCCGACGCCCTGCGCGCGCTGGAGCGTCTTGCCCTCGGTCTTCAGCGCGGGCGCCACCATCACCTCGGCCTTCTGGAACTCCTTCACCGAGGCGTAGCCGGTCGTGGCCATCGACGTGCGCAGCGCCCCGAAGAGGTTGAGCGTGCCGTCGTTCTCGTGGGCGGGGCCGACGAGGATCTCGGAGAGGCTCGCCTTGCGACCCGCGAACACGCGTGCGCCGCGGGGCAGCGTCGGGTGGAAGGTCGCCATGCCCCAGTGGTACCCACGGCCGGGAGACTCGTAGGCCCCGGCGAGCGGCGAGCCGATCATCACCGCGTCGGCGCCGCAGGCGATCGCCTTGGCGACGTCGCCCCCGGTGCGCATGCCGCCGTCGGCGATCACGTGCACGTACACGCCGGTCTCGTCGAGGTGACGGATCCGGGCGCCCGCCGCATCGGCGATCGCCGTTGCCTGGGGCACGCCGATGCCGAGCACTCCGCGGCTCGTGCACGCGTGGCCGGGTCCGACCCCGACGAGGATGCCCACCGCGCCCGTACGCATGAGATGCAGGGCGGTCGAGTAGGACGCGCACCCGCCGACGATGACCGGCAGGTCGAACTCACGGATGAACTTCTTCAGGTTGAGCGGCTGCCGGGCGGGGTCGAGCGACACGTGCTCGGCCGACACGACGGTCCCCTGCACCACGAGCACGTCGAGCTCGGCCTCGAGCACGATCTTGGCGTAGTCCTCGACGCGCTGGGGCGTGAGCGACGCGCACGCCGTGACGCCCCCGGCCTTGATCTCCCGGATGCGCTGACCGATGAGCTCGGGCTTCACCGGCTCGTCGTAGAGCTCCTGCATGCGCCGCGTCGCCTTCTCGGTGGGCAGCGACGCGATCTCCTCGAAGATGGGCTCCGGGTCCTCGTAGCGGGTCCAGAGTCCCTCGAGGTTGAGGCAGGCGAGACCGCCGAGCTGCCCGATCTCGACGGCGGTCGCCGGTGACACTACGCCGTCCATCGCCGAGGCCATGACCGGGAGCGGGAAGCGGAACGCATCGACCTCCCACGAGATGTCGACGTCCTCGGGGTCGCGGGTGCGTCGGCTCGGGACGATGGCGATGTCGTCGAAGCCGTAGGCCCGCCGTCCGGACTTCCCGATGCCGATCTCGACTTCCACGGTCCCTCCGAATCTGCGTTCTGCTCGACGAAGTGCCGACTGTACCGCCGCCGGGGTACGGACTCCCGCACGAGAACGGGCCGTGAGGAGACGCTCGCGTCCGGTGCGAGTCGGGCCCTCGACGCCCGGACTCCGATCGAGGTCACCGTCGGCAACTTGCCCGGGCTCCGGATCGGCGTGATCGGCCGACCCCTCCTCCTGCCCGACCTGCCCGCGACCGCCCGGATCCGCTTCGCCGTCGTCGGGTCAGACTGAGTCGGCGACGAGGCGGGCGAGGAGACCGGTGAGAATCCGGGCCGTCGCGCCCCACACCGTCTCGTCGTCGAGCTCGAAGAACTGCACGCCGAACTCCTCGATGCGCTCGAAGGACCATCGCTCCTCGCGGTGCACGCCCTCGGCCAGCAGCTCGGACAGCGGAACCTCGAGGATGCGATCCACCTCGCTCGGATTGGCGACGAGGGTCGGTCGTTCGGCGAGGAGCCCGACGAACGGATGGATCGTGAACGTCGACGAGACGGTCACCAGGCCGTCGAGCCGGGCCACGACCTCGACCGCGTCGGGGGCGAGGCCGATCTCCTCGTGCGCCTCCCGCAGTGCGGCCGCCCGGGCGTCGGCGTCGAGATCGGGTTCGACCTTGCCGCCGGGGAACGCGATCTCGCCCCGGTGCGACGGCATCCACTCCGGACGCTTGATGAGCACCACGTGCACTTCGCCGGCGACCTCGAAGATCGGCACGAGCACCGCGGCCTCGCGTCCGGGGGTCGGACCGGGAACGGGGGCGGGCAGCCCGGCGAGCCGTCGGCGCACATCGGCGAGCCCGGGCCGCCGCTGCGCTTCCGGGAGCCCCGACCACGGCGCCGGGGCACCGGGCCGGGCGGTCGGCGGCCGCGGGATCCGCTGGCTGCCGCCCCGTCGACCCGTCACGGCGGCGAGCGTACCGACGGCCTGGAATACTGCCACCCCATGGAAGGGAACCTCGCCGACATCATCGAAGCCGTCGCGGACGCGCTGCCCGGGGGCCTGGCCCTCGTGCAGGGCGATCGGCGCCTCACCTGGTCGGAGTTCGACGACCGGGCCGCCCGCCTCGCCGGCGCGCTCTCGGCCGCAGGCGTCGGACCCGGCGCCAAGGTCGCGTCCTACCTCTACAACGGCAACGAGTACCTCGAGGGGGTGCTGGCGACGTTCAAGCTCCGGGGCGTCCCGGTGAACGTCAACTACCGCTACCTCGAGGACGAGCTCGTCTACCTGCTCGAGAACTCGGACGCCGAGGCGCTCCTCTTCCACGGGGCGCTCGGCGAGCACGTCGCCAAGGTGGTCGACCGGGCACCCGGGGTGCGCTGCTGGATCCAGGTCGACGACGGCAGCCCGCACCAGGAGTTCGCCGAGCGCTACGAGGATCTCATCGCCGCGACCGAGCCGATGCCCCGCATCCCGCGTTCGGGCGACGACCTCTACTTCCTCTACACGGGCGGCACGACCGGCATGCCCAAGGGCGTCATGTGGCGATGCCAGGACCTCTGGGAGGTCCTCGCCGAGAGCGTCTACCCGCTGGTCGGCGAGACCCGGCCCGACTCGACCGCGGCGGTCGGCGCGATCGCGCACAAGGTCGTCGAGACGGGTCCGGCCCGGATGCACCTGCCCGCGTCACCCCTCATGCACGGCACCGGCGCGTTCACGACCTTCCAGGCGATGTTCGTGGGCTCCGGCGTCGTGACCCTCACCGGTCGGCACTTCGACCCGCACGAGCTGTGGCGCACCGTGGCCACCGAGGGCGTCACCCAGATGGCGATCGTCGGCGACGCCTTCGCCAAGCCGATGCTCGCCGCGTTGGAGGCCACCGAGGCCGCGGGCGAGCCGTACGACCTCTCGTCGCTGCAGCTCGTCATCAGCTCGGGCGTCATGTGGTCGGCCGAGGTGAAGCAGGGCCTGCTCGCACGCGGGAGCTTCCTGTGTCTCGACTCGCTCGGCTCGAGCGAGGGGATCGGCTTCGCCGGATCGGTGACTGCGCCCGGTGCCGAGCAGCGCACCGCCCGGTTCACCATCGGGGCGCGCACCAAGGTGTTCACCGAGGACGGCCGGGAGGTCGTGCCCGGTTCGGGTGAGGTCGGTCGCCTCGCCGTCGGGGGCAACATCCCCGTCGGCTACTACAAGGATCCCGAGAAGTCGGCGGCGACCTTCCCGGTCATCGCCGGCGAGCGCTGGTCCGTCCCCGGCGACTTCGCCTCGGTCGAGGCCGACGGCACCGTCACCCTGCTCGGTCGGGGTTCGGTGGTCATCAACTCGGGCGGCGAGAAGATCTTCCCCGAGGAGGTCGAGGAAGCGGTGAAGGAGCATCCCGCCGTTCACGACTGCCTCGTCGTCGGTGTGCCCGACGATCGCTTCGGTGAGGCGGTCGTCGCCGTGGTGTCACTGCTCCCGGACGCGAACGCCGCGACCGGTGAGCTGGCGGAGGCGCTGGAAGCGCTCGCCCGCTACAAACGGCCGCGGCGGTTCGTGTTCGTCGACGAGGTGCGTCGCGGGCCCAACGGCAAAGCCGATTACAAGTGGGCCCGCGAGACCGCGGCGGCTACTTCTTCTTCTTCGTGACGACCTTGGCGAGCACGTCGCGGCCGTTCAGGATGAGGAGATCCTCGCCCTCGCTCGAGATCTCGGTGCCGCCGTACTTCGAGTAGACGACGACGTCACCGACGGCGATGTCGAGGGGGATGACCTCGCCGGAGTCCTCGGCCCGACGGCCGGGGCCGACGGCGAGGACCTCGCCCTGCTGGGGCTTCTCCTTGGCGGTGTCGGGGATCACGAGCCCGCTGATCGTCATCTCCTCGGCCTGGGCGGGCCGCACGACGATCCGGTCCTCCAGCGGCTGCAGGTTCATGGGGGGACGCCTCCTGGATGTGGGTGGTCGGAGCAGATGTGGTGGTCGGGACCGGCCTCGCCGGCCCCGGGCCCGGGGACTTAGCACTCGACCCCTGGGAGTGCTAACGCTACCAACCGGCCGATCGATCGGGCAAGCGGAGCCCGGGTGCGACCCCGTCGTCGAGCGCCGTCGGCCCGTCGGCGGCGAGGCGGAAGGCCCCCGCCGCGGCCACCATGGCCGCATTGTCCGTGCACAGCGCCCGGGCGGGCAGCACCACCCGGAGACCTGCGGCCTCGGCTCCGGCCGCGACCGCCGACCGGAGGGCCGTGTTCGCCGCCACGCCCCCGCCGAGGACGACCGTCCCCGCCCCGGCCGCCCGGGCCGCCCGCAGCAGCTTCACCGTGCAGACCTCGACCACCGCAGCCTGGAACGAGGCGGCGACGTCGGCCACGGGCACCTCCGGATGGTCGCGTCGGTGGAGGACGACGGCCGTCTTGAGCCCCGAGAACGAGAAGTCGTCGCCGTCGTGGAGCATCGGCCGGGGGAAGGCCACGGCCGCCGGGTCACCCTCGGCCGCCACCCGTTCGATCGCCGGACCACCCGGGTACCCGAGCCCGAGGAGTCGGGCCACCTTGTCGAAGGCCTCGCCGGCTGCGTCGTCGACCGTGCGGCCCATCAACCGGTACGCGCCGTCGGCGCCGACGGCCACGATCATCGTGTGTCCGCCCGAGACGACGAGGGTGACGAGCGGCGGGCGCAGCGTCGGGTCCTCGAGCCGGGCCGCGTAGAGGTGGGCCTCGTGATGGTGCACGCCGACGTACGGGCGGCCGGAGACGAGGGCGAGCGCCTTCGCCGCGCTCACGCCCACAATGAGCGCGCCGGCGAGACCGGGCCCGTGCACGGCGGCGATCGCGTCGACGCCCATCAGGTCGGTATCGGCCTCGGCGAGGGCCGCGGCGACGACCCCGCCGATCAGCTCGACGTGGGCCCGACTCGCGAGCTCGGGCACCACCCCGCCGAACCGGGCGTGGATGTCGATCTGCGAAGACACCACCGAGGCGCGGATGACCGCCCCGTCGTCGACCACCGCCGCCGCAGTCTCGTCGCACGAGGTCTCGATGCCGAGGACCCGGGTCATCGGCGGACGCTCCGGCGTTCGAGTGCGTCGAGCAGCGCGGTGTACTCCGGCGTCGTGATGTCGCGGACCCACATCACGAGCGCATCCTCGCCGGTGTCGGCGTAGTAGCCGGTGCGAACGCCTTCCGCCGCGAACCCGAAGCGGCGGTAGAGGTCCTGGGCCGCGTGGTTCGAGAGCCGGACCTCGAGCGTGCAACCGGTCGCGCCCCGATCGAGCGCCTCGCGGACGAGGGCGAGGAGGAGACGGCTGCCGATGCCGCGTCGATGGTGGGTGGGATCGACCGCGATCGTCGTGACGTGAGCCTCGTCGAGCGCCATGAGCACCCCGGCGTAGCCGACGACCGCGCGACCGGCACGGGCGACGAAATAGGCCCGGGTCGAGCGCAGGGCGAGTTCGCTGGCGAAGAGCGCCTGGCTCCACGGCCGCGGGTACACCTGGGCCTCGATCCGCAGCACGGCCCGCAGGTGCCGACGGCGCATCGGCCCGATCTCGACGGCATCGACCGCCTCGCGCCCGCCGCTCACGACTCCCGCCCGGCCCAGGCGATCTCGGCGTCGCTGCGCCGCAGGTAGAGCGGCTGCACGCGCTCGGCCGACTCGGTCTCCCCCGCCGCCAACCGGTCGGTTGCGATCGCCACGAGCGCATCGAGCGAGGGGGCGAGGTGCGCCGGGCCCGCTTCCACGACGTGCGGTCCGCAGGCCGCGAACGCGTCGGGATACCGGGCGGGTCCGTCACCGGCCACGATCACCGCTTGCTCGGTCGCGAGCGCCGCAACGATCGCGGCGGGGGCGTCGAGGCCGTAGCCGCCGTCGACCCGCACTTCACCGCCCCCGACGCGGTAGCGCGCCCAATAGCACTCGCCTCGCCGTGCGTCGAGGGTCGCGACGACCGCGCCCGGGGCGAAGCGCAGCGGCCAGGCGACGAGATCGAGCGACGGCACCGGCACGACCGGCAGGCCGCGCGCCGCGGCGATCGTCTTCGCCGTCGTCACCCCGACCCGCACCCCGGTGAAGAGCCCCGGACCGCACCCGACCGCGACCGCATCGATCGCGTCGACCGGGATCCCGGCCTGCTCGCAGCACCAGGCGATCGCGGGCACGAGGGTCTCGACGTGGCGCGGCGAGCCGTTCGCCGGAGAAGCCTCGACCCGGGCGACGACGACGCCGTCGACCGCGAGCACGGTGCCGACCCGCCGGGTCGCGGTGTCGATACCGAGCAGGATCACGGCGTGCCCCCCAGCGCGCGATCGAGGGCCGCGGCCCGGGCCGTCCAGGGTCCACCCGACGCGGTGACGGTGACGACCCGCTGATCGGGAGCCGGGCCGAGCTCGAGGCGGATCTCCAACCGGTCGGCCGGCAGCGCGCCGGCCACGATGTCTCCCCACTCCACGAGCACGACGTGATCGTCGAGGAGCTCGTCGAACGCGAGGTCGGCCAGCTCGCCGAGCGTGCCGAGCCGGTAGACGTCGGCGTGAGCGACGGGCACCCGGCCCGCGTACTCCTGCACGATCGCGAACGTGGGGCTCGTGACCGGCTCGTCGACGCCGAGCCCGCGCGCGATCCCCTTCGCGATCGCGGTCTTTCCCGCTCCGAGGTCACCCGCGAGCACGACGAGGTCGCCGGGGGCGAGGAGCGCGCCGATGCGCACGCCCAGGGCGTCGGTCCCCGACGCGTCGTCCGTCGTCACCGTGCGCCTCACCGAGTCGCCAGCCGCCGCTTCACCCGCACGAAGTCGGCCCGCACCTCGGCGAGCATCGGCCCGCCGGAGCGCAGCACCGCGGCCGGGTGGTAGGTGGGAATCACCGTGGCGTCGATCCCGGCCCGCGAGAGCGGGAACTCGCGACCGCGCAGCCGCGTGATCCCCTCCCGGGTGCCGAGCAGGAGCCGGGTGGCGAAGTTGCCGAGGGTGACGACGACGGTCGGCCGAACGAGCGCGAGCTGGCGGTCGAGCCACGGGGCGCACGCATCGATCTCCCCGGGAGCCGGGTTGCGGTTCCCGGGCGGGCGGCACTTCACCACGTTCGCGATGTACACGTCGTCCCGGGTGAGCCCGATACCGGCGATGAGCTGGGTGAGGAGGGTGCCGGCCCGCCCCACGAAGGGCTCACCCCGCCGGTCCTCCTCGGCGCCCGGACCCTCCCCCACGAACATGAGGGTCGCTGCCGCGTGGCCCGCGCCGAACACCACCTGCGTGCGGGTGGTCGAGAGCGCGCAGGCCGTGCACGAACTCACGAGTCGGGCGAGGCTCACCAGATCACCGACCCGATCGGCGGGGTGCGGGCCGGTCACGGCGCCCCGACCGGTCCGGGGGCGACCGCGGCCCGGATCGCGGCGGCCGTGACCTCGGTGGCCGCCACCCGCAGCCGATCGATCGGGACCTCGGTCACCCCGGTCGCCGCCGCGATCGCGAGGTCGCCGTCGAACCGGGTGTGGGCGGGAACGATCGCCCGGGCCAGACCGTCGTGCGCGCTCTGGGCGAGGAGGAAGCAGCCCACCTTGTCGCACGCCGCGTCGGTGACCACCGCGACGAGAGTCGTGTCCCCCCGACCGGCGAACGGCGCCGGATCGGGGAACGGCGGGACGGCGGCCGGGGCCGTCGATCCGGCCAGCACCCGACCATCGGCGCCTACGACGTCACCCACCGCGTTGACGACCGCGAC
>JBJSXF010000190.1:0-6448 GCA_046086225.1 Actinomycetota bacterium | reverse complement strand
GGGGGTTTGGACCCTTATCGTCTCCGTGTTCTTCTGTGGGGTTGTTGTGCCCGGCTTTCTCCCCCACCACCCCGCAACGGGGGATCCGCTCAGCTCTTCGGGATCTCTCCGACGACACCCTCGACGAAGAGGGAGTTCTTCCCTTCCGCCGTGCTGTACTCGCCGATCTCACCGTCCTCAAAGAGCACCGTCGTGCCGTCGTTCGCCAGGATCGGTCCGACGAACGGCGAACCGGTCGTCTCGATCTCGGTCTTGGCTTCGGCGACCTGGGCCTTCGTCTCCGCCGTGACCGACGGGCCGAACTCGGACTGGATGAACGGGTTCTTGCCGTCCTTGTAACCGACCCGGTAATTGGCGTTGTAGATGCTCCCGGTGAAGTCGCCGGCGAGGGACACCTTCACGACATCGTTGTACAGGTCGGTCCAGTCCCACTCCGAGCCACCGAGCCAGCCCTCGGGCGCGAGCTCAGCCGCATCGGCGTGGTAGCCCACCACGTACTTGCCCGCCTCTTCGGCGGCCTTCGTGATCGTGGCCGTGCAGTCCTGGTGCTGGGTCAGCACATCGATGCCCTGACCGAGGAGGCTCTCGGCCGCCTGGGCCTGGGCCGCCGGGTCACACCAGTTCGAGGTGTTCACCACGTAGGTCTTGGCGTCGGGGTTCACCGAGGCCGCCCCGAGCTGGAAGGCGTTGATGTTGGCAATGGTCTGGGGAATCGGGAAGGCGTAGACGTAGCCGAGCTTGTCGGACGTCGTCGCCTTGCCGGCCAGGATCCCGGCCAGGTACACGGGCTCGTACACCGTGCCGAAGTAGGTGCCCAGGTTCGCCGGAGCCTCCCCTTCGATGGTGCCGCCCTGGTGCACGACGACGACGTCGGGGTGGGCGGCCGCCACCTTCTTCGCCGCATCGAGGTGCCCGTAGCTGGTCGCGAAGAGGATCTTGGCCCCCTTGTCGATCATGCCCTCCATGACCCGTGCCGCTTCGTCGGTTTCGGGGACGTTCTCGGCAGTGAGCACCTCGAGGTCGGGATAGGCCTCCTCGACCGCCATCGCACCCTCGTAGACCGCCTGGTTGTAGCCGAAGTCGTCCTTCGGTCCGACCATGATGAAGCCGACCGCCGGGCTTCCCTCACCGGGGGCGCCGGCGGCGGGCGGGCCGCTGGATCCGGACTTGCTGTCGTCGTTACTGCTGCAGGCCGCCACGGTGAGGAGCATGATGGCTCCGACCGCGAGGGCGGTGAATCGTCTCGTTCGCACTGGCATTCCTTTCGGTTCGTAGGCGACGGACGGAGCCGAGGCTCGCCGCCGGTTGCACTCTTCGGGGGTGGTCGGGGACAGGTCGGTAGGGGTGGTCAGGACGATGGGTTCAGCTCGAAGACCTTCCGGAGGCCCTCCGGCGTGTCGTCGGAGCGGCGGCGGCTGAGAACCACGAGGGCGAGGAGCGTCGCCACGTAGGGGATGGCGTGGAGCGCGAACTGGTTGACCGCGTACCCGCGTGACTGGAGGGCGGGGGAGAGCGCAAGAGCGGTACCGAACAGGAAGGCGCCGGTTGTGACCGAGAACGGGCGGCGGCGAGCGAAGATGACCACGGCGACGGCGATGAAGCCCCGGCCCTGGATCATGTCCTCGAACCAGGCGTTCGCGTAGGCGGTCGAGAGCTGGGCCCCACCGACTCCGGCGAGGAAACCGCCGGCGACGACGGCGAAGTACTGCGTGGGCAGGATGCGGTGGCCGTAGACCGCCAGCACCTCGGTCCGCTCACCGACTCCCCGGAGCAGCAGGCCCCACCGACTCCGGAAGAGGAGCCACCAGAGCGCCGGGGTGAGGATGTAGACGAGATACGTGAGGGCGTCCTGCTCGAAGAGCACCTCGCCCAGGACCGGGATGTCGGAGAGCACCGGGATCGCCCACACCCGGAACGGCGTGATCGTCCGGCTCACGTACGTCACCCCGAAGAGCGAGGTCAGCCCCAGGGCGAGGAAGAGCACCACGAGACCGGTCGCGAGCTGGTTGGCCCGACGACTGAGCACGAAGTACGCCACGACGAGGGCGAGGAGTGCACCGGCGAGACCGCCGGCAAACGCACCGACCCACGGCGAACCCGACTCGGCCGCCAGCGCGTAGCCCGCGCAGGCGCCGACGAGCATGCTGCCCTCGGTGCCGAGGTTCACGACTCCCGATCGCTCGGCCATGGTCTCGCCGAGCGCGGCGTAGGCGATGGCGGTGCCGCCCCGCACGCCACCCGAGAGGATCTCGATCAGGAGGTTCACGCGGCCGCCGCCCGGAGACCGACCCGATTCCGGCGCGTCCAGCCGAACACGGCGAGGAGCACGAACGCGAGCAGGATGTTGACCGACGCCGCGGGCAGACCGGCATCGATCTGGAGGCTGTCACCCGCGATCGTGATGGCCGCCAGCGCCACCGCAGCCAGCGCAGCCGGAACCGGCTTGTGGCGGGCGAACCAGCTGGCCAGGAACCCGATATAGCCGTACTCGACGAGGAAGCCCGGTCGGAGCTTGAACTCGGCCCCAGCCAACTGGGCGAATCCGCCCAGCCCGGCCAGCGCGCCACCGGCCATGAGCGCGCCCACCACGAGCAGGCCGACCCGGAAACCCGACCGCCGGGCCGCTTCGGGATTCCCCCCGACGACCCGGAGTCGGAAGCCCCAAGCCGTCCGGTACAGAACGGCGCTCGTCACGACGACGGCGATGACCGCGAGGATGAACCCGGCGTGCACGTCGAGCGATCCGATCAGGGGCAGGCGCACCGGGACGGGGAGGTCGGCGGTCGCCGGCTGGCCCGATCCGTTCGGGTCCTTCCACGAGTCGTAGATGAGGAAGGACATGAGGTCGATCGCGAGGTAGTTGAGGAGCAGGGTCGAGACGGCCTCGTTGATTCGGAAGGCCTGCCGCAGCACCCCGGCAAACGCACCCCAGACGGCACCGGCCAGTGCGGCCGTCACCGCCATCAGCACGAGCGCCACGCCAGCGGGCAGATCACCGCCGCCGTACTGGACGACGCCGGCCGCGGCGATGCCCCCGAGCACGAGCTGGCCCTCACCGCCGACGTTGGTGAGCCCGGCCCGGGCCGGGATCGCAACCGCGAGGGCGGCCAGGACGATCGGGGTGGCCTTGGTGAGGATCTCACCGAGCGAGTCCGCCCGGAAGGTCGTGACGAACATCTCCCGGTACGCGGCGATCGGATCAGCGCCCTTGATCGCCATCAGAACCCCGAAGACGACGAAGGCTCCGGTCAACGCCGCGACCCAGCGGAGAACCCCTCGGCCGATCGTCCGGGCCCGCTCGGAGGTCGCGCCGTCCGGCACGAGCGCGGCGGTCACGCCGCCTCCGTTTCAACCGGTCGCAGCATCAACTCGCCGATCGCCAGCCGATCGGTCGTCGCCGGGTCGAGGTCGCCGACGAGCCGTCCGTGGTTCAGCACCACGATCCGGTCGGAGAGCTCGAGCAACTCGTCGAGGTCCTCCGAGATGAGCAGCACCCCGGCCCCCGCCGCCCGGTGCTCGAGCAGGAGCTCTTGCGTGCGGCGGGCCTTCGCCACGTCGAGGCCCCGCGAGGGGTACGCCGCCACCACGAGCGTCCGGGGTCGGCCCAGGGCGCGGGCCAGCATGACCCGCTGTATGTTCCCGCCTGAGAGATCGGCCACGACGCGTTCGGGCGCAGCCACGTCGAGTCCGGTGGCCCCGATCAGCTCCTCGGTCCGCCGCCGCATCTTCTCCCGGTCGAGGCCGAAGCGACCGGCGACTCCGGCCAGATCGTCGAGGGCCACGTGTTCGCCCACCGTGAGCCCCGGCACGACGGCGTCGGAGATGGGATCTTCGGGAATCCCGGCTGCGCCGGCGCGCCGAGCGGCGCGAACCGCGTCCCGGTCGAGCACGTTCTCCCCGATGAGCGCCCGCCCCTCGTCGGGGCGCACCAGCCCCAGAGCCGCCTCGAAGAGCTCCCGTTGTCCGTTCCCCGCAATGCCCGCAACGCCGACGAGCTCACCCGACCGCACTTCGAGGGTGACCCCGACCAGCCCATCCGATCCGTCGGGTCGGCGCACCGAAATGTCCTGGAGGTCGAGGATTCGATCCGCACCGGGATCAACGGCATCGCGGACGGCCGCCAGCGGCGGCACCGAGGTCCCGACCATCAGGGCCACGAGGGCGTCGTCACCGAGCTCGGCCGGGTCGGCGCCCGTGAGGACCATGCGGCCACCCCGCAGGACGGAGATCCGATCCGCGATCGCCCGGGCCTCGGCCAGCTTGTGGGTGATCAGGACGACCGACAGGCCCTCGGCGCAGAGCGTGCGGATCGCGGTGAACAGCGCATCGACCTCCTGGGGCGCGAGCACGCTCGTCGGCTCGTCGAGGATCACGAGCCGCGATCCCGCGAGCAGCACCTTCAGAATCTCGACCCGTTGCCGCTCGCCGATCGACAGATGGCGGACCAGCGCCATCGGATCAACCGCCAATCCGTAGTGCTCGGCGGCGACCCGGATATCGGCGGCCAGGCGGCGCCGATCGAGCCGGGGACCCCGGAGCGGCAGCGCGAGCGCGATGTTCTCGGTCACGGTGAAGGCGGGCACGAGCCGGAGATCTTGGAAGACCATGCCGATGCCCGCCGCCCGGCCCGCGCCCGGGGCCGTGACATCGACCGTCACCCCGTCGACAGCGATCTCACCGGCGTCGGGCGCGTACACCCCGAACACCATCTTCATGAGGGTGCTCTTGCCGGCGCCGTTCTCGCCGAGGACGACGTGCGCTTCACCGGGGAGCACCGCGAAGTCGATCGCGTCATTGGCGACCAGCGCCCCGAACCGCTTCGTGAGTCCCGACACGGCGAGACGCGGCGGCGGAGCCTCCGTCACGCGTCGACCCGTGGGGCGATCATGCGGCCGATGGCGCGGGCGACCCGATCCTCGACCACGGCCATCGACGCAGTGAGGTGCTGCGCGAAACGGTCAGCCGCCTGGTCAGGCCGCCCAGCGATGAGCGCCTCGACGATCTCGAGGTGCTCGGCAATCGTCGCTTCGATCCGACCCGTCACGAGGAAGTCCTGGCTGCGGACGAGGCGGAGCCGATCGTTCAACTGGCGAAGCACATCGACGACCACCGGGTTCCCCGACGCTTCGGCCAAGGTCACGTGGAACGCCTCGTCCAGGGTGACGAACGCCGGATCGGGCTCGATCGGCAACTCGGCCCGGAGGTCGCGCCACTCGTCCCGCAGGCGGATCAGCGCCGCCGGGTCGTGGGGTCGACCCGTGGTCATCGGCAGTCGGATGGCCGCCAACTCGATCGCGGCCCGGACCTCGTAGGTGCTGCGCACCAGATCGACGTCGGGCACGACCGGTCGGAACCCGCCGTCTGCCCACCGCTCGACGAGGCCCTCGGCGTGCAGTCGGAAGAGCGCCTCGCGCACCGGCGTCCGGGAGACCCCGAGCATCTCCGCCAGGCGCTCCTCGCCGAGCCTCCCGTTCAGCGCGAACTCGCCGGCGAGCACGCGACGCTTCAGCGCGGCGTAGGCCCGATCGGCCCGGGTGCTGCCCTCGAGGAGGTCAGCCACCTGAACACAACTTTGTATACATCGCCGCCGAACGTACGGAAGTTGCGTGTCCTCGGGTGTTCCGCCGTGTTACGCGCCCGTGAACGGAGCGACCGCTTCCTGCGACGAGCGCGCGTCAGCCGTGCGACAGGACGCGAACAGATTCGTGTCAGTCGCGATTCAGATCACGCGGCCGCGGCTCACTCGGCGCGCGTCCACCGAGCCAGGAGACGTGCGCGCTCGCCACCCGCCAGCCGTCATCGGTCCGGAGCCAGGTCTGGGACTGACGTCCGACGACCGAGTGCCCCTCGGGCACGAACTCGGCATCGACGGTCGCGAGATCGACACCGAAGGTGGTGACGACCACATTGCGGAGTTGCCGGGGGAGCGTGGCGACCGCTTGTGACCGTCGGAACTCGGCGATCGCTTGGTGGCCGTAGTGGATCTCGTCGATCCCGAAGCGAACGGTGAGCGGCGAGTCCCAGAAAAATCCGATGAGGACCGGGATGTCGTTGGCGAGGAGCGCGTGCTCATACGCGGCGAAGGCCGCAGTGACCTCTTCGACGACGTCGGAACGGTTCACGGCAGGAGGCACGCCTCCCGTCATAGCCCGCCCGCGGCGACCTCGGCCACTCGGCCGGACGACCGCTCGGCCGCGCTCAGCCTGCGCTGAGGCCCTCGAAGACCGCGGCCCGCACGCCCCGCTCGGCGATCTCGGCGAGGAACGACACCGGCTCCACCAACGCCGCGAGCCCGTGTACACCGGGGTGCTCGAGCCGGTCGCCGAGCACGCCGGCCAGCCGCAACGCGGTGACGCCGAGCACGACCCCCGCCGCCACGCCGGTGCGCTCGACCACTCCGTAGACGACGGTCTCGAAGCCTCCGGACCGTCGGCCCCGCACCTCGACC
>JBJSXF010000189.1:0-2821 GCA_046086225.1 Actinomycetota bacterium | reverse complement strand
CACCGATCAGCAGGCCGATGAACGTCTTCGGGTCGGCGACGTTGATCGGTGGCTCGGTGGCGTTCCTCTTCTCGGCGCTCGCCATCCGGGCCGTCGGTCGCACGGCGAACGTCGTGGTGCAGGAGGTCCGCAACCAGTTCGCCGACGGCAAGATCATGTCGGGCGAGAAGAAGCCCGACTACGCCCCGGTCATCGACATCTGCACGGCGGCCTCGCTCCGGGAACTCACCACCCCGGCGCTCCTCGCGGTGCTGACGCCGGTGATCATCGGGTTCGCGATCAACTCGCTCGCCCTCGGCGCGTTCCTGGCCGCAATCATCCTCACCGGCCAGCTCATGGCCAACTTCCTGTCGAACTCGGGCGGAGCCTGGGATAACGCCAAGAAGTACATCGAGGACGGCCACTACGGCGGCAAGGGGTCCGACGCCCACAAGGCAGCGGTGATCGGCGACACGATCGGCGACCCCTTCAAGGACACCGCCGGTCCGGCGCTCAACCCGCTCATCAAGGTGATGAACCTGGTGGCGCTGCTGATCCTCCCCGCGGTCATCAACCTGCAGGACAACGACGCGGCCCGCTACTCGATCGCGGCGATCGCGACGGTGGTGCTGCTCGGGTCGATTCTGTTCTCCAAGCGTTCGGGCGCCACGCTGGCGGCATCAGAGACCGTGTCGGCCTGATCGAAGGCAGCACCGAGCGAACGACGTCGAGCGGCCGGGTTCGCCCCGGCCGCTCGCGCGTCCGGGGTCGGGCGACCGGGGGAGCAGCCGATCAGTCGCCGACGGCGGGGTCGACGGCGGGGAGGGCGGCGGCCGTGCGCTTGTGGTGGCGCCGGAACTCGATCAACGGTGGGACCGTGGACGCCACGATGATGAGACCGATGATGGGGAGCAGGTAACGGTCGATGCTCGGTACCTTCTCGCCCAGCAGGTAGCCGACGCTGGTGAGGCCCACCGCCCACACGAGGCCGCCGATGATGTTGTAGCGGAGGAAGGTGCGGGACTCCATCGACCCGACTCCGGCCAGGATCGGGGCGAACGTGCGCACCACCGGCACGAAGCGGGCGAGGATGATCGTCTTCGGCCCGTGGTGCTCGAAGAACTCGTTGGTCCGCTCGATGTGCTCCTGCTTGAACAGGCGGGAGTCGGGCCGGCGGAAGAGGGCGGGCCCGACCCGGCTGCCGAAGGCGTAGCCGACCTGGTCGCCGATCACGGC
Organism: Actinomycetota bacterium; assembly: GCA_046086225.1. Taxonomy (GTDB): domain Bacteria; phylum Actinomycetota; class Acidimicrobiia; order IMCC26256; family PALSA-610; genus JBJSXF01. The sequence continues at coordinate 1,606 of JBJSXF010000189.1, read as the reverse complement.
GGCGAGGAAGCATCCGATGAGCAGGACGGGCAGGTTGAGTCCGAACCGGGCCTGCGAGGCGAGCAGCCCGGCGGTGAAGAGGAGCGAGTTGCCGGGGAGGAAGAAGCCGATGAGCAGTCCCGACTCGGCGAAGATGATGAGGAACAGCCCGATCGTGGCGAACGGCCCGAGCCACTCGATGATTCGTGCCGGATCGAGCCAGTCGAGGGCGGAGAGCACGCCGGACACGGGCGGGGACGCTACCCGGCGGACCCGGCCACCCGGGGCCGCTCCCGGCCCGCCACTTGACACCGACCGTCCGCGCGTGCCACTACGGAAAAAGGGGAACGGCGCCGATTCGGTGTCGGAACGTTCCCGCCCCGACCGATTACCCGTCCCCCGACCGACCAGCACGACCCCGATCCGGAGCAGCAGTGGCCCGTCCTCTCGTCATCGTCGAATCGCCGGCCAAGGCCCGCACGATCAGCGGGTTCCTCGGTGACGACTACACCGTCGAGGCGAGCATCGGGCACATCCGCGACCTGCCCCGGTCGCGTGACGAGGTGCCCGAGGCCATGCGGGAGACGCACGGACGCCTGGCGGGCATCAACCCCGACAACCACTTCGACGTCTGCTACATCCCGCGCAACACGAAGGTGATCACCGCGTTGAAGCGGGCGCTCAAGGGGGCCGACGAGCTCATCCTGGCGACCGATGAGGATCGCGAGGGCGAGGCGATCAGCTGGCACATCCTCGAGGTGCTGAAGCCCACCGTGCCGGTGAAGCGGATGGTGTTCCACGAGATCACCCGCTCGGCGATCGCCGAGGCACTCGCCCACCCGCGCGACCTCGACATGGATCTCGTCGCGGCCCAGGACACCCGACGCGTGCTCGACCGGCTCGTGGGCTGGGAGACCTCGCCGATCCTCTGGCGCATCTTCGGGCAGGGTCAGGCGCCGTCGGCCGGACGGGTGCAGAGTGTGGCGGTGCGGCTCGTCGTGGAGCGCGAACGGGCCCGCATGCGGTTCCGCTCGGGGGCCTGGTACGACGTCGAGGGCACGTTCACCGCAGCCGAGCACGCCGACCAGCCGTTCACCGCAAAGCTGGCCGAACTCGACGGGCGGCGAGTCGCCGAGGGTCGCGACTTCGATCCCGACACCGGGACGATCTCGGCGGCCCGCGCCGGCGAGGTGAGGCTCCTCGACGCGGCAGCGGCGACCGGGCTGGCCGAGCGGCTCGCCGACCGGCCGTTCCGGGTGTCGGCGGCCGAGTCGACACCGTTCACCGAGCGGCCCCGGGCCCCGTTCACGACGTCCACGCTTCAGCAGGCGGCGGGCGGACGGTTCGGGTTCGCCTCGTCGCGGACGATGGCCGTGGCCCAGCGCCTCTACGAGCGGGGCTACATCACCTACATGCGGACCGACAGCACCAATCTGTCGGAGCAGGCGGTCACTGCGGCCCGGGCCGCGATCACCGAGCGGTTCGGGCGCGAGTACCTGCCCGACGCGCCGCGCACGTACGCCAAGAAGGTGAAGAACGCGCAGGAGGCGCACGAGGCGATCCGGCCCGCGGGGGAGCGCATCCGCGGTCCCGAGGAAGTGCGGGGCGAGCTCGACGCCGACGAGGC
>JBJSXF010000188.1:0-17065 GCA_046086225.1 Actinomycetota bacterium | reverse complement strand
ACCCGGTTCACGATCAGTGCGGCGACGCCCCGCCCGTCCTCGGCCAGTCGCTCGGCGAAGAACGTGGCCTCCTCGACCGCGTCCCGGCGGGGGGCGGTGACGAGCACGAACGCGGTGCCGGGATCGCCGAGCAGCGCCCCCACGGCAGCCGCGCGCGTTCGGAAGCCCTCCTCCATGCCGTCGAACGCCCGGAGGAACTCGATCACGTCGTCGACCACCTCCGAGCCGACGACCCGGCCCACGGTGTGGAGGAAGGTCTGCACCGCGACCGAAGCGACCCGCATCGAGACCCGGGTGGGGGTCATGAGCAGCCGGAAGATGCGATTGTCGAGGAGGCGAAGCAGCCGTTCCGGCGCGTCGAGGAAGTCGAGCGCGTGACGGGTCGGCGGGGTGTCGACGACGATGAGGTCGAACCCGCCTTCGTCGTGGAGTTCGTGGAGCTTCTCCATCGCCATGTACTCCTGGGTGCCGCCGAGGGCGCCGGAGACGTTGCGGTAGAAGCGGTTGTCGAGGATGCGGGCCGCCTGCTCGGCGTCGGGAGCGTTGCGGGTCACGAGCCGGTCGAAGGTCGACTTGGTGTCGAGCATGAGCGCCGAGAGTGAGCCGCCGCCGACGAGGTCGGTACCGCCGACGGCCCACAGGGCGGGGTCGATCTCGGCGGCTTGGTTCGTGAGGCCGGCCAGTCCGAGGGTGTCGGCGAGGCGGCGGGCGGGATCGATCGTCACCACGCAGGCCCGGCGCCCGCGGCGCGCGGCCATCAGGGCGATCGCGGCGGCGGTCGTCGTCTTACCCACGCCGCCGCTGCCGCAGCAGATCACGACGCGCCGGTCGGCGACGAGGTCGGTGATGCTCATCGGCCGGCCTGCGCCGCGGCCGGCGGGCGTTCCGGCCGCTCGATCGGGCTCGCACCCGTCACAGCGCGCCGATCCCGGCGGTGAGGGCGTCGGCGAGCACGTCGAGCTGGGCCCGGGTGATGTCGGGCGCGAACACGAACGGCAGCTCGACATGGGGGAGCGGGAGCCGCGTCGCGAGGCGATCGATCTGGACGCGTTGCAGTCGGTGCCGCTCGGCCCGGAACTCGAGCGCCCGGGCGAGGTCGTCGGCCTCCCGATCGGAGACGAACCGTCCGCACGCCGCGGCGTCGGCGAGAATCGTTTCGCGCGCGGCGGTGACGCCGGCGGGGAGCGGCGCGAAGCACTGGTTCACGACGACCGGGCCGAGGGCCACGCCCGCCCGGTCCTCCACGGCGAACGCGGTCTCCACCACCTCGCTCACCGGTGTCTCCTCGGGGAGGGTCACGAGCAGCACCTGGCACCGCCGCGGATCGGACAGCAGGTCGACCACCTCTTGCGCCTGCGTGCGGATCGGGCCGACGCGCACGGCGTCGAGCAACCCGCGAGCCGAGGTGAGGAACGTGATCGCGTGCCCGGCGGCGGGAGCGTCGACGATCACCAGGTCGGCGGTGCCGCCCGACTCCAGCCCCTTCACCTTACCGAGCACGAGGATGTCCTTCATCCCGGGCACGGCGGTGGCCACCACGTCGAGCGCGCCGCTCGCCGCGAGCCGGCGGGAGATGCGCCGCATCCCGTGGGTCTCGAGGTAGTCGACGAGCGCGGCGTCGGGCGTGAGGAACCGGGCCCGCACCCGGGGTGCCAGCTCGAGCTCGTCGTAGCCGAGCGGGGGTGCGTCGAACATGGCGGGCAGGCCCGACTTGCCCTCGACCTCGACGACGAGCACCCGCAGCCCGGCCCGGGCGGCCGCGACGGCAAGGGCGGCGGTGACGGTGGTCTTGCCGACCCCGCCCTTCCCGGCGACGATCATCACCCGGGAGGCGGAGCAGAACCCGGCGACCTCCATCGGCGGCCATGGTAGGAGGCCCCCTCCGCAGTCGTGCTACCACTTGGCCCGTGCGTCCCGTTCGCCTCGGCTCCTCGCTCCTCGTCGCGATCGCGGCGGCGAGCGTGGTGATCGGGTTCGGTGCCGGGGCCGGTGCGGCGGAGACGACGGCGCGCATCGACGTCGTCCAGGTGGAGGGCCTCATCGACCCGCCGAACGCCGCGCTCATCCGGTCGTCGCTCGCCGAGGCCGCCGCCGACGACGCCACCCTCGTCGTCCTCCAGCTCGACGCCGCAGGTGCGGTCGATGTCGACGTGCCCGCCCTCGTGCGGGCGGTTCGCGACTCGGAGGTGCCCGTCGCCGCGTGGGTCGGACCCTCGGGTGGTCGGGCACGCGGCGCGGCCGGGGTGCTCGCCCTGTCGGCCGACATCACCGCGGTGGCGGCCGGCGCCCGGATCGGCCCGCTCGTGCCGGTCGCCTACGACCACCCCGACCGCGTCGACCCCGACCCCGATCTGCGGCCGGCGCCCCGTCCGAGCCGCAACACCTCGACCCTGCAGGACTTCGTGGCCTCGCTCGACGGCCGCGAGGTCCGCGGTGTGGAGATCACGACGCTCACCGGACCGGAAGGCGACCGGCGGCTCTCGACCGACGTCCACTTCCACAAGCTCGACCTCGTGCAGCAGGGTCAGCACACCCTCATCACCCCGTGGGTCGCCTACTTCCTCTTCGTGGTCGGTCTGCTGCTCATCGTCTTCGACTTCTTCACCGCCGGGATCGGCGTGGCGGGCACGGTCGGGGCGGCGTCGCTGCTCGGCGGCTGCTACGGCTTCTCCCACCTGCCGGTGGCGCCGTGGGCGTTGGCGCTCATCGTCGTCGGCATCCTCGGCCTGGCGATCGACGTGCAGGCGGGTGGTCTCGGCGTGTGGACCTGGATCGGCACCGCGGCGCTCACGGTCGGATCGGTGTGGTGCTACGGCGGTTCCTCCCGGCTCGACCCGGCCTGGTGGGTGCTCGTGCTCGTGATCGGCGGTGCCGTGGTGTTCATGCTGTCGGGCATGACCGCGATGATCCGATCGCGCTTCTCGACACCGACGATCGGCCGCGAGGATCTCGTGGGCGAGATGGGCGAGGCGGTCGAAGCCGTCGCGCCCGACGGCACCGTGCGGGTGCGCGACGCCCTGTGGCGGGCGCGCACCAACCGGGCGACGCCGATCGACGCGGGTGAGCCCGTGCGGGTCGTGGCGATCGAGGGGGTCGTGCTGGAGGTCGAGCCCGAGGCGGGCGGCGCTCGCGACTACCGCGACCGTCGACCCCGGGCGACGGCACCGACGGTCAGCGGCGATCCGCCGCCCGCGGACCCGGCACCCGGCTCTCCCCCCGCCGCCGGGTGACCCCGGCGCGATCCGCGCGCTCGAGCAACGGCAGCACGTACTTGCGAGACGTGCCGAGCAGGTCGCGGGCGTCGGCGACGCTCAGCTCGCCCCGTGCGGTGACGGCCTCGGCGATGCGCTGCACGGCCGCTTCGACAGCCGCGGCGGTGAAGCACACACCGCCGGCCTCGACGAGCACGCCCGCACGCGTCAACGCCCGCACGAGCGCGGGATCGGCGCCGAGGTCGCGGGGCGCAGGTGGCGCGAACGGCTCGGCCCCGAGCGCCTCGACGAGGGCGCGGGCGGCGGGATCATCGGTGGTCGCTGTCGTCGCCGCGGGCAGCGCGTCACCGAGCGCAGCGCGCAGCTGACCGACCTCGACCCCGCACCCGGCGGCGAGGGTCGTGATCGGGGGCCAGCCGTCCCGGGCGAGCTCGGTGGCCCGGGCCCGCACCCGGGCCAGCTCGGTGGGGGCGACGATCCACTCGCCGACCGGCTCGCCGTCGTCGTCGCCGGGGGGACGGCCCGCGAGGCGGGTGAACTCGTCGGGTCGGCACCAGGGTCGGGCCGCGAGGACTCGCGCGCCCAGGGGCCGGGCGAGCCGGGTGAGGGCGTCCGCCGTGCGGCGGGCGGGCGCGAGGTCGAGGACGGTCGCGCCGCCGACGGTCGCCCGGGCCCCGGTCGACCGCAGCACGATCCGATCGCCCGGCGCGAGCACGACCGGTCGGTCGAACCGGACCCGGGCGGTGGTGCCCCCATCGTCGAGGAGGCGGAGGCGGGCCCGCTGCTCCCCCGATCCGACGTGCATCGTCACCTCGGTGCGGCGCGGCTGCTCCCGGCCCGGGAGCAGCCGAAGGGCCACGTCGACCACGGTGACCTCGGCCCACTGACCGGGGCGCACGACGGCATCCCCCCGACGCAGCTCGTGATGGTCGATCCCGGCCAGGTTCAGGGCGACCCGGGCCCCGGGTCCGACGGCGTCGAGCCGCTCGCCGCGCGACTCGATGCCGCGGATGCGGGCCCGCCGGTCGCCCGGCGCCACGGCGACCTCCTCGTCGCGCGCGAGCGATCCGCCGGTGAGCGTGCCGGTGACCACCGTGCCCGACCCGCGCGCCGCGAAGACCCGGTCGACCCACAGCCGCGGCCGATCGTCGTCACGGGGCGCGGGCGCGCCCGCGAGCAGGGCGTCGAGCGCGGCGCCGAGCTCGTCGAGACCGGCACCGGTCGGCGAGTCGACGGGGATCACGGGCCAGTCGAGCCGCTCCTCGATCTCGAGCCGGGTGAGCAGCGCGAGTTCGGGATCGGTGATCGCGGTCTTGGTGAGGGCCACGATCCCGTGATCGATCCCGAGCAGGTCGAGGATCTGCACGTGCTCCTCGGTCTGGGGCATCCACCCCTCGTTCGCGGCGACGACGAGGAGCGCGAGGTCGACGGCCCCGACCCCGGCCAGCATGTTCTTCACGAACCGCACGTGACCGGGCACGTCGACGAAGCCGACGGTCCGCCCCGAGGGCAACGTGCAGAACGCGTAGCCGAGGTCGATCGTGAGTCCCCGGGCCTTCTCCTCCGGGAATCGGTCGGGGTCGGTGCCGGTGAGGGCCTGCACGAGCGTCGACTTGCCGTGGTCGACGTGACCGGCGGTGGCGACCGTCCGCACGGGCTCGGCGCCTCAGGTCCGGTCGGCGGGGTCCGGGCCGGGCGTGATCGACGCGTCGGTCGGACTGGGCGGGGTGGATGGGGTGGACGGGGTGGTCGGAGTGGATGCGGCGACGAGCGCGGCGACGAGTCGATCGTCGTCGGTCGGGTCGACGGTGCGGAGATCGCAGACGACCCGGCCGTCCTCGATGCGGGCCACGATGCGGTCGGTTCGCAGCGCGGCGGCGAAGGCCACGGCGCGCCGGGTGTCCACCGCGACGCCCGCCGACGGGATCCCGAGCCCGGGCAGTGCGCCGCCCCCGGCCACGGCCTCGGTGGTGATCGCGGTCGCGGTGACCCCGGCCGACGTCAGCGCGGCGACGACCGACCCGGCCCGTTCGGCGAGCGCCGAAACCGGCATGGCCGCCATCCTCCAGAACGGGATCGCGCCCGCCTGCCCGTCGAGGTACGCAGCGGCGACGGCCTGCAGCCCGGCGAGGGTCACCTTGTCGGCCCGCAGGGCCCGGGCCAGGGGATGGGCCTTCATGCGGTCGATGAGCTCGCGGCGGCCGACCACGATCCCGGCCTGGGGTCCGCCGAGCAGCTTGTCGCCCGAGAAGGTCACGAGCGCGGCGCCCGCATCGAGGCACTGCCGTACCCCGGGTTCGTCGCGCAGCCACTCCGGCCGCTCGGCGAGCCAGGGCACCGTGTCGTCGAGCAGGCCCGAGCCCGCATCGACGACGACCGGACGGCCGAGCGGCGCGAGTTCGGCGACGCCGGCCGCGGCGACGAAGCCGACCATCCGGTAGTTCGACGCGTGGATCTTCATCACGAGCGCGACGTCGTCGTCGAGGGCCCGCTCGTAGTCGTCCACCGTCGTGCGATTGGTGGTGCCGACCTCGACGAGCCGGGCGCCGGTCTCGGCGAGGATGTCGGGCACCCGGAAGCCCCCGCCGATCTCGACGAGCTCACCCCGGGAGACCACGACCCGGCGGTCCCGGGCCAGGGCGGCGAGCACGAGGAGCACCGCGGCGGCGTTGTTGTTGACGACGATGCCCGCTTCCGCGCCGCACGCCGCGGCGAGCAGCGCGCCGGCGTGCTCGTGGCGGGAGCCCCGCACGCCCTCGGTCAGGCGGTACTCGACGTTGGCGTACCCCGCGGCGCCGATCATCGCCTCGACGGCGTCACGGCCGATCGGCGCCCGGCCGAGGTTGGTGTGCAGGAGCACGCCCGTGGCGTTGATCACCGGGCCGAGCAGCCCGGTCCGGAAGTCGGCCGCTCGCCGCGTGGCCTCCGGTCCGACTGCGGCGGGCGCGAGGCGTCCGGCCCGGGCCTCGGCGATCACGGCCCGGGCGATCCGGGCTCGCACGCCATGGGGAACCGCGGGGTCGAGATCGGCGAGCACCCGCTCGACGCTCGGCAGGCGCCGGCGCTCGTCGCCCGCATGCTCGTCGTTCAGGTGCTCGTCGTTCAGGTGTTCGTCGTCCCGGGCGTCCGCCACGACCGGGAGGTTACGACCGGCTCGTAGCATCGTCGCGTGGAACGAAGGGTCGGGTGGGGATGACGTGTCCGACCTGACCGTCGAGGCGCCGCGGGCCCTGTCGCCGCTGGTGCGCAGGGTGATCGCCGACAACCCCGGCCTCATGACCGGCGCGGGCACGAACACGTATCTCGTCGGGGTCGACGAGGTCGCGATCGTCGACCCGGGTCCGGCCCTCGACCGGCACATCGAAGCCGTGCTCGGTGCGGCCGATCCCGAGCGCGTGCGCGGGATCGTGCTCACGCACACGCACCCCGATCACTGGCCCGCGGCCGCCGCGATCCGGGAACGCACCGGCGCGCCGGTGTGCGCGCTCCCCGGAGCGCCCCGCGCCGATGCCGTCACCGTGCCGATCGACCGGGTGCTCGCCGACGGCGACACGATCGCCGGGAGCGAGTTCCGGCTCACGGTGCTCCACACACCCGGGCACGCGCCCAACCATGCGTGCCTGCTCCTCGAGGAGGAGCGGACGCTCCTCACCGGCGACCACGTGCTCGAGGGCACCACCACGGTCGTCAACCCGCAACGGGGCGGCGACATGGCCGCGTACCTCACCTCGCTCGAGCGGCTCCGGGCCCTCCGTCGGCTCGCCCGGATCCTCCCCGGTCACGGCGCGGTCATGACCGACCCGAAGGTCGTGCTCGACTCGTACCTCGCCCACCGGCGGCTCCGCGAGCGGGAGGTGGTCGCGCTCCTCGCCGAGGCGCCCCGCACGGTGCGACGCCTGGCTCGCACGATCTACCCCGACCTGGCCCCCGGCCTGGCTGAGATGGCCCGCCGCCAGATCTACGCCCACCTCCGCAAACTGCGGGCCGAAGGTCGGGCCGACGGCCGGGGGTACACCGGCACTTGGCGACTCGTCTGACCCCGGGGTTACCGTGGTCCCACTGCGAGCCAGGGAGGAACCATGACCGCGACGCAGCTCTTCATCGACGGCCAGTGGGTCGACGCCGAATCGGGCGAGACCTTCGAGACCTACGCCCCGTCCACGGGCGAGAAGATCGGCGACCTCGCCAAGGCGGGCCGGGCCGACGCCCAGCGGGCGGTCGAGGCCGCCCGGCGGGCGTTCGACGACGGCCCGTGGGCGCGTATGACCGGTGCCGAGCGTGCTGCGAAGTTGCGCGCCGTCGCCGAGATCCTCAACGGTCGGGCCGCCGAGCTCGCCGAGATCGAGGCGCGTGACGGCGGGGGCACCATGCGCAAAGCGATGTTCGCCGACGTGCCCGGCGCGGTCGGCACGTTCAACACCTTCGCCGAGCTCGCCGAGAGTCAGCCCGACGAGGTCGACCGGGGCGTGTCGCCGTTCCCGCCCGCGAAGTCGACGGTGCGCTACGAGCCCATCGGCGTCTGCTCGGGCATCGTGCCCTGGAACTTCCCGTTCCTCATGGCCGGCTGGAAGATCGCCCCGGCGATCGCGGCGGGCAACTCCGTCGTGCTGAAGCCGGCGAGCTTCACCTCGCTCAGCGCGGTCGAGATGGTGCGGGCCTGCGCCGAGGCCGACATCCCGCCCGGTGTCGTCAACCTCATCACCGGTCCCGGTGGGAGCGCGGGCGAGGAGCTCGCCCAGCACCCGCTCGTCGACAAGGTGGCGTTCACCGGCTCGACCGAGGTGGGGCGTCGCATCATGCAGCTCGCCTCGGGCACGGTGAAGAAGGTCACCCTCGAACTCGGGGGCAAGTCGGCCAACATCGTCCTCGACGACGCCGACCTCGACCTCGCCGCCGCCGGCGTGCTGTGGGGCACGTTCTTCCACAACGGTCAGGTCTGCGAGTCGGGCACGCGGGCCCTCGTCTCCCGCAAGATCTACGACGAGTTCGTCGGGATGCTCGTGGAGCGGGCCGGCAAGCTCGTCATCGGCGACAACATGGACATGGCCTCCGACCTCGGCCCGCTCGTCAGCCCGTCGCAGGCCGACACCGCCGAGCGCTACGTGAAGCTGGGGCTCGACGAGGGGGCCAAGCTGCTCTGCGGCGGCACCCGGCCCACCGGCCTGGCCGAGGGGCTCGACGCCACCGCGTTCTTCACGCCGACCATCTTCGAGGCCGACAACTCGATGCGCATCGCCCAGGAGGAGATCTTCGGGCCGGTGCTCTGCGTGATCCCGTTCGACTCCGACGAGGAGGCGGTGAAGATCGCGAACGACTCGATCTACGGCCTCGGCGGCGGCGTGTGGTCGACCGACTCGGGTCGGGCCAACTGCGTGGCCGCAGGGATGCGCACCGGCACCGTGTGGATCAACGACTACCACATGATCACGCCGACCCAGCCGTTCGGTGGCTACAAGCAGTCGGGCATCGGCCGCGAGCTGGGCGACTACGGCTTCAACGAGTACCGGCAGATCAAGCACGTGTGGGAGAACACGGCCGGCAGCCGCGACGGCTACCTGCACTTCGCTGCACTCTCCGGGAACATCTGATCGGCTCCGGGTTCGTCGGACGGCGTGAGTCTCGGCGCGAGGTCCGGCGCGTGGGCCGGCGCGAGGTCCGGAGCGTGCTCCGCCGCGCAGGCGGCAGAGGGGCGCGGCGGTGAAGGTCACCGGCACCGAGGCCGCGGCGCAGGTCGTGGCGCGGGCCCGGCACGACCGGGCCGGTGAGCTCGTGTTCTCCCTCGGCACCGGCTGTTGCGAGTCGACTGCGCCCTTCCTCTACGAGGACTACTGGCCGGGGCCCGACGCGGAGCCGGTCGGCGAGGTGGGCGGGGTCACCGTCTACGCCTCGGCGTTCTTGCGCGGCATGTACCCGGTCGGCGACGAGCTCGTGATCGACGTCGAGGAGATCCCCGCCGAGTCGATGTCGATCGAGACCGAGTACGGCTGCCGGTTCATCCTCCGGGCCGGCGCGTAGCGATTCGCGGTACCCGCCGGTTCGGTCGGCCCGAGGCGGGGCGCGTCGGGCCCCGAGTGCGTCAGGCAGGCCGGTCGGTACCGAGCTGCGCGAGGAGCTCGGTCATGCGGGCGGTGCAGCCCGCCATCTCGACCGGCGGCAGCAACTCGTCGACGATCCGGTCGGCGACGCCACGGAGCGCGGCCGCCGCAGGGCTGGTCGGGTCGGCGATCACGACCGGTCGACCGGCGTCGCCTCCGGTAGAGACCGCCGACTCGATCGGGATCTCACCCACGAGCGGCGCGCCGGTGAGCGCGGCGAGGCGACGGCCCCCGCCCGCGCCGAAGATCTCGTGGCGGCTGCCGTCGGGCGCGACGAACGCCGACATGTTCTCGATGACACCGAGCACCTTCAGGTAGGAGCGCCGGGCCATGTCGGCGACGCGGGCCGCGACCTTCTGCGCGCCCTTCGCCGGTGTGGTGACCACGAGCATCTCGGCTTGGGGGAGCAGTCGGGCGAGGGCCATCTGGATGTCGCCGGTGCCGGGGGGCATGTCGATCAGGAGGTAGTCGAGGTCGCCCCAGGTGACATCGACGAGGAACTGCTCGAGCGCCTTGGCCAGGATCAGACCGCGCCACATGAGGGCCGTGTCCTCGTCGTCGACGAGCAGCCCCATCGACACGACCCGGAGACGTCCGGTGCCGACCGGTACCTCATGGGGGGCGATCTTCCCTCGGCCGTCGGCCGCGCGCTCGCCGGCGAGGCGACCCCGCACACCGAGCATGCGCGGGATCGAGAAGCCCCAGATGTCGGCGTCGAGGACACCCACGGTGAGGCCACGGTCGGCGAGCGCGGCGGCGAGGTTGGCGGTCACCGACGACTTCCCGACCCCGCCCTTGCCGCTGCCGACCGCGAGCACGCGGGTGGTGGGCGGCACTTCGGTGGTGGGCGCCGACTGCGAGGCGATGAGCCGGGCCCGCTGCATGAGCGCCGAACGCTGCTCCTGGGTCATTTCGGCGTACTCGACCCGGACGTCGGTGACGCCGGGCAGGCCGGCCACCTTGGCGCGGACGTCGTTGCCGATCTGGCCCCGGAGCGGACACGCCGCCGTGGTCAGGGCGACGTGCACGGTGACGATGCCGTCGACACCGACGGCGACGTCGCGCACCATGCCGAGCTCGGTGATCGAGGCCCGCAGCTCGGGGTCGAGCACGCCGGCGAGCACGGCCCGCACGTCATCGGGGGTGGGCCGGTCGGCCTCGGGCCGGTCGGCGTCGGGCCGGTCGTCGGGAGCGGGGGGCGGGGTCGCCATGGTGGAAGGAACCGCACGGGCTGCCGCAAGCGTCCCGCCGTTCGTCGCACGATACCGGCGCTCGTGAAGCCTCCGGTAACCTTCAGAGCCTCGACCGCACTCCCTCGGGGGCTGCGGGACCGGATCCGGAACCCCGGGTCCGATGTGAACGGAAAGGTTCAGCGATGATCGCACTCACCGACACTGCGACCACCAAGGTGAAGGAGCTCCTCGACGCCGAGGGCCAGCCCGAGCTGTTCCTGCGGGTGGCGGTCCGGCCCGGCGGCTGCTCCGGCTACTCGTACGAGATGTTCTTCGATTCGGAGCAGGCTGACGACGACCTGGCGACCGCCTACGGCGACGTCACCGTCGTGGTCGACCCGGCGAGCGCACAGCACCTCACCGGCGCGTCCCTCGATTACAAGGACGGGCTGCAGGGCGCGGGCTTCACGATCGACAACCCGAACGCCCAGCGCACCTGCGGCTGCGGCCAGTCGTTCTCGTAGCCGCGGTCACCTTCACCTGCGACGGCGTTCGCGTCGAGGTCGACGCGGCGCCGGGCGAATCACTGCTCGTCGTCCTCCGCGAGCGTCTCGGAATCGTCGCCGTCAAGGACGGCTGCGCGCCCCAGGGCCAGTGCGGATGCTGCACGGTGCTCGTCGACGGCGCGCCCCGGGTGGCGTGCGTGACGCCGGTCGAGCGGGTCGGGGGCCGGGTCGTCACGACGATCGCCGGGCTCGATCCGGCGGTGCGAGAACGCTTCGCCGACGCGTTCACGGCGACCGGCGGCTCCCAGTGCGGATTCTGCACGCCAGGGATCATCATGCGCTTCGCGGGCGAGCGGCCGCCGGCGGTCGACCGGGGGCTCGCCGCCCATCTGTGCCGGTGCACCGGATGGCAGACGATCACCGAAGCGCTCGACCGGGCCCTCGGCACCGGCGGAGACGCATCGGCCCGTGTCCCCGATTCTTCGGGCGATTCTTCGGGGGATTCTTCGGGCGATTCTTCGGGGGATTCCTGGGTGCGGGATCGCGCGGCGGCGGCCGAACGGGCCCGGCTCGAGGGTGGCGGGCCGCAACTCGTGGGCCCCGAGGTTCCGCTCGGCCCGGCGCTCTTCGCGGATGACACCGCACCGCGCGACGCCCTCGTCGCGGTGCCCCTCCCGTCCGGTCCGGTGCCCGACGGGGTGGAGGTGGTCGAGGCGGCCGGGTGTCGGTGGGTCGTCGCCGAATCGCTCGCCGCGGCCCGGGCCGGGGCCGGCAAGGTGCAGGGGCGGCGGACGACGGTCGATCCCGACCCTCCGCTGCTCCGCTTCCTGACGCCCGTTGATTCCTTGACGCCCGGCCCGGAACGCCCGGACGGCACGGTGGCCCTCGCGACCCAGTGGGTCGAGCCCGCGTACCTCGAGCCCGATGCGTCGTGGTGCGCTCCGGGCGGTGAGCCGGCGTCGCCGCTGGCCCAAGGTGGCGCGTTCGGCGGCAAGCTGCACTCCCCGGCCCCGACCGCGGCGCGCGAACTCGCCGACCGCCTCGGGCAGACGGTGCGGGTCGTACTCGCCCGCGAAGACGTCGTGCGGCTCGGACCGAAACGACCGCCGATTGCCGCAACGGCTCGGCGCGACGGCGATGGGGTGCGCATCGACGGGGTGGCGGCGCCGGGCTTCCCGACGGATGTCGTGTGGCCGGTCGGCGACGGCATCACGGTGCAGGCGAGCTGGCGCACGGTGCAGGTTGCCGGTCCGCCGACGAACGGCGATCTGCGGGCCGTCGGTCTCGCCGAGCAGGCGATGCTCGTGGCCGGTGCGCTCGGGCAGGTCCCCGAGGTCGTGACCCCGAGCGGAGCCCGGGCCTCGGCCGCGCTCGAGGTGACCGACGGCCGGATCACCCGGGTGCGGATCGGGCTCGCTGCGGGTGACCCGCTCGACCCGGTCGTGCTGCGCTCGTACGCGATCGGTGCCGTGCACATGGCGCTCGGCTGGGTGTGCACCGAGGGCCTCGCCGTCGACCCGACGACGGGGGAGGTGCACGACCTCACGATCCGATCGTTCGGTGTGCCGCGGGCGGCGGGGATGCCGCCGGTCGACGTGGAGCTGCTCGACGACCCGGCGCCGCCCCGAGCCCGGGCGACCGACGCGGTGTTCGCGGCGACTGCGGCGGCGGCTTGGCTGGCTGCGGGGTGTCCGGTCGCCTTGCCGGTGCGTACGCTCCTCCCCCGATGAGCGTCCGTCCCGTCCCCACCCCGAGTGCCCCGCCCGTGGCCGGGCCCTACTCGCCCGCAGTGCGGGCCGGAGATTGGCTGGTGCTCGCCGGCCAGGTCGGGCTCGATCCGGCGACCGGTGTGATCGTCGGTGGCGGACCGGAGGCCCAGGCCCGTCAGGTGCTGGCGAACATCGCCGCCGTGCTCGGCGATTGCGGGGCGACGCTCGCCGATGTGGCGAAGTCGACGGTGTTCCTCACCGACATGGCCGACTTCGCCGCGGTGAATGCCGTCTACGCCGAAGCGTTCGGCGACCATCGCCCGGCCCGGTCGACGGTGGCGGTGGTGGGACTCCCGGCCGGAGCCCTCGTGGAGATCGAAGTCTGGGCGCACGCGCCCGCATGATCGGGGTTCGTCGGCCGGGTCGGGTTCGCGAGCGGTGGGTCGGGGATAACCTCGCGATCGTGCTGGGAGCCGTGTTGATCCTGATCGTGTTCGTGCTGATCGGACCGGTCGCGCTGTTCATGGGTGGTGCGGTCTGGTCGGCGCTGCACGGCTGGCTGCAGTCGGAGGACGCAGACCAGCGCGCTGCGACGCCCGCCGAAGGCTGACCCGCCCCGCTCGGGTGCCGGTCGGGTTTCAGCCGGTCGTCTCGCCGCCGGTCGCAGTGGGCCAGCGGGCCGCCCCGAACCGATAGCCGACCGATCGCACGGTCTGGATCAGATTGGCGTGCTCCTCGCCGAGCTTGGCCCGCAGTCGCCGCACGTGGACATCGACCGTGCGCGCGCCGCCGTAGTACTCGTAGCCCCACACCCGTGACAGCAGCTGCTCACGGGTGAACACCTTCCCCGGGTGGGAGACGAGGAACTTGAGCAGCTCGTACTCCATGTAGGTGAGGTCGAGCGGCTTCCCGCCGACTGCGGCTTGGTACGTCTCGAAGTTGAGGACGAGATCGCCGTAGGCGGTGACTTCCGGTCCGCTCGTGCGTCCGGTCCGGAACAACAGGTGGTGGATACGGGTCTCGAGCTCGCGGGGGTGGAAGGGGCTGAGGCAGAAGTCGTCGAAGAGGTCTTCGCGGTCGTCGAGATCGGCGAGCTGACCGCCGGAGACGAGCACGAGGATCGCGTCGACGCGGGCGTCGCCCTTGCGGAGGGTGCGGCAGATCGAGAATGCGATCTCGGGGTCGTCCTCGGCGCTCACGATGGCTCCCGACCATCCGGCGTCGGGCTCGTCCTGCATCGCGGCCGCGGCGTTGGCGACCGCCTTCCAGGTGATCCCGGCGAGGTCGAGGGTCTGGGCGAGCAGCGGTGACGGTGGGTCGGGGTGGACCAGGAGGATGTGCTCGCGCATCGGGTCCGCTCCGCTCAGAGGGTGGGCAGGTAGCGGTCGGTCTCGAAGGGGGTGACGTACGCCTTGTAGTCGGCCCACTCGCGCCGCTTGTTGGCGAGGAAGTTCTCGAAGATGTGCTCGCCGAGCGCGTCGGCGACGAGCTCGGAGCGCTCCATGGCGTCGAGGGCGTCGCGCAGCGAGCCGGGAAGGGCGCCGATGCCCTCGGTCTCGCGCGCGTCGTCGCTCATTGCGTAGATGTTGTCGGTGGCTTCGGGTGGCAGCTCGTAGCCGGCTTCGATGCCACGGAGCCCGGCGGCGAGCATGACCGAGAAGGCGAGGTAGGGGTTGCAGGCCGGGTCGGGGGCTCGGAACTCGATGCGGGTGGACTCGGTCTTGGCGGCCCGAGCGAGTGGGATGCGGACGAGGGCCGAGCGGTTGTTGCGGGCCCAGCACTTGTAGACGGGGGCTTCGTAGCCGGGGATGAGGCGCTTGTAGGAGTTCACCCACTGGTTGGTGACGGCGCAGATCTCGTCGGCGTGCACGAGGAGCCCGGCGATGAAGCGCTTGGCCACCGACGAGAGTCCGTACTCGTCGGTCGGGTCGTGGAAGGCGTTGTCGTCGCCGGAGAAGAGCGACATGTGGGTGTGCATGCCCGATCCGAAAGCACCGGTGAGGGGCTTGGGCATGAACGTGGCGTAGACCCCGGCGTCGGCGGCGACTTCCTTGGCGATGAGCCGGAACGCCATGACGTTGTCGGCCATCGTGAGGGCGTCGGTGTGGCGGAGGTCGATCTCGTGCTGCGACGGACCGTTCTCGTGGAACGAGTACTCGACCGGGATGCCCATTGCCTCGAGGCGCAGCACGGTCTGCTTGCGCAGCTCGGAGCCGAGGTCGTGGGCGGTGAGCTGGAAGTAGCCGGCGGCGTCGAGTGGCTCGAGCTCCTGCATCGTCCGCGAGTAGAAGAACTCCATCTCGGGTCCGACGAGGAAGGTGAAGCCGGCGGCCCGGGCCCGCTCGAGGTTCCGCTTGAGGACGAACCGGGGATCGCCCGCGAACGGCTCCCCGCCGACGGTCTCGATGTCGCAGAAGATCCGGGCGACGACGGGCTCTTCGGGGCGGGTCGAGGGGAGGAGCTCGAAGGTCGCAGCGTCGGGGCGGGCGATCATGTCGGATTCCTGGATGCGGCTGTAGCCCTCGATGGTGGAGCCATCGAAGGTGACGCCCTGCTCCAGCGCGGACTGCAACTCGGCCGGGGTGATCTCCACCGACTTCAGGAAGCCGAGGACGTCGGTGAACCAGAGCCGGACGAACCGGACGCCCCGTTCCTCGACGGTCCGCAGCACGTACTCGATCTGGCGCTGCACGATGCTCATGTTACGGGTGAGGTCGGTTGCGGTGCCCGGGGCCGCTCCCGGGGCGGGTCGAGGGCTCGACTCGCCGACGCTGTAACAGACCGTTCACAATGGGGCAACGACCGGGCAACCCCGATTGGCCAGACTGAGCGGGCACTGAACGGCTCGGCAGTTCTGTCCGGACGTTCGCAGCATCCGCCGGGTAACGCATCCGAAAGGAACGACAGTGATCAAGGCCGAGTACATCTGGATCGACGGGACGGAGCCGACGTCGCGTCTGCGCTCGAAGACGAAGATCCTCCCGAAGGGCGCGAAGACCGACGCGAAGAGCCTCCCGATCTGGGGCTTCGACGGCTCGAGCACGAACCAGGCGCCGGGCTCCAACTCGGACTGCGTGCTGCAGCCGGTGTTCTCGTGCCCCGACCCGATGCGCGGGGGCGACCACGTGCTCGTCATGTGCGAGGTGATGCTCACCGACATGACTCCGCACGTCACCAACAACCGCGCGGCGCTGCGGCCGGTCGCCGAGAAGTTCGCGGCGCAGGAGCCGCTGTTCGGGATCGAGCAGGAGTACACGTTCTTCGAGAACGGCCGCCCGCACGGCTTCCCCGCCGGTGGTGGCTTCCCGGCCCCGCAGGGCTTCTACTACTGCGGTGTCGGCGCCGATGAGGTGTTCGGTCGGCCGGTCGTCGAGGCGCACCTCGACGCCTGCCTGGCGGCGGGCCTCGGCATCTCGGGCATCAACGCCGAGGTGATGCCCGGTCAGTGGGAGTTCCAGGTGGGCCCGCTGAGTCCGCTCGAGGTGTCGGACCACCTCTGGGTCGCCCGCTGGCTGCTCTACCGCGTGGCCGAGGGCTACGGGATCGCGGCGACGCTCGACCCGAAGCCGGTCAAGGGTGACTGGAACGGCGCCGGCGCGCATACCAACTTCTCGACCCCGGCGATGCGGGAGAGCTACGACCCGATCGTGAAGGCCAGCGAGGCGCTCGGCACCAAAGCGATCGAGCACGTGAAGAACTACGGCGCCGACATCGAGCACCGGCTCACCGGCATGCACGAGACCGCCCCGTGGAGCGAGTTCAGCTACGGCGTCTCCGACCGCGGCGCATCGGTGCGCATCCCGTGGCAGGTGGAGGTCGACAAGAAGGGCTACATCGAGGACCGGCGCCCGAACGCCAACATGGACCCGTACGTGGTCACGCGGCTCATCGTCGACACGGTCTGCAGCGCCGCCTGATCTTCGGCCGGGCTCGGCCGGCTCCCCGGGTCTCCCCCCGACCCGGGGACCGTGCCGACGCCCGAGCCGGAAGGCCCGAACGAGGCCGGACCTCGGTTCCCCGCAACGATGCGGAGGCATCCGGGTTCCGGCCTCGGTCGCGTTCGCGTGCAGGTCTCGGTGTTCCGCTCGGGTGGTCCGCCCGGGTACACGTCAGGGCGATGCCCCCGATCGGGCGCGGGCATCGGCGCGTGTCTTCTCGCGGTGGTGCGCGGGGCAGAGGGGCTGGAGGTTCGCGAGGCTCGTCGGTCCACCCCGGGCCAAGGGCTGGATGTGATCCCACTCGAGGTGGTGTCGGCGTTCGCACCCGGGGATGACGCAGACCGTGCCGGGGAACTCGGGTGGTGCGCCGAGCATCAGTGCGGTGCGCAGGTGCGCGGGGCGGCTCCGCCCGTAGTGCGCCACCGTGTGGATT
>JBJSXF010000187.1:0-5223 GCA_046086225.1 Actinomycetota bacterium | reverse complement strand
CGAGCACGTCGTGTACGAGCACACCGAACGCCGCGCTCGCCGGGAGGCCGAGGAGATCGCCGGCGAGTACCTGCGCCGATTCGCTCGGTTCGTTGATCGCTTCTGCGGCGGGATCACCCTCGTCGTGGCCCGCTCGCGTCTCGTCGAGCCCACGGCCCGGGCCGACGGCGCCGGCCATGCTCGAGAACGACCAGCGGAACCAGTCGGCGCGTGGAGCGGCGGTTGCGGGGATCGCCGCAATCGCCGCGTCGGCCAGGTCGGGAGTCGGTCGCAGATAGGTGGGCGGCGCGCTGAGGGGCTGCGGCCCGAGTTCGGTGAACCGCATCGGGGCACCGATTCTCGCCTGCAGGGCCTCGAATGCGCCGCGCACGGCATCGTCACCCTTCGGGGCTGCGAACGGTTCGGGTGCGTCGGGCCGGTGGAAGAGCACTCGGGCGAGCGAACCCTTCTCGACCCCGCTCGACTGGCCCCACCAGATCGTGAGCCGGTGCTTCGGTCGGGTCAGGGTGACGTAGATGAGTCGTCGCTCGTCCTCTTCGATTTCGGTGAGCGCGAGAGCCTTTCGTCGCGTTTGGTCGGAATCGAGGTCGGACCATTCGACGGGCGGGGCCGTGTCGATGAATCGGTGCTCGTCGATCGTGAAGAGGAACGGGGGAGTGTTGCGGATCTTCTTCGGAAACGGAACGAGCACGATGGGGTATTCGAGTCCCTTGGCGCTGTGCATCGACGTGAGCAGCACGGCAGTGGAGTCGGTGTCGGTGCGCCGCTGGTCGATCTCGGAGTCCTCGTCGGCGGTTGCGATCTCACCGAGGATGCGGGCGAGCACAGCTCCCGAGATCCCGATCCCCTTGGTCCGGCGATGAACGATCTCGACGATGTGCTCGAGGTCGGTGAGCCCGCGCTCGAGGTTGCCCCCGTCGGCCAGGTTTCCGAGCAGGGCCGAGTCGGTACGGAGGTGCTCGAGGAACGCAACGATTCCGTGTGCTCGCAGTTCGTCGGCCCAGCGGTCGCACCGCCGTTGGAGATCGGCGTTCGCCTGATCGTTGTCGGCGGCGACCGCGAGGGACTCCGACGCGGTGACGAACCATCCGAGTCCGAGAGCGCGGAGTCGGCGCAGGTCACTCGGGTTGGCGAGGCCGGCCGCGAGAAGCCGGAACTGGTCCATCGCCTCTGACGTCGTGACCGATCCGATTCGGGCCTGGACGGTGGGCACACCGCGTATCCGCAGCGCTTCGAGGATGGGACGAGCATCGTCGTTGGCCCGTACGAGCACGGCGATGTCCTTCGGCTCGACCGGGCGGTTCCCGTCATCGAGTGCGAGTTCGGTCCCGAGCAGGCGGACCACCTCGTCGCCGAGGTCGGCGGCGATGCGCTCGCGAATAGCCCCGGCGGATTGCTTCGCCCGACCCTGGAGGGGGACGGACTCGGGGAGCCAACGGACGTCGAGCGAGATCCCGTCGCCCGTCGCGCAATCGGGGGCCCCGGGGTTGGGGTGCACCTCGACGTAGGGGATGCGGCCCCGTCCGAGGTCGAGGCCCCGCATGAGTTCGTTCGTGGCTGCGACGAGGTGCCGGTCGGCTCGGAAGTTGGTGCGCAGGTCGGAGCGTTGTGCACCGGATTCGTCGAGCGCCAGGAGGTAGGCGTCGATGTCGGCGCCCCGGAACCGGTAGATCGCTTGCTTGGGGTCGCCCACGCAGATCACAACGGGTTCCGACATGTCGGGATGCGGATCGACGAAGATGCGGCGGAGAATCTTCCATTGAACGGTGTCGGTGTCCTGGAACTCGTCGATGAGGACGAGGCGGAACCGTTCGTGCATGCGACGAATGACGGTGTCGGAGGTCTGGGCGTCGTCGATGAGGCGACCGACCCCCGTGATGAGGTCGTCGAAACCGGCGGTTCCGCTCCGCAGACGGCCGGCCGCGACGGCTGCGATGACCCGATCGACAGCTCCGGCCCACGCTCCCTCGGTCGAGTCGGGGGCCGGGTCACGGGGCGCCCGCTCGACGCCGTGGTTGGAGAGCGTGCCTTGAACGACGTCGAGGAGTTCCTTCTCGACGGTGACGAGCGATCGGTCGCCGATGGGGCCGAGTGCGTCGGGGGCACGGCCGAGGGTGCGGACGAGTTCGTCGCGTACGAGCGATGCGACGAGTCCGTCGGACCGTTCCGAAACCTCGCTGGCGGCGATGTCGCCGGCCAGGACCCCGAGTTCGTGGAGCGTCTGCTGGCAGAAGCCGTGGATGGTCGTGATCGAGGCGTCGTCGAGTGCGGAGAGTGCGGCGACGATGCGGTTGCGCCGCTGTTCGAGCTCGTGCGGCGGGGCGTCCACGATGGTGCCCAGCCACCCGTCGCGGACCGGAGTGGCCGAGTCGATCGCGTCGCGGACCTCGACCAGGCGAGCGCGGGTGCGCTCTCGCATCTCGGCGGCGGCGGCGCGGGTGAACGTCATCATCAGGAGCTGGCCGATCTCGATTCGGCCTTCGGCCACGAAGCGGGCCACGAGCGCGGTCAGCGTGTAGGTCTTCCCGGTACCGGCACTCGCCTCGAGGACGGTCATCTTCTGGGGGAGGGGACCGGTGAGATCGAATTCGTCGGAGCGGTCAGCTCCGGTCGGAGGCACGGCCGAGGAGGTCATGACCCCACCGCCTTGCTGATGGTGACCGTTTCGTCCCAGCACTGGGCGAGGGCCCGGGCGAAACGCAGAGCAGGGAACTCGCCCTCGGGGAGGCCGTCGGCGAGGACGGTGTCGGGCTGGGCCCGCAGATCGGATGCCTGGAGTGGGCCGGTCACCCAGCGGGCGGCCGGCGTGCGGGTGTCGCGCTCGAGATCGGAGTTGAGTGCCGTCTCGGAATACTTCGCCATCCCGAGCGTCCACGATGTCCGGTCGAAGAAGGGGATCGGCCCGCGTTCGGCGCGCTGACGGATGTCGGCGGCGAAGGCGAGGATCTGCTCGGCGCGGGCGACACGATCTTCGATACCTGAGCCGGCGATGGTGAATGCCTCGACGTGCACCTCGGACCCGGACCGCTTGGCCTCGGCTTTCGACGCGGCTCGGCGGACGATCCGGGCCCTCCAGCGCGTGTTCGGGACGGTCAGGGTCAGCGCAGCGAGCCTGAGCCAGGGTTGCGTGCGGGCGCTCGCATGGCGGCGAACGTACGCGGCGTCGACGATTGTGGTGTCGTAGACGGTGATCGACCCGGTGAGGGGAAGCGCGGCGTCGTGCAGCGGGATCACGGTCGGTTCGACCTCGAGCATCCCCGAATGCTCGGCGATCTCGGTGATGACCGGTCGCAGTGCCGACCAGAACGGCTCGGAGAGAAGGCCGGGCGGGGTCCCGCCCCGCAGTTGGCGACCCTGCATCCAGGTGTCGATGTCGCGACCGTCGAGCAGCGCGGCGAGGAACTCACGGCCGATCTCGGCTTCGGTGAGTCCGTTGGGCCACAATTCGATCTCGGGATCGGGTTGCTCGTCTTCGTCGGGGAGAGCGACGCGGAGGGTGTGCCGAGCGAAGTGCGCGACGGGTCGACGCGTCGATCGGACGAGGTCGTCGAGTTCGACCCGCTGGTCGGAATCGAACTCGGGCCCGGCCACCCCCGCGAACAGGTCGGTCACGGCGGCCCCCGCCGATACGGGAGAAGAGTGCAGAACCCGGAGGGCCCGCTCGTCGAACGACCAGGGTCCGTCGGTCGCGGCCGCCACATTGACGTTCAGTATCGGTGAGCTGGGCAACCCGAAGTTCACCGGGTCGAACGGCTGTCGGGAGTGGAACACCACGCACGGATTTCCCCCGAAGGCGTCGCCCGCCGAGCTCTTCTCTTCCTCGCCGGGCCGGGCGACGGTTGCGGCCACGACCTCGACGAGCTCTTGCAGCACCGTGGTCGCCGCGAGTCGCTCGTTGGTGGTGACGCTGTGGCCGTCGGCGAGCACGATGAGGCGGTCACGGGCGGCCATGACGAAGTTGAGCAGCGCCAGGCGTTCCTCGGCTCGGGGGTCCCGGTCGCCGGGGTGGGGATCGGCCGCGAGGAGATCGTCTCCGTCGCTGCCCCCGACCCGGAGGCGGCCGTCGTCGACCCCGAGGACGGCGATGACCCGGGCGGGCACGCCCCGCAGTCGGTTGATCGAACCCACCCGTACGACGTCGTGCCATTCGGCTGAACGTGAGCGCTCGGAACCCTGGGCGCCGAGCAGCAGATCGCGGAACTCGGTGCGCCCGAGTCGGGCCGACGGTGCGGTCTCGGCGGCCCGGATCAGTTCGGATCGGGCGGTACGGACCTCGCTGAGGCCACGGGGGTCGCCGGGGAGCGCGGCGAGGAAGGCAGAGGTGATCCCGTCGATGACGTCGGCCCAGGCCGACGGTCCGCCGACCCGCTCGGCCTCGTCGACGAGCCGGGCGATCCCCTCGAGGCGACGCAGGACCTCGGCGAGCTCGGCGACCGCAACCGACGATTGCCCATCGAGATCGTCGAACGGCACGACGTCGTCGACGAGTGGTCCGTCCCCGACGGCGTGCACGAGGGTGCCGGCGAGGAGACGGTCGACGGCGTGCCGCCAGGTGCCGACGTGGGGGGCGGGCAGGCTCGCCCGCTCGCGGTCGTCGGGTCCGAGGCCCCAGCGCACGTCGAGGCGAGCGATGATCTGTCCGATCAGCGCAATGTCCTCACCGGTGACCCCGAAACCGTCGGCGACGATCTCGGAAGAGATGAGGTCGAGGAGTGCCTCGATCCCGCAGCGGCCACCGACGCACTCGAGCACGAGTTCGAGCGCGAGGTCGACGGGCGTGCGGGTTGCGGTGGAGCGATCGACGACGACGGCCCTCAGGCCCAGGCTCGCGAAGATCGGCTCGACGAGCGGGGCGAAGGACTCGACGTCGGTGCAGACGACGAGCACATCGCGGGCGGTGAGGGTCGGGTCGTCGGCCATGGCGTGGAGCACGGCGTCGCGCAGCACTTCGACCTGCCGGGTCGGGCCGTGGCAGAGGTGGACCTGGACGGAGGGGTCGGCGGGAGTGGTTCCGTCGGCGCCGGGATCGGACCCCGACGTGATGTCACGTTGGATCGTGCCGAGGAGGGTGGCGGGGAACGACGGCTCGACCCGGACGATCTCGCGGCCACCATCGCCGCGCAGGAGGGTCGCGGTTTCGGACGCGAGCCGCCCCCACGAGCGCAGGAGGGGATGCGCACCCGATGCTACCGACGGCTGGATCGTGAAGACGGCGATGTCGTC